>JAFLJT010000117.1 GCA_022712855.1 Pseudodesulfovibrio sp. | reverse complement strand
CATGACTTCACCGAAGATCGTGGTTGATAAATCCACCGTACCTGTTGGTACCGCCGACCGCGTTCGTTCCATCATTGACGAGGAATTGAAAAAGCGTGGCGAGTCCATCTACTTTGATGTGGTGTCCAATCCCGAATTTCTCAAAGAGGGCGACGCGGTCAGCGATTTCATGAAGCCGGACCGTGTAGTTGTTGGTACCGAGGACGAAAAATCCGCCACGGTCATCGGCACACTCTATGCTCCCTTTGCCCGCAGTCGTGAAAAGCTTATTGTCATGGGCGTGCGCAGCGCCGAGATGACCAAATATGCAGCCAACTGCATGCTGGCAACGAAGATATCTTTCATTAATGAAGTCGCAAATATATGCGAGCGTGTCGGAGCCAATGTCTCCGAGGTTCGTGCTGGTATCGGCTCCGATAGCCGTATCGGGTACAGCTTCATTTATCCCGGTGTCGGTTACGGCGGTTCCTGTTTTCCCAAGGACGTGAAGGCGCTCATCGGCACGGCCAAGGAACACGGTTATGACGCCAAGCTCATCCGTTCCGTGGATGAAGTGAACGATGCGCAAAAACATGTGCTGGCTGACAAGATCAAGGCATACTTTGAGCCGCAGGGCGGCGTCGCTGGCCGTACACTGGCTATCTGGGGTCTCGCATTCAAGGCCAATACTGATGATATCCGCGAAGCTTCGGCCATCGAGGTTATCAAAGACCTGACCGCGCTTGGTATGAAGGTGAAAGCTTTTGACCCGGTTGCCAATGACCGCGCTCGTGAAGAAATCGGCCATATCGAAGGTCTTGAGATTCTCGACAACCAGAACGATGTTTTGGAAGGAGCCGATGCTCTGGCCGTCATCACCGACTGGAATCAGTTCCGTAACCCGAACTTTGAGGAAATCAAGAAGTTGCTCAAGGCTCCCATCATCTTTGATGGTCGTAACCTTTACCAGCCCGAACGCATGGGACAGGCTGGTTTTGCTTATTTCAGCATTGGGCGTTTGCCTGTTGAGTAGGCTTCTCACTTAAAAGAACAAAAAAAGTCCCTGCCTCTAATGAGGCAGGGACTTTTTTCATGCTTACGTCAGGGACTAGAATTGTCCCGTGTAACATTTGCGGAGTTTGAGTTCCTGAAGAATAACCCGTTCGTATTCGGGATTGTATTCAACATCTGTCGGTTTCTGTTCATCCAGCATTTTGGCAAGCTGTTGTGTTTCTTGCCAGAAATCCAGGAGTTCTTCGTCGGCCAGGTTCTTGACCTGTTCTTCGAGCGTATCGTTTGCGTCGAAAGAGGCGTATTGACCCATATTCTAAGGCCCATCCTTTCGGTAAAAATTCAAAGGAAATCAGCCACCTATGGCTGAAGTGATGTTTAAGTTAGTCCTTTATCTTTTGGCAGTCAATAACACTTTGGGGTCTGAGCATTATAACTATCTTAACAAATGATAATCATTAGCAAAAATATTATGATACACAGTGCCGTTTTGCGGGATGATTTATTGGAGGGGATAGAACATGAATACTTGTCAACAATTTCATACGGCTAGATATTTTAATTGACAAAAATGACGGTGGTTGACACATTGTTTAGGTTGAATTTTTCTCATGTTTTGTATCAAACAGAGCTGTTGACGAGGTAAGCATGAACGTTGAAGTTGAAGATATTGTTGATATTGACGACGTTGAGACCGATCAGGAACTCATACAACTCGTAACCTTCAGTATTGGCGAAGAGGAATTCGGAGTCAATATCCTTCAGGTGCAGGAGATCATCCGCACCATGGAGATCACCAATGTTCCGCGTGCGCCCGAGTTCGTCGAGGGCGTCATTAACCTGCGTGGTAAGGTTATTCCCATTGTTGATATGCGTAGTCGTTTTGGCCTTGATGCCAAAGAACACGATAAATATACGCGCATTATCGTCGTTGAATTCAATAATATCATCGTCGGATTTGTGGTTGATTCCGTTTCGGAAGTCTTGCGCATCCCGGCCAACGCGGTCCAACCGCCGCCGCCAGTGGTAGCAGGCATGGACTCCGACTATATTGACGGCGTCGGCAAGCTCGATGATCGCCTGCTCATTCTGCTTGATCTTGATTCGCTGTTGAACACCGATGAAATTGAAGCCCTCAGCGGCGTATAATCTCTATAATTACTTGATGACAAGCCGTCTTACTCCCGATAGGAGTAGGACGGCTTATTTTGTTGATAATGGCCCGATTGCGTCGTTGCTTCAAAAAAGTCAGACCCTAGCGTATTTCAATAACGCATCGGCCCTGACTTTTGATTGCGCCTAGCACTCGCACCATTCTCAACACAATACATTGTCGATTCATTAGATAATTAGAAAAGCAGCAAAAAGACACATGTCATCCACGTTTCCAGCAGCCATAAATGATTTCATCAAAGGAACCACTGATTCGGTCCGCGTCTTCAAGAGCGGTCCGGCTACTCAGGCGTTTGTTGGTTGTTCGCTGCTGTCCCAAGGGCAGAGCACGGCCATAATTGTTCCCGGTGCTGCTGAATTTAAGCAGATGCGTGCGCTGCTGAAACTCTTTTCCAATACAACCGCTGGTGAATATGCTCCCTCGTGGGAGCGTGACTGGATCACCATTCCCCCATATCATTCTCGTCAGCCAGACGCGCAGGCATGGAGTGAGCGTTGGGCCGCTCTCTATGCGTTGACCTACGGCAAGAAGCCGTGCGGCGTGCTGATGACCGTGGACAACCTCCTGCCACACTGGCCGGGAGAGGCTGTTCTGCGTGAAAATTGGGTGACGCTGACCAAGGGCGAGGAAATGTCGCCTGATATTCTGTTGGAACAGCTTGTTTCATGGGGATATGTACGGCGAAAGATGGTGTCCGGTCCCGGTGATATGGCCATGCGTGGTGATATCCTCGATATCCACGCTCCCGGATATGATTTGCCGTTACGGTTCGAATTTTTTGGTGACAACCTCGAAGAAATCCGCCTTTTTGATCCGGCATCCCAGCGATCAAAAGTCGATTTGCCGGAAGTCATACTGTTGCCAGTCTCGCCGGGCATCACCACTGATGGTTATGCGCAGCAGGCACGGGATGTGTGGAAACGACTCCGGACCACTGGTGAAATGTCGGCGGCCGAAGAGCTTACGCTGTCTGATCGCCTTGAATCCAATGATGGGTTTGTCTGGCCCGGGATGTATTATACCGATCCTGTTGGACTTGAATCCTATTTGCCGAAGGATACGGCATTCTTGCTCTCTTCCGGCGGTGCGCTCCGAGCGCGTGCGGAAGATCAGGATCAGGCATGGCGTGATTATGTGGATGAAGAGTCCAGACAGAAGGGTGTTCGTTGGCCCTTACGCTTTTTCTGCCGATCCCATGAAGTTGCGCGTATGGCGTGGCAAGACAAACGTCAGGTCGTTTTTGAAGAGCTGACCATTGGCCGTGAGAAAAACGGCATTGATCTGGCCGAGACGCCGTACAGTGATTTTACAGATCTTTTCTGGCAACCAGAGGCATCTCGTCGACCATGGTCCGCGCTGATGACAGGGCTTAAGGAATGGACTCGTTCTGGATACCAGACCATTCTCAGCTTCCGCTCCGACCGTTCACGACACAAATTTTTGAAGCTGGCAGAACAAGAACAGCTGCCCATGACGCTTGAGTACTCTCCGCAAAAACGGGGCATATTTGCGCTGGTTTCTCCTTTGCGAAAAGGCATGGAACTTCTCTGGAGTCAGACCCGTATCCTTGGCGAAGAGGTTTTACAGCCTGAAGCGCCCAAAGCCCATGGCGGACGCGACAAGGCGTTCAAAGGGCTGAATAAATACGAAGACCTCACCGAAGGGGATATGCTGGTCCATCGGGATTACGGACTGGCTCAGTTCGGCGGATTGCATCATATGAGTATTGGTGATGCAGCCAACGACTATCTGCTTTTGTTCTTTTCCGGTGAAGATAAGCTCTACCTTCCTGTAGACAGGCTCAATCTCGTGCAGCGCTTCAAGGGGCCGGAAGGGGCTAAGGCTCCGGCTTTGGATAAGTTGGGCGGTTTGCGCTGGGCCAAGACCACGGCGCGGGCGCGTAAGGCTATCGAAAAGATTGCTCACGAACTGGTCGAAATGTATGCATTTCGTAAGGTCGCAAAAGGATTTAAATACGGCCCGTTGGACGACATGTATTCCGAGTTCGAAGCCACCTTCGGCTTTGAGGAGACACCAGATCAGGACAAGGCGGTCAAGGACGTTTTCCGGGATATGGAAAAGTCGGAGCCTATGGATCGACTGGTCTGTGGCGATGTCGGGTTCGGAAAAACCGAAGTGGCATTACGCGCCGCATTTCGCGCTGCCCTCGAAGGGTTGCAGACCGCACTCCTGTGTCCGACCACCGTTCTTGCGGAGCAGCATTATCAGACCTTCACCAAGCGCATGGAAGGTTTTCCGATTCGTGTCGGGCTGCTCAGTCGCTTTGTTCCCCGCAAGCGCCAGAAGACCGTTTTGGAAGCGGCGGCCCGGGGCGAGATTGATATCCTCATCGGTACCCATCGAATTTTATCCAAAGACGTTGAGCTGCCAAATCTCGGTTTGCTTGTCCTCGACGAAGAACAGCGTTTTGGCGTCAAACATAAAGAAAAGCTGAAACATTTCAGGCATAATATCGATGTTCTGACCCTTTCTGCCACACCCATTCCTCGGACTTTGCAGTTATCCTTGTCGGGCATTCGTGCGCTGTCTGTTATTGAGACACCGCCAGTTGACCGCAAGCCAGTGGAAACGGCCATCAGTGAACGTGACGCCGGTGAGTTGAAAGCTATTTTGCGGCGCGAGCTGGATCGCGGTGGTCAGGTGTACTGGGTCTACAACAGGGTCAACGGCCTTGAGCGGGTGGCCGCATTCGTTCGCGAACTGGCCCCGGATGCCAAAGTCGCCATGGCCCATGGCAAGATGTCGGAAAAAGGGCTTGAAGAAGCCATGCGAGGGTTCTGGCATGGTGAAATTGATGTGCTTGTTTGTACCGCCATCGTTGAATCCGGTTTGGATTTCCCTAACGCCAACACGCTTATTGTTGATCAGGCGCAGCTTTTCGGACTGGGACAGTTATATCAGTTGCGCGGACGTGTCGGGCGGAGTGAACGGCAGGCATATGCCTATTTTGTGGTGCCGCATATTGATGATATTTCTGAAATTGTACGTAAACGCTTGCGTATCATTCTGGACATGGATTATCTGGGGGCAGGATTCAAGATCGCCATGGAAGATCTCCGGCTCAGAGGAGCGGGAAATATCCTTGGTGAGACCCAATCAGGGCAGATAGCCAAAGTTGGACTTGAATTGTTCCTTGAGATGCTAGAAGAAGAGGTACGACGTGTTCGCGGCGAAGCGGATACCAAAGCCTCCGAACCTGAATTGAACTTTGTTTTCGAGGCGCACATCCCTGGCGGATATGTTCCGGATTCCAAGGAAAGACTGCGTTATTACAAAGCGTTGTCGTCGGCCAAGGATGAGGTGTCGCTCAAGGAACTTGAGGCAGAACTCCGGGATCGCTTCGGACATCTGCCCACGGAACTGGAATCGTTCTTCGGTGTCTTGCGTATCAAGCAGGCATTGTCGCGACTCCAGGCGGACAGGGCAGAATTGTATCCTGGCCGGGCCGTGATTACATGGGGCGAGAATGCTGTGGCTGCCAATCCGGCCAAACTCATTGGATGGGTTGGCGAACGGGAAGGGCGGGCCAAGCTTTTGCCGCCGGCTAAACTTGAAGTACGTTATCAGGAAGCTGAGTCCATGCGCCAAGCCCTTGAAGATACGGCAGTGGAGCTTGAATCGCTTCTGGAATCGAATGATACAAATGCGCAGAAAACGTAACCAGCGAGTAAAAATGTTACGCAAAGTTGTTCTCTATATTTTCATTGCCATGCTGTTCGGATGTACCAACGACTCCGACGACATAGGTATAATTGCCCGGGTCAATGGTGATCCCATTTACTTGTCACAACTTGAGTTCCAGCATGATCAATTTCAGGCTGACACCGCTGGTGGTTATGTGCCGAGCGTGGAAAAACTCAAGGGTGAATATGGCGAGATCCTGACCGATCTCATAGTGCAGGAGTTGGTGGTTCAGGAGCTTGTCAGTCAGGATTTGGCGGTCACCGATCATGAATTGCTCAAGGCTGAAGAAGCTGTCCGCGCTGATTATCCTGAAGACGCTTTTGACCAGATGCTGGTCGAAGAATATATCGATCTCAAGTCATGGCGCAAGCAGTTGAAGAACCATCTGGCCATGAAGAAATTCTTCCAGCAGGTACTCAGGGCGCAGATCAAGATCGATTACAAAGAAGCACAGGAATATTACAAAGACCATATTTCAGATTTCTATTTACCTGAAAGCTTACGCATACTTGTTGTGCGCGGCCCCAGCCGGGAGATTGTCGGTAAAGCGGTCGAACTGTTTATGAAGGAACAGGATCACGCCAACCTCGCCACCGTATTTGGTGAAGTTGAGACTCGTGAAGTTGTGGTCCGTGAAGGGCGGCTTTCCGCTACATGGAAGAACGCCATTTCCGGTCTTGTGCCGGGCCAGTCGAGCGGCGTGTTGACCGACCGTTTCGGTTTTGAGGCATTGGTTTTGCTAGAGAGAAGCCCTGCCAAGGTACTTGCTCCGGCGCAGGCATATCCTTTGGTGGAAAAGGCATTGCTCGAAAGCAAACTCAGTGACGCATTCGAGACGTGGCTGACTGGTAGTATGTCCACAGCGATAATAACTGTGAGCACGCATTTGCTTCCAGCCACCGAAGTGGAAACTGAGGAAGCTCAACCGGAATCGACTGATGAAACTGTCGTTGACGATGAAAGGAATAATGAGACCGAGGGCTAAGCCATCGCGTTCGTTGCATAGTTTGTGCAAAGAGACTAGAATCTGTCAAAAAATGATGAAGTAGCATCCCGGGTTGGGATTGTAAGGAGTTATACGTGATTCGAATTTTGTCCTTATCTGTATGGGCTTTTATGCTGTTATTTCCTGCGTATGCCTTGGCAGAAGAGGTTGTTATTGACCGGATTTTGGTCAAGATAAATTCTTCCATCATCACTCAGTATGATCTGGATGAGGAGCTTAAACCTATTCTTGCACAGATCAAGGGCAGGACTTTGAGTAGCACTGAACAGGAACAGTTCAATAAACTTAAGAAGCAAACCTTGGACAAGATGGTCAATGACACCTTGTTGGCCCAGGAAATCAAGAAATACGAGATTGTAATTTCAGATGAAGTTCTTGATCAGGAAGTTACCAAAATTCAGGAAGAACAGGGGATTTCTGCTGATGGTTTTGAAGCTCGGATCGCCGAGGACGGGGAAACCATTGAGAGTTTTCGCTCAAAACTGAAAGGTATGATAGAAAAGCAAGAACTTCTGGGGTATATGGTCCATAGCAAGGTGCTCGTGACCGATACTGAAATCCAGAAGGAATACGAAACTCGGCGCGAAGATTATTTGCTCGAGAAGATGGTGGAACTGGCCATTATCCTGCTTCCGGCTGAAGTCGCTGCCCTTGAAGTGAAGAAAAGAATCGAGGACGGTGAACTGACCTTTGCCGAGGCGGCCACGAAGTATAGTGTTGGGCCGGGTAAGGACAAGGGCGGCTCTATCGGTGATGTTGATTGGGGCGACCTGGCTGATGACTGGAAACAGTCTATTGAAGGTGTTGCAGTCGGCGGTGTCGGCCAACCAATCACGGTTCAGGGTAAGGAAGCGCTGCTCTCGCCTGTAAAAGTTGTCGAGGACAGATTGGTTCCTTTGGAAGAAGTGAAAGATTCCATTTTCCAACGGTTGATGGATGCCAAACGTGAAAAGATTTTTGATGAGTATTTCGCAAATTTGAAAGAAAACTCTGTCATTGTATACATGGATTAGCTCACATGCTCGGAAACGGAGAGATTTCAATGAATTTTCAGGAATTAGGACTTACGCTGCAGCGTGAACGCGAGAGGCAAGGCCTCAGCATGGAGGTGGTTATGGAAGCCACCAAAATTAGCCGTACTAACCTTATAGCCATGGAAAAAGGCGACCGTTCCATGTTACCGCACCCCGTGTATACCAAGGGGTTTGTAAAAAGCTACGCCCGTTATCTCGGTCTGGATGCCAATGAGTTGTCCATGATCGTTGATCGCGAGTATCAGGACGAAGCAGATGGGCCTGAAGAACAGGTGTATCAAGTTTCCCCGGCAGCAGAGAAGGCATTTCATGAGCCGGAAGCGCCCGAACGAAAGGGCAGGGCAATTTGGCCCATGATGCTCGTTCTGGTCTTTCTGGTGGCCGTTGTTATCCTGCTGGTTATGAATTTTAACAAGGTCGATTCGGACGAAGCAGAAGAGGCACAGGTTTCCACGGAGACCGTTGAAGAAACTGCACCGCCCGCGCCGATTGTCGAAGAACAGGCGCACGAAGAAACAGCTGATCTGGACGTGCCGAAAGAAGCTGTCACTGAGAAGCCGGGCGCTGCATCTGATGCAGCGGCCGTCGTGCCTGAAGCTGAAGCTGTTGAACCGGAGGCCAAGCCTGCGCCTCAGGCAGAAGCCAAGCCCGAGCCGAAGCCGGAACCGAAGGTGGAAAAGAAGCCTAAGAAAAAGGTTGTTGCAGCTCCCAAGCCGGAAAAGCCGAAGTATGACCACGTTCTCGTCATTCGTGCGACCTCGGATAAAGGCTGCTGGATTGGCCTGTGGAAGGGCGGTGAAGCTGATATGTACCGCGACTACGTTCTCACGCAGGGCGAGCCGCTCCGGTTAATGTTCAACACACCACGCCGTATTCGTATCGGCAATGTTGCTGGTGTGACTGTTTCCTACAACGGCAAGTCATTTTTTCTGGATGGCTCTCAGGGCAATATCCAGACCCTTCGTTTCGGCGAGTAGATTTTTCAATAGAAATTTGGAGCGGACATGAACGCCACAGAGAGAGCGCTGGTATTAAAAGTCGGGCGCTTTCGAGAGGCGGATGTCTGGGTCAAATTACTCACCCCCACGCGCGGCATATTCAATGCCTTTGCCTTTGGTGGCAGCCGAAGCCGACGTCGGTTTGTTGGTTGCCTAGACCCCTTGAGCCACGTTCTTTTTACTATCGGCTCCAGCAAGCGCGGCGACTACACAATTCTTGAAGAAGGGTCACTTCTTCACAATTTTCCCCTTCTTCGAAAAGATTCCGTCAAGACTGGTATTGCGGTCAATTGCATCAAGTTCATTGAAGCCGTTGAGATCGAGCCATCTGAAAGCGGTTCTGCGTACACTTTGTTGCTGGAAACCATGACCATGCTTGAAAAAGGTGGTGGAAGCACTGGTTTTGTGCCGTGGTTGTTTCGGGCTAAACTGGCCTTTGATATGGGGTATAATCCTGATTTTCTGGTCTGCGGAAACTGCGGCGAAGTGGTGGGTACGGCATCGGGTTATCAGTTCGGTATTGAGAAAGGCCAAGCGGCCTGTCCGACTTGTCTTTCCAGTGGGAAACCGTTAGAGGGACTTGCTCGACCAATTACCGCAGGCGCCTTGCGCGCCCTCGATTGGATACAGCAGAGTCGGCCCGCAGATTGGGCCACGGTTGCCATGGATCAAGAGGTCCGGCGACAATGCAGTCAGTTGGTCGAATTGTTTGTTGCCTATCACCTGGGTCTGTCCTGGGACAATGGTATGTATAAAAAGGTATGAGTTGGAGTATTTGATGAATTTTCAGGAAGTTATACTAACGCTTCAGAATTACTGGGCCGACTACGGCTGCGCTGTTGTGCAGCCCATGGACATCGAGTGCGGCGCGGGTACATTCAATCCGTCTACGTTCTTCCGTGTTATCGGCCCCGAGCCGTGGAACGCGGCTTATGTGGAACCTTCCCGCCGTCCGACCGATGGTCGTTATGGTGAGAATCCGAACCGCTTGCAGCATTACTATCAGTTTCAGGTCATTCTGAAACCGTCTCCGGATAACATCCAGGAACTCTACCTTGAGAGCTTGTCCGCTCTCGGTATCGACGCCAAGGCGCACGATATCCGCTTTGTGGAAGACGACTGGGAATCACCGACGCTCGGCGCATGGGGCCTTGGCTGGGAAGTCTGGCTCAACGGCATGGAAGTGACGCAGTTCACCTATTTTCAGCAGGTTGGTGGTATAGATCTCAAGCCGGTTTCTGTGGAGATCACCTACGGCCTTGAGCGTATCTCCATGTACTTGCAGGAAAAAGAGTCTGTCTACGATCTCATGTGGAACGACAAGATCACGTACGGCAACATCTTTCATCAGAACGAAGTGGAGATGTCTAAGTACAACTTCGAGCTGTCCAATGCGGACATGCTGTTCGATCTGTTCAACAAGTATGAGGCCGAGTGTCTGAACTTGTGCGAAGAAGGTTTGCCCTGGCCCGCATATGATTGTTGTTTGAAGTGTTCCCACTCCTTCAACATGCTGGATGCTCGTGCAGCCATATCTATTACTGAACGTGCTACCTACATTGGTCGCGTCCGTAATCTGGCTTCAAAGATCGCTCGCCTTTACGCTGATCAGCGTGAAGAAATGGGCTATCCGATGTTGAACAAGTAAGACCAAACCACGCGAATTTACAATATAAAAGAGTAGTAAGATGGCCGAATTCATATTGGAAATCGGAACCGAGGAAATGCCCGCCCGCTTCGTGCCGAAGCTGGCTGCGGAGCTGGAAAAGAACTTTGCCAAGCTCCTTGGCGAAGCCATGGTGGAGAACGACGGTGTTGCAACCTATGCCACCCCGCGTCGCATCACGGCTTACGTCAGCAGCATTGCTGATGCACAGCGTCAGGAAGAGGAGACTGTTACTGGTCCTCCCACCCGCATCGCATATGATGATGACGGTAATCTGACCAAAGCTGGACAGGGTTTTGCGAAGACTCAGGGTGTCAGCGAAGATGCTCTCTTCAAGATGGACACAGGCAAAGGTGAATATCTGGCAGCCAAGAAGGTTGTCGGTGGCGGTAAGACTGCTGATATTCTGCCGGACATTTGCCTCAAATCCATTGAGTCCCTGTCTTTCCCCAAGAAAATGGCATGGGGTAACTATGACTTTACTTTTGGCCGCCCGGTACGCTGGCTGCTGGCCTTGCTTGACGACACCGTGATCGAGTTCTCCGTTGAGAACATGACCGCTGGCCGCGAGACTCGCGGACACCGCGTTATGGGCCCCGGCCCGTTCTCCATTGCGAACGCAGGCGAATATTTTTCCGTTATCAAGGATGATTGCAAGATCGTCATTGATCCAGAAGATCGTAAGAAGACCATTGTTGCCGAAGGTAACCGCCTTGCCAAAGAGCTTGGTGGTGAAATCGTGTGGACTGATGGCTTGCTTGATGAAGTTGCCAATCTGGTTGAGTACCCCAAACCGCTTATCGGCGACATTGATTCGCTGTATCTGGAGTTGCCGCGCGAGGTCTTGCTGACTTCCATGCAGTCGCACCAGAAGAGCTTTGGTGTGCAGGGCCCTGACGGCAAACTCATGGCTCACTTTCTGACCACTTTGAATCTGGAGCCGACAGAAGTCTCTCTGGTCAAGAAGGGGTGGGAACGTGTGCTTAAGGCGCGTCTTGAAGATGCTCGTTTCTTCTGGGAAGCGGATTGCAAGATCGATATGCAGCTTTGGCTTGATAAGCTGGATAATGTCGTCTTCCTCGGCCCTCTGGGCTCTGTGGGCGACAAAGCCCGTCGTATCGAGAATCTCTGCGGAAAACTGGCCGAGACACTTGGTGCATCCAAGTCCATCCTGCCGGGTGAAATCGAAAAGTACGCATTGGCTGGCCGTCTGGCTAAAGCTGACCTCGTATCCGAGATGGTTATCGAATTCGATAGCTTACAAGGTAAGATGGGCGGTCTTTACGCCGAACGTTCTGGAAAGGGCGAAATCGTGTCGCAGGGTATCTACCAACAGTATCTGCCTGCTGGACCGGATTCTCCGGTCCCGTCGAGCCTGTCTGGCGCACTGGTCTCCATGGCCGACAAAGTGGACACCATGGCCGGTTGTTTCGGGCTGGGTAAAAAGCCCACTGGCGCCAATGATCCCTATGCCCTCAGACGTTGCGCTCTGGGCATCGCCCGCATCATTATGGAGCATGAACTGGATATCGACCTCGAAACGTTCCTGAAGTCCGCTCAGGCGGCTTACAGCGACGATATCAAGTGGAAGGTAGAGCAGGGGGAGTCTCTGGACAATCTGCTGGCCTTCTTTAGTCAACGTCTTCGCGCATTGTTCTCCGGGCAGGGCTTCGATACACGTGCCGTTGACGCCGCACTCGGTGCCGGATTCAACGACATTCGTACCTTGAAGGCTCGTTTGGAAGCGCTGAGCAACTTCACTAAGGAAGATGACTTTGAGCAGGCTGTGCTGACCTTTAAGCGCGCTGCCAACATCATCCGCAAGCAGGGTGACGAAGCTGGTCAGGATTTGACCGGAAATTATGAACCGGATCTGTTCGAAGGCGAACATGAAATCGCTTTCGGCACCAAGCTGGAAGAGATGGCACCCCGGTTCGATGACCTTTGGGAAAATAACGATTTCGCAGGTTTGATGGGGCTTCTCAGAGAGTTGCGCCCCTCTGTGGATGCGTTCTTTGATAACGTAATGGTCATGGCTGACGACGCCAATATCCGCCTTAATCGCTTGAATCTACTCAAGGCATTGGTCGACAGACTTGGACGTCTGGCCGACTTCAATGCTTTACAAGTTTAATAAAATTGGCAATTAAAACAAACTGTTCAAAAATGTGTGAGTGCAAGGCGCAAGAAAATGGCGAGGCCGCTGCGTACTTCCTGTACGCGAGGGTTCGACATTTTTGAAGCAACGCAGCAATCGTACGTTTTTCAACAGTTTGACTAAAAAGGCTTGACATCAGAGGGATTGTCCCTATAAAAAGCTCTCCCTTCGGGAAGAATAATAAGAAACAGTTTTTTTTACTACGATAATCAATTTGATCAGGAGAAATTACCTTGGCTAATCACAAATCCGCACTGAAGAGGCACCGTCAGAGCTTGAAGCGTCGCGCTCGTAACCGTATTTCCAAGACCCGCATTAAGAACACCATCAAGGATGTTCGTATTGCCATCGAGGAAAACGATATTGCAAAGGCAGAGACTGCCCTTGTTGAAGCTACATCCATTCTGGATCGTGCTGCACGCAAGAAGGTCATCCACGCCAGCCAGGCAAAACGCCGCATCTCTCGCCTCCAGACAGCCATCAACAAGATCGAGAAATAGCTCTCGCTTGTACGCTGCTACAAAAGTAGCCCGCTACACTTATGTGTAGCGGGCTTTTTGCGTTGGTTTGTTGAGAGGTGGAACGTTAGCGACCTTCGTTGGCGATTTCTTCCAACTCCTCCATATCCAGAATCTTGATTTCCTTTCCGCTGATCTCGATGATCCCCTGTTCAGTAAATTTCTTGAATATACGTGACAAAGTCTCTTGAATCGTGCCGAGATAAAAAGCTATTTGCCCCTTGGGCAGGTCGAGCTTGAAAGTATCCGAGTCCTGGGAAGAGCGGAGCAGCAGCAGATAGGATGCTACGCGCGATGGGGCTTCCTTCAGGCTCAGGTCATCGATCTTGTTGACCAGAATCCTGAGTTTTTGAGAGAGCATTGCCATCATCTTCATGGCGAGGTCAGGATCTTCCTTAATCATATTCTCAAAGTCACGGCGGGGAAAAAAGAGTGCTTCGCAGTCCTCAACGGCTTGACCGTGAGCCGGGAAGGTTCCGCCTTCGAACACGGGAACCTCACCGAATGCTTCGCCGGGGCCGAAGATGTGGAGAATCTGCTCTTTGCCGGACGGTGAAGTCCTGAAAATTTTCACGCGCCCGGATATGGGCGCGAAAAATCCGTGCGCAGGAACGTCGGCTTCGAAGAGAATCTGGCCTTTCTTGTATTTCTTTACAATAGAGATTTCTGCGAGCTTGTTGAATTTTTCTTCGGGCAAGCCCTCGAAAAACATAATAGATTTTACTGCGTTGAGTTTGTCCATGGAGTACCTTATCTCAATTGTTTATTATTCAATGAAAATCAATTACTGTCATTCTCTACATAGTTCAACCAACTGTGAAATATTGTCAATGGCTGTGATTAGTTAGCAGCCTGAATACTATCTGAGAGATTACATGACTAATACAACACCCACCACTCTTCCCTTGTCGGATAGAATCACAACACGAAATTCATACCCTACTGAACATTCTTGCAAAATATGCGGCACAACCGCTCCTCTTCTTTGGCTCAGGGAAGAGCGCCAGCAGTTCAACATATATGATTTTTTTGGAGAGGACTATGTTCGTCCATATTTTCAATGCCCGGATTGTGATTTTATCTTCTGCATAGACTTTGACGTGCTGACAGGCGATGAGCTGGATCAAATCTATGGCGCTCCTTCGCGCAAGCGGGCAAAGCGCTACGCCAATAATACCATAGATCCCGATCAGGAGAAGTTCAAACTTGAGGTTAATCGCGGTGTGCGCGAACTGCATATGGTGAGTGTTCTTTCTCAGATGTTCAAAATCGACCTGCAAACAGCGAAGATTCTGGTCTTTGGTTGCGGTATTGGGTTGAGTTTCAACTTGCTCATGCAAAATAAGCTACGGGTCTGGGCCACGGACTATGCCGCCTTCGATTTCAGGGGGACTGGGTATGCCGCCAATGTTTTTGCGCACAATCTTACTCCCCTGATGAACAAACGGTTCTATCAATTGGATGATGCTCCGAAAAATGAATTTGAACTCATTACAATGACTGAAGTCTTTGAGCACTTCACTGATCCGGTGGCTGAGCTTGGAGGTGTTGTTTCAAGGCTCAAGGTCGGCGGCCGCATTGTGGGGACAACAGGAATGGTGGACTGGAGAAACGAAGATTTCTCTGAATGGTGGTATAATGTGCCCCAATCACATATCTCATTTTTGTCGCAGAAGAGTTTCCAGATTATCATGGCAAAGCTTGGGTGTATTGGAATGGTCTTCCCTTCAACCCCGCAAGTGGTTGGAGAAGGTAGGCTCTCTGATAGCCAATGCGTGTTTGTTGTTCAACGAGTTCGCTGATCACTGTTCGTCTCTTCAGAGAAATTTCAGAAGTTGACCTAAGTCATGGCTCTTGCCTGAAAAAAAGGTCAGCTTCTGTTCACGGAGACGAAAGAAGTGAAAAAAATAATCCTTACCATACCCATCCTTGCACTGCTGCTTTTGGCCGCTCATGCGTACAGACATGATGACTCCGGTCTGAGTGCGGCTTTTGTGCTGCTGGTCGGGTTGATCTTCACGCGCCAGGCCTGGGTTCGCTTGGTCGCCATCGCCGCACTCATGTGGGGCGGTTACATCTGGGCCGACGCCACGGTGGATTTCGTCAGCTTTCGTCAGGCCTTCGACCTTCCGTGGAAGCGTTTGGTCGGAATCATGGCAGGTGTCATCGCTTTTGATGCACTGGCCCTGTGGGTTCTCATCGGCACAACCTGCCGTGAATACTTCAATAAGGACACAGAGCACGCCACGCATCGCGCGGTTATCTTTGTGCTGGCCGTAGCAGGTCTTGCCATGGCTGCTTTCAAGGTACCGTTCCCGGTTTTGCTGGCAGACAGGTATCTCCCCGGTTGGGGTTGGCTTGAAATCGCACTGCTCGGTGTTTACGCCCAGTGGATTGGCGGCTTGATGCTGACCCCCAAAGGACACCGCACATACCGCCCACGTATCTGGGGCATGTTCTCCATTATTTTCTTTGGGCAGCTTGTTCTCGGCCTGTTGGGCATGGACAAGATGTTAATGACCGGATCGCTGCATCTCCCTGTTCCCGCACTCATCGCGGCTGGCCCGGTTTTTCGTGGCGACGGATTTTTCATGATCATCCTGTTTTCTGTCACCGTACTTTTGGTCGGCCCGGCATGGTGTAGCCACCTTTGTTACATCGGTGCATGGGATGACGCCATGAGCCGTCTGGGCAAACGTCCGGCTCCGAATCCTGTACTGGCTCGTCTGAGCATCGCAGGACGGGCTACAACCCTGATTCTGTGCATTGCTATGGCACTTCTGCTGCGCGCCATGGGCATTCCCGGGCTGACGGCCGTTACTTTCGCTGCTGTCTTTGGTTTGTTCGGTGTTGGCATCATGGTCTTCGTTTCTCGGAAAGCCGGGATGATGACGCACTGCACAGCGTATTGCCCCATGGGTATTGTCGCAAATATTTTTGGCAAAATTTCACCCTGGCGCATCCGCGTGGGGGATGATTGCACCAAGTGTGGTGCCTGTTTTACTCGCTGCCGTTACAATGCTCTTGATGAACATCGGATAGAGATCGGCAAGCCCGCTATTTCCTGTACCATGTGTGGCGATTGTGTTTCGGCATGCGTCCATGGACAGATTGGATATAGGTTTCCTGGGCTGTCTCAGGACAACGCCAGAAAGGCTTTTATCGTATTAGTTGTCAGTCTCCACGCCGTTTTCCTTGGCGTGGCCAGAATATAGACTTATTATAGTAACCAAGAGGTATTATCATGATTAGTAACAGAAAAATGATCAGCATCAATGAAGACTTGTGTAACGGTTGTGGTGAATGTGTTCCGTCCTGTGAAGAGGGCGCTCTCGCCATTGTCGACGGCAAGGCTCGTCTGGTCAAAGATATTTACTGTGACGGCCTTGGCGCATGCCTTGGCGACTGCCCGACTGGCGCTCTTAAGGTCATCGTGCGTGAAGCCGAAGACTTTGACCCCGAAGCAGTCACCAACCTGCTCAAGTCTCAGGGCCGTGCGGTTCCTGATCACCTGCCCAGCGCAGAAAGCCTGCGCCTTGATGACAAGCCTGCTGGCGGTCCCAAGCCCATGGGCGGTTGCCCCGGCGCGGCCATGCAGTCCATGACCCCGTGTGGTCAGGCCAATATCCCCATGGCATCACCTGGTGGTGGCTCCGCGCTGTCCACCTGGCCTGTGCAGCTTCGTCTGGTTCCACCGAATGCACCGTTCTTGCAGAATGCAGACCTGCTGCTGACTGCTGATTGTGTGCCCGTCGCCATGCCGAGCTATCATAGTGAGTACCTGCCTAACCGTGTTGTCGTCATGGGTTGTCCCAAGTTTGACAACCAGATGGAGTACGTTGAAAAGTTGGCGGGCATTATTACTGAAAATGAGTTAAAGTCCATCACAGTCATGGAAATGGAAGTGCCGTGTTGCTCATCCATGACTGCCATCTTGTCCGAAGCGGTCAAGCGTGCTGGCAAGTCTGTTAACACCGTAAGAGTAACCGTTGGTCGCAACGGCAACGTGCTGGAAACAGTACCATTACAGTTTTAGCCAAACAGTTGAAAAACGGCTGATTGCGTCGTTGCTTCATACAATTCAAACCCTAGCGTACAGGAAGTACGCGTCGACCTTGAATTGCATTCGCGCCTAGCACTCAACCATTTTTGAACAGTTTTAAAAATTTGAAAATATAGAAATATTGTAAAAGATAAAACATACAAGGGAGAATCCCATGAAGAAGAGCGAATTATTCAAGGAACATGGTTTTAAGGACCTCACCTTTTCCAACTACCTGGTTCACGAGTCCGAGCACATGAAGGTGATCAATTTCAACTTTAAGGCCGGACAGCAGCTT
>JAFLJT010000133.1 GCA_022712855.1 Pseudodesulfovibrio sp. | reverse complement strand
GCGTATTCACGGCTCCAGCGGCACCACCGGTAAACGTAAAATTCTCGCCTACACCCAAAACGACATCGACACATGGAAAGACATGTTCGCCCGCTGCTACGAACTGGCCGGGCTGACCGTGGAAGACCGTGTACAGATTTGCGTGGGTTACGGTTTATGGACCGCTGGTGCTGGCTTCCAACTCGGCTGTGAGCACTTCGGCGCGATGGCGTTACCTGTCGGTCCCGGCCTGCTCGAAATTCAGTTGCAGATGCTCACGGACCTGAAGTCCACCTGCCTGTGTTCCACCGCTTCCATGGCATTGCTCATGGGCGGGGAAGTCCAGAAGCAGGGGCTGTTCGAAAAGATTGCTCTCAAGAAGGCGATCTTCGGCGCGGAGACGCACACACCCAAGATGCGCAAGCAGTTTGAAGAAGCGCTTGGTCTTGAAGACAGCTTTGATATTGTCGGCATGACTGAACTCTACGGTCCCGGCACTGGTCTCGAATGTGAAGCTCACGAAGGTATCCATTATTGGTCAGACCTCTATATTTTGGAAATCCTCGACCCGGATACCTTGGAGCCAGTGGCTCCCGGCGAAGTGGGCGAGATGGTGGTGACCTCCCTCAAGAAAGAGGCATCGCCGCTCATTCGATACCGTACTCGTGATCTGACCCGGCTCATTCCCGGCACCTGCTCCTGCGGCGTGACCATGCCGAGGATGGATAAGATCATGGGCCGATCCGATGACATGTTCATCTTCCGTGGCGTGAATATTTATCCCGGCCAGATCGGCTCCGTGCTGGAAGGCTTCGGCGAGCTGTCCGCCGAGTACCAAATATCCCTGACCCGCCGCGATGGTCTGGACCACATGTCCGTGCGTGTGGAACGTATCCCCGGTGTCTGTGGCGGTAACGACGAAGCTATCGCCAAGATGGTTGCCAACGAAATTCGCAAACACATTTTGGTGCGCAGTGAAGTCAAAATTCTCAGCCCCGGCGAACTGCCACGCAGCTTTGCCAAGACCAAACGAGTTCAGGACGAACGCGGCGAGGAATAAATGCCGACACTTAATGATATAGCCGAACGCCACGTCGTCATTGACCGTCGTGACGGGGAATATATCTGCTTCCCCGATGTCGTTCGTGCGGCCGATGACACACTTATCCTTGTCTACAACGAGCAGGATAAGCATGTGCAGCCCACACGCAGGGTGGCACTGTCCAAAACAAGCCGGGATAACGGCAAGACTTGGGGCGATATCGTGCGCATGGATTCGGTGAATAGCCATTGTCCACGTGTGGTGAAGCTGGCTGACAACGAAATCATTATGTCTGATGCATCGCGTGTTTTCTTTCATAGTCACGATAATGGTGCGAGTTGGGAAACCCGCCCTGTGACCGGGCCGCGTCATGACATGCTCGATCGGATCATTGATCTTGGTGACACCACTTTCCTCACCACCGGACACAGCCATGTGGGTGAAGAGCATCCCTCCATCCGACAGGCTCCCGCCGAACAGATGGTGTATCGGTCCACCGACCATTGCCTGACCTGGGAGCCGCTGGGCCCTGTCGCCACAGAGCGCAATCTGGTGCTCTGCGAGGCGTCCATGGTCCTGCTGCCCGATGGCCGCATCGCCTGCCTCATGCGCGAGAACAGTTTTGTTTACGAACCCATGTATATCTGTCTGAGTGATGACAAAGGGGGCAGTTGGTCTGCGCCCACTCCCACACCGCTCATCGGCCACCGCCCGACCATGGGGCTGACCAGTGACGGGCGATTACTCGTCACCTACCGCGACCTGTCTCCGGACATGGGCACCAGCGCATGGGTGGGGACGCTCGACGAATTGATGGCAGGCTTCATGGTGCAGGGGCGCCACGAGAATCCGGCCAACCCGACGCAAACTGCTGACGGACTGCATGTGAAAAATGAAGAGTGTTCGGACTCCGTTGTGCGGTATGCGCTCCGGCCGATAACCGATCCGCGTTCGGCAACGGCAACTCTTGAGGCCGAGGTCCGTGTGGACGCATCGGACAAGAACGGTTGCGGGCTGCGACTCGGCACATGGTGGCGCATGTCTTCTGACAGCATCACCCCGGACGGCGAGGGCCAAGAGCCTATTTCCATGGAACCGGGCCAGTTCAATACCATCCGTCTGGAGTACGCCAAAGGTGAGGTCACGCTGACCATCAACGGTGAAAAGCGGACCACCATCGAAGTGGACGATGACCATGCGGACACGCGGCCCATTTTGTTTGGCGCACCCTATCCCTTCGAGGAAAACAGTGTCGATTGTACGTGGAAGCGGGTGAGTCTGACCGTGGACGAACCGAGTATGGATCGCCAGTATGTATGGAATTGGAACGCCGAGGACGGCCTGCCCGATCAGGAAGCGCTGGACAGGATTCTGGAACTCAAAAACGACCGCTATGCGGCACCGCCGGACTTCGGCTACTCAGGCTGGGCAGAACTGGCGGACGGCTCATTCTTCTGCGCTCACCACATTGGTGGCGGGCAGGACGAAGACTACGATCCCTTGCATTCGGCCCATGTCATGGGCACATGGTTCTCTCTGAAAGATTTCAAATAATAGGGCAATTCGCCCTGCATTTCGGATTAGATATTGAAGACGTAGGTCTTCGGTGCGGCTTCTCTTACGTTCTTCCCGGCGAGAGCTGCGGCCTTTTTCCCTTTTGCTCTTTCCATGAGTCTCTCTGCCGTTGCCGATTCCGTTCTGATCAAGCGCATGAGACTTTTCGATTCAGGCATTTCCGGATTCAACTCAAGAGACCGTTCCAGATGCATATGGCATTTGCCGAACTGTTCTTTGCCGTGAAAAGCGCGGGCGATGTTGAAATGCAGGTTCTCGTCGACTTCGTTGACTTCTAGTGCCTTGGCGTAAAAACGGATGGCGTCATCAAAGAGTTCTTTTTTGCGCAGGTTGATGCCAAATTCGTTAAAACGGTGGCGTTGCTCTTCCTTGAATACTTCGTCGATACCCATGAGCTTGTCCAACACGGTGCGCAATTTGCTGAATTCCTGCTGCTCAGCGTACACTTCGGAAAGCCCCATGTTGCCGGGAACGGAGTCGTCCTGCATCAGCACTGCCGTGCTGAATTCGCTTTCGGATTTATCGAGCAGTCCGAGGTTGAAGTAGCGACGGCCAAGGCGAACTTTTTTTTGCAGTGTCTCAAGGCAGGGCAGGGTGTTGTTCTCGTAGTAGGTAAGTTCTGGTGTATAGGACTGGAGGAATTCGTTTGCGGTGACTTCTTTGCTGGAACCTGTGGGGATGTGGTTGGCGTTGATGGAACGGACGTCATAGAGGTCGCTGCTGAGTTTGCGCACGTACCAGTATGAGCCATGTCGATAACGCGAGGCGCGTTCTCCAACCTTGGATTCGTGTTCACTGCTGTGGGAGTAAACTCCCATTATTTCGTAATCGTCCTGCACCTGTACTCCGGCTGATGATGTGTGATCGTGAGTACGATATACCGTCAGAAGGCTCTTATCAAGTGCACTGCTTTTTATCTGATATATCTGGACAAAATATCATTTCATACGTCTTGAGAGTGCGGCCCGAGGTCAGTTCAAGCTGGCTGTCAAAGGTCAGGCTGTCCGTCATTTCTATGGCTATGAAGAGCCCCATGGCGCTGAAACTGGTCCGTCTTACAGGCTTTTTTTCTTGAGGACGTAAACAGGAGTCCCATTCTCCGCCGGGACCAGCGTGCTGGATAAGTATTTTGAATTTTTCTGCATCTTTGAGAAAGCAGACAGCAATTTCTTCTGATTGTTTTTTGGTGCGGATATTCTCAACACAGTAACTGAACACACCTTCAGTGCACAGCTGGAGCTTGAGCATATCTGTCTGTAAAAAACCGTTCGCATCACAGAAGGCACCGATACCTGCGTTGATGATACCTATATTCCGTTTCAGTGGCGGGACTATCCAGCGTATGATGTTGTGCACCTAATATTCTCCTGAAAAGTCAGTGGATTCCTCTCACTGGTCACTATAGCAAAAAAACTGTGCGAGCAATTATTTCGACAGCTTGGCCTCAGTGTGGGTTTGGGGCATACTGGATGGAACCTGAATCATCGAGGTAAAAATGGAACAGACAGAGATCAAGCGCATTTTTGAGGCATATTTCGAGAAGTACAAGAAGACCGAGGGTGATCGCACCTCGTGGTCTGCGGTTTGGATGGAAATGACCCCTGTGGGCGTGTTGGAGATCAATCTGACCAAGTGTCCGCGCGGGACAACGTTCAAGATTTTTGTGGATAAGAGGAAGGTTACTGAAGTGATGGAATGGGAGAACTTTTTCCCGGCCATTGAAGCAGTCTCCGCTGACCATCCGGGCCTCTATGATGCGGACAAACTTTTCAGTGATATGGAGTTTATGATCTAAGCCGATTCGGTGTTTGTCAGACGCTTTTTACTTGACGGTGAAATTCTCCCAGTGTATGGCCCTCTACTACAGTAGTCGGTGGCGTCTAAGGGGACGCAGTCGGTAACCGCCGGACAGAACTGACGATAGGTGGACAAAAAAGGTTGTGAAAGGTGTGTGCATTTTTGTACTTCCTTCACTTTGTTTCGCCAGGCGATTTATCGCCAAAGCTTTTATTTATTTACATTTTTTGGAGTTTTTCGAATGTCTAAGAACATCTATGTGGGCAACCTGCCCTGGAGTGTCACGGAAGAAGAAATACGTAACGCATTTGCTGCTTACGGTGAAGTAACCTCTGTCAAACTGATCGAAGATCGTGAAACCGGTCGTCCCCGTGGCTTCGGCTTCGTGGAAATGGAAGATCAGGGCGCTCTCGAAGCAATCGAAGCTCTTGACGGCACCGATTTCGGTGGCCGCAACATCAAGGTTAATGAAGCTAAGCCCCGCGTCGAACGTCCGAGCTGGTAAGCTTCCGACTCTCGCCAAATAGGCAATCCAAGCCCGCCCTTGCGAGGGTGGGCTTTTCCCGTCTCAATTTAGGAGGATATTAAGTATATGGC
Organism: Pseudodesulfovibrio sp.; assembly: GCA_022712855.1. Classification (GTDB taxonomy): domain Bacteria; phylum Desulfobacterota; class Desulfovibrionia; order Desulfovibrionales; family Desulfovibrionaceae; genus Pseudodesulfovibrio. The sequence continues at coordinate 7,229 of JAFLJT010000133.1, read as the reverse complement.
CAAAGAAGAAGGGATCACCGTCCAGGGCACCGTTGAAGAAGCGCTGCCCAACGCAATGTTCCGCGTAGAACTCGAAAACGGACACAATGTCCTCGCACACATTTCCGGCAAGATGCGTAAATTCCGCATCCGTGTCATGCCCGGCGACACCGTCACCGTGGAACTTTCCCCGTACGATCTCACTCGCGGTCGCATTACCTTCCGTCCTCGGTAAGCCCGGAGACTCGGCTTCCGATAGCGGCTCATCCGCGTCGTTGGAAGGTATAATTCAATCCTCATCGTAGCAGGACTACGCCTCCGGTTGAATTACACCTTCCGCCTAGCGGCTGAACCACTCTCGAAAGCCTCACATTGTTGGGGGAGCGAAATGTTCCTCCCCTGTTAAATTCCTTTTCCCTACCTCTCAAGATATTGAATTCATGTGGCAGCGTATTCGCGTGTGCGGATGCGGCAAGTGTGTTATTGCGAATGGGGTGTGGGTAAAGATCTATTTTTACCAAAGAGATAATTATGACTACTTTTCAAGACCTGGGCCTATCAGATGAAATGCTGACTGCCCTGGAAGCCAAAGGGTTCACCAACCCCACCCCTATTCAGGAACGCACTATTCCCATGCTGCTCGAAGGCGAGATCGACATTGTCGGCCAGGCTCAGACAGGCACGGGTAAAACCGCTGCTTTTGGCCTGCCCATCATCGAAATCGTTCAGGAAGGTTCGAGGCACGTGCAGGCACTTGTTCTGACACCCACCCGCGAACTCGCCATCCAGGTTGCCGAGGAAATCAATTCCCTCAAAGGCAGCAAGCGCATCAAGGTTCTGCCCGTCTACGGCGGTCAGGCTATCCACATGCAGATCAAAGCGCTCAAGCGTGGCGTAGACGTTGTGGTCGGCACCCCCGGTCGTATCATGGACCACATGAAACGCCGTACCCTCAAGCTCAAGAATCTCGAATTTTTTGTCCTCGATGAAGCGGACGAGATGTGCAACATGGGTTTTGTGGACGATGTCCGCGAGATCCTTTCCGAAGCCAACACTGATCGTCGCACCCTGATGTTCTCGGCCACCATGCCCCGCGCGGTTATGGGAATCGCCAAGGAATTCATGGGCGATTACGAGGAAGTGAAGGTTAAAGCGGAAAAATGTAACATGCCGCTCATCAAGCACATCTATCATGAGATGTCTGATTCCGACCGTTTCGAAGCGCTGTGTCGCGTTATCGATGCCCAGCCGGAATTCTACGGCCTGATTTTCACCCGCACCCGCGCCGATGCTGACCGCGTTGCCGCGCGTCTCAATGAGCGTGGGTATCCCTCCGAGCCGATTCATGGTGATCTGAACCAGAGTCGTCGTGAGGAAATTCTTAAGAAATTTCGTAAACGCAAAGCGACTATCCTGGTCGCCACCGATGTCGCCGCGCGCGGTATCGATGTGCCGGACCTGACCCACGTGGTCAACTTCGCTCTGCCGCAGGACCCGGAAACTTTCGTTCACCGCACAGGCCGTACTGGCCGCGCTGGTAAGGAAGGCGTTGCCATCACCCTGATTACGCCCAACGAATTCCGCCGCCTCATGTACATCACCAAGAGTTCCGGCGTCGAGATCAGCAAGGAAAAACTGCCTTGTATCGAAGATGTCATCTATTCCAAGAAGAGCCGCTTGCTCACCAAGCTCGAAGCGATCATGGAAGGCGAACCAGACGACGCGTACCTTTCCATGGGGCGTGAGTTGCTGGAAGATAAAGAACCAGCACAAGTCATCGCCGCACTGCTCAAAAATGCTTTTGGCGACGAGCTGGTCGAGTCCAGCTACCGCGAAATCAACGCCGCGAGCGCGGGCAGCCATGGCCGTGCAGATCTCGTCTGTAACCTCGGTCGCGTGGACGGCATGAACCCCAAGGCGTTTGTCGACTTCGTGTCCCAGTCCGCCAAGATCAAGCCGTTTGCCATCCAGCACGTTCGTGTGCAGGGCACTCGCACAACCTTCACCGTAGCCGGCTCCGATGCCGAAAAGGTCATGAATCTCGTCGTCAGCCGTGACGGTCAGAAGCTCGTCACCAGAGGTGAGTTCAAGCCCAAACCTGCTTATCGCCGTGACTTCAAAAAATCCGGCGGTGGCGGCACTCGCTACGGCAAGCGTCCTTTCAAGAAGCGCTAGCCAATAACAGAATAATAAAGTTCTAATAAAAAAAGCCCTGTGTAAATTACACAGGGCTTTTTTTGTTTGTTACGATGGGGGGTTATATCCACGGCTCCATGAATTCGGCACTTGAGTTACCATTTTCAATGTGCGTAATCAACGCAGAGCCAAATACCGCCGCATCCATCAGCCCTTCAAACTGGGTCAATTGATCCGGGTGCTTGATGCCAAACCCGAGGGCGATGGGAATATCAAAGACTTCCTTGGCCTCGGCCAGCTTTTCCTTGATCCGTTCAGGCAGCGATTCGCGCTGACCTGTGGTGCCGAGTACTGAGACGAAATAGCAGAAGCCTGATGCATTCTCAGCGTACAACTTCATACGTTCCTTGCTGGTATTCAAACCAACGAGTGGTACTAGCGATACACCATGGGGCGTGAGTGCTTTCTTGAGAAAGCCGGATTCCTCAAGGGGGATATCCGCGATGATCAGCCCGGATACGCCAGCGGCTTCACAGTCGGCAGCGAATTTATCCACCCCGTATTGATACACTGGATTGAGGTAGCCCATGAGCAGCAGGGCGGCATTGAACTGCCCCTTGCGCTTCTTTAGCTCGTCCAGAATCCAGGTCAGGTTGATGCCGTCGGCCAGACATTTCAGGGCTGCTTTTTCCACCACCGGGCCATCGGCCACAGGGTCGGAAAAGGGCATGCCTATTTCGATGACGGAGACGCCCGCCGCATCCAATTCTTCTAGCTCCTTCCAAAACTGTTCCCGATTAGGGAACCCGGCTGGGAGGTAAGGAATAAGGCCCATTTTGCCTTGCTTGGTCGCCTCTTCAATCTTTATTTGCATGGGATTCATATCATATACTCCTAGAGAATCTGGTCGAGGATGCCGAGATCTTTGTCGCCACGGCCGGAGAGGCAGATGAGGACAGACTTGCCTTGCAGCTCTTCCTTGTGCTCGATGGCGTAGGCCACGGCGTGGGAAGATTCCAGCGCCGGGATGATACCCTCGCGTTGGGACAACGTTTTGAAAGCGTTGATTGCCTGCGCATCGTTGATGGTCACGTAATCGCCGCGACCAGTAGCTTGCAGGTGTGCATGCTCCGGGCCGACACCGGGATAATCCAGGCCGGGGGCGATGGAATGGGACGGCAGAATCTGGCCTTCCTCGGTCTGCAACAGCTGAGTTTTCATGCCGTGCAGAATGCCTTCAGTGCCGTGATCCAGCGGGGCAGAATCATCACAGCCCGGCTCGCCCGTACCTGCGGCTTCGACGCCGACAAGCTTAACAGATTCGTCCGGGATGAAGTGGTGGAACATGCCGATGGCATTGGAACCACCGCCGACACAGGCGACGACCACGTCGGGCAGGTCGCCGTCATTGCGGTCCATGTACTGCTGGCGTGCTTCCTTGGAAATAATCTGCTGGAATTCGCGAACTAGCGTGGGGAAAGGGTGCGGTCCGGCAGCGGTGCCGAAACAGTAGTGCGTGGTTTCCTGATCAGCCAGCCAGCGGCGCAGGGCCTCGTTGATGGCGTCTTTCAGGGTCTTGGTGCCGGATTCAACCGACACGATCTCCGCACCCATGAGCTTCATGCGGCCAACATTGGGAGCCTGACGAACGATGTCGGTGGCGCCCATGTAGATGACGGCCTTCATGTCGAGCATGGCAGCGGCAACAGCGGTGGCAACACCGTGCATACCTGCGCCAGTTTCGGCGAGCAGCACGTCTTTGCCCATCATCTTGGCGAGCAAGCCCTGACCAAGGGTGTTGTTGATCTTGTGTGCACCCGAGTGGTTCAGGTCCTCGCGCTTGAGCCAGAGGTCCAGGCCGAGATCTTTGGAAATGTTCGGACAATACGTGATAGTCGAAGGGCGCCCCACGTTTTCCTTGAGCATGTTGGTGAAGCGCGTCTGGAATTCCTCGGACGGGAGGATTGTCTCCATAGCTTCTTCAAGCTCAATAAGCGGCGGCATCAACAATTCAGGAATGAACTGCCCCCCGAAATCGCCAAAATATCCTTTCTTCATAGTATACGTCCTTATTCGATGGTCGCGAGTCGGTCGAACACCGCCCGCAACTTTGTTTCATCTTTGATACCCGGTTCGCATTCCACGCCGGAATTGATGTCGATTCCGGGAGGATTCAAGGCCAGAACGGTGTCGATATTATGTGGTCCGATACCGCCTGCAATGAACCAAGGTGTTTGTATTTCAAGACCTTGCAGGATGCCGAAATCAATGGGCTGTCCTGTTCCTCCCTGGCAGGCTTTGCCAGCGTCGAGGAGAAAGTGACTACACACTTCGGAGTAGTTTTCCAGGTCGCGCATCAGTGCTCCGGCAGAGGAATAGGTGTCCGGCCAAAAGGCGCGGAAGACCCGATCCGGTCCGATCTTTTCGCAAAAATCAGCGTCCTGATTGCCGTGCAACTGGGCTGCGTGCAGTCCACATCGGTCCATGATCTCGATCACTTCATCGGCGGTCTGGTCGACAAACACGCCCACTTTGGTGATCCCGGTTTTAACGGAGGCCGCAAAATCCGGGTCTACATTACGCGGACTTTTCGGATGAAAAATGAACCCGAGCAGGTCCACGCCAAGCTGCAAACACAGCTCGACGTCTTCCGCGCGGGTCATTCCGCAGACCTTGACCAACGGGCGTGGCATCTATTTGGCTCCGGTCAGTTCGGCGAGTTTATCGCCGGGGTTTTCCGCTTCCATCAGGCAGGTGCCGACGAGGATGGCGTCGAAGCCGAGTGCGGCCATCTCTTCCACCTGTGAACGTTCGGACACGCCGCTGGCGCAAATCCAGAGTTCGCCGTCCTGCTTCTGTTTGATGAAGTTGCGGGACTGATCGAGGGAGATCTCAAGCGTATTGAGATCGCGGTTATTCACCTGAATGATATCGGCTCCAGCTTCGCGGGCCAGATCGAGGTCCGCTTGGTCGAAGATCTCAACAACCGGGGCCAGGCCGGGCATACGGGCGATATCAATGAGCTGCTTCAGGTGGTCAGCGTCGTCGCACATACGCGCGATGAGTAGCACGGCAGAGGCCGGGCTGGACGCAGTCATGGCGACTTGCAGCGGATCAAAGATGAAGTCTTTTCTGAGCAAGGGGACGCCGGGATTTTTCATCATGAAGAGGAAGTCCGGGTGACCTTTAAAGTACTCGTTTTCAGTGAGAACCGAGATGGCTGCCGCGCCGTTATCGGCGTACATATCCGCGAAATCAATCGGGTTCGCGTTCTCACGCAGCACACCCTTGGACGGGCTGGCTGGCTTGAATTCGGCGATGATCGCTCCCGGCGCTTTGGCCATGATGGAGTCGATGAAAGACGGGCGTTCCTCGCGGTAAACCGCAGGAAGGTGGCCTTCCATGAAGTTCTTTTGAAGGCTCTCGATTTCGGCCTGTTTGGCGGCCCTGAATTTATCTAACATAGGGAATTCCTTTTTGTAGTCCTTGGTTCACGACGTCGCGGGCGATGTCAGCACATTCGACCATGCTGCCCTTGTCGAGAAGATGGAGGCACCCTGCCAGATTGAGGGCCACCATGTCCATCATGGCCTGCGGGCCGTTTCCTGCCAGAATAAGGCGTAGTTTCGCAACCGCGTCGTCCTTGCCGTCCACCCGCACATCCCTGGGATCGTGGGGTGCAAAACCGAGATGGACCGGGTCGATGGCAGTCTTTTCCATGACACCTTCGCGGATGATGTGACCGCGATTGACACCCCAGGTGGTCAGCTCGTCAAAGCCGCCAGCACCGGAGAAGATCAGGGCGCGTTTCACGCCAGTCAGGAGCAGAGTCTCGCCCATGATTTCCAACTTGGAGGGGTCGCCGACGCCCAGAAGCTGGTGCGACGGGCGGGCGGGGTTGAGCAGGGGGCCCATGAAGTTGAACAGGGTACGGATGCCGAGTTGCTGACGCACGGGCATGACGTGTTTGAATGCCGGGTGGTACGCGGGCGCAAACAGGAAGGCGAAGTTGTACTTTTCCAATCCTGCTGCCGCTTCTTCCGGTGTCTGATCCAGCGGGATGCCCAGCGCTTCAAGCGCATCGGCCGAGCCGCAGGAGGAAGACAGGGCGCGGTTACCATGTTTGGCGACCGTGAAGCCCATGTCTGCGAGAAACAACGAGACTGCCGTAGAGTTATTAAAACTGCACTGGCCGTCGCCGCCTGTTCCGCAGGTATCGACAACTGTCCGTGTGCCAGTGCCGTCGTAGCCGGGAATCTTCACCGCGTGGGCCACTCCGGCGCGGACGCCAGCGGCCAGATCGGTGGAGTCTTCGCCCTTGGCGCGTAGTCCCATGAGGAATGCACCTGTCTGGGCTTCGGTCATACGGCCAGACATCAGTTCGCTGAACATGAAGTCAGCCTGCTCGTCCGAAAGCGCTTTTCCTTGGGCAAGGAATTCCAGTTCTTCAGATATGGTCATGATCAAACTCATACTATTATCCTTTGATATTCAAAAAATTCTGCAACAATTTCGGGCCGTCCGGGGTTAGGATGGACTCAGGGTGGAACTGCAAACCGTGCCAGGGGCGGTCCTTGTACTGGATGCCCATGATTTCGCCACGCTTAGTGGTGGCCGTGACATCGATCATGTCAGCCGCTTTTTCTGCCGGAACCACCAGCGAGTGGTAACGGCAGACCTCGAACGGATTGTCCAGCCCGGCGAAGAGCCCCGCGCCTTCATGGTGCACCATGGAGGTTTTGCCATGCATGATGCGCTCGGCACGTTCCACGGGAGCGCCCGCGAAGTGGCCCAGCGTTTGATGCCCGAGGCAGACGCCCAGCACCGGGATTTCCTTGGGCAGTCTGCTCAGGAACTCCAGACAGAAGCCTGCGTTTTCCGGGTTGCTCGGACCGGGGGAGAGACACACTCGTTCAAGTTTGCCACTCGTTGCCAGTTCCAGCACTTCCTCGCGGTCATTACGGATGACTCTTGGGTCCGCGCCGAGTTGCTGGAATGCCTGCACCAGATTGAAGGTGAAGGAATCGAAATTATCTATCAGCAAAAACATCGGTGCCTCCCTTGCCTGTGATCACTTCGAGAAGCACACGTGCTTTGTTGTGGCACTCTGTCCA
>JAFLJT010000343.1 GCA_022712855.1 Pseudodesulfovibrio sp. | reverse complement strand
AGAGGATGAATAAATGAGTAAGTATACCATTGGTATCGCAGGTAATCCCAACTGCGGAAAAACCACTACGTTCAACGCCCTGACCGGCGCACGCCAACACGTTGCCAACTGGCCCGGCGTCACCGTTGAAAAGAAAATCGGTAACGTTATGGTTGATTCAGAGCCTATCGAGATCGTTGATCTGCCCGGCACATACTCCCTGACTGCGTACACGCAAGAAGAACTCGTCGCCCGTAATTTTCTCGTGGATGAACGCCCGGAAGTCATCATTGATGTAATGAACGCTGACGCTCTGGAACGTAATCTCTACCTCGCCGTTCAGATTATGGAACTCGGTGTACCACTTGTCCTCGGTCTGAACATGATGGATGAGGTGCGCACGAGCGGCAAGAAGATCGACAGCGAACGCCTTGCCTCACTCAGCGGCTGCGTAGTGGTTGAAACCGTCGCTCGTAGCAGCAAAGGCACCGATGCCCTGCTCAAAGCTTCCATCAAACTCGCCAAGGAAAAACAGGGCGAATGGAACCCGCTGAATATTACCTACGGCCCAGACCTCGATCCCGTCCTTGATGAGATGGAAAAAATGATCGAAGCCGCTAACTTTCTCACTGACAAAGTCCCGGCCCGCTGGACTGCCATCAAATACATGGAACGCGACGAGGATGTCGTGGTCAAAGGACGCATGACCAACTCGGACCTTTCCAGTAAGATGGAAGATATGGCCCGCGAGATCGGCGAGCACACCCAAAAGACCCTCAACGCCATGCCCGATGCACTCATCGCGGATCATCGCTACGGCTACATTGCAGGCATGATCAAGGACGTAGTTTCCTATCCCGTTCTCGACGAAGATCGCATCAGCCGTTCTGACAACATGGACAAGATCCTTACCCACACCTTCCTCGGTCCCGCCATCATGCTCGGCATTATCTTTCTCATCTACAAAATAACATTCTCTGTCGGTGAAGTTCCCATGGGCTGGCTCGAAATGCTCTTCGGCTGGCTGGGCGATACCATGCATGAAGCTCTTCCTGAAGGACACTTCCGCTCGCTGGTCGTTTCCGGTATCATTGGCGGTGTTGGCGGCGTACTCGGATTCGTCCCGCTGATCATGTTCATGTTCATGATGATCTCAGCTCTGGAAGACTCCGGTTACATTGCACGAATGGCGTACATGCTTGACCGCGTATTCAAGATATTCGGTCTGCACGGTACATCAGTATTACCCTTCATCGTTTCAGGCGGCATAGCTGGTGGTTGTGCCGTCCCAGGCGTCATGGCCGCGCGTACCCTGCGCAGCCAAAAGGAAAAGCTCGCCACGATCTTTGTCGCCCCCTACATGACTTGTGGCGCGAAAGTTCCAGTATTCCTCATGCTCACTGCAGCATTCTTCCCGGAAAATGGCGCAACAGTCATGCTCCTGATCACTCTGGGCGCATGGGCCATGGCCCTGATTGTGGCCCGCATCCTTCGCTCCACCGTCATCAAAGGAGACTCCACACCGTTCGTCATGGAACTGCCTCCCTATCGTATGCCAACCTTGCGCGGTGTTCTCATTCACACATGGGAGCGCACATGGGAATACGCCAGAAAGGCGGGTACCATCATTCTCGGTATCTCCATCCTTATCTGGGCCATGATGACCTTCCCACAGCTTCCGGAAGAACGTCTCGCTCACTATGAACAACTACGTAACGCCACACAGGTGGAGGAGCAGATCACAGCCATCGACAACGCTGAGGCAGAAGAAGCCATCCGCAATACCGTGGCAGGTTCAATCGGCACCACCCTTGAGCCGATCTCGCTGCTCGCAGGATTCAACTGGCGCACCAACATTGCCCTGACTGGCGGTTTTGCAGCCAAGGAAGTTATCGTCTCCACCCTCGGCACGGCCTATTCCTTAGGTGAAGTTGATGCGGAAGAAACTGCCCCGCTGTCCGAACGGCTGGTTGCTGACCCCGGATTCACCAAGGCATCTGCCATTGCGCTGATTCTCTTCACTATGCTCTACGCCCCGTGCTTCGTCACCGTGGTCACCATGGCCCGCGAATCAAGCTGGCGCTGGGCAGCATACAGCGTGTTCGGCTCCACTGCTCTCGCCTACGGCATGGCTGTAGCCGCTTATCAGATTACCAGTGCCTTCATATAACGAAGCCATTATACAAACTAAAAGGGAGCCTCATTCGAGGCTCCCTTTTCTTTTGCCAATAAATCCACTATCGTCCGCTCCAATCAAGGGAAACGAATGAATACAATTATCGACATAATAAAAGAACTCATTAAAGACGCAGTCAGCGCGTCCATAGAATTGTTCAAGGTCATGATTCCGATCATCATTCTGGTCAAACTGCTCCAGGAATTCGGTCTCATATCCTACCTTGCATGGCCGCTCAAACCCGTCATGGGCCTCATCGGCCTGCCCGCTGAAATGGGATTGGTCTGGGCCACCGCCATCATAAACAATATTTACACAGGCCTTATCGTGCTCGCTTCTCTCGCTGGAGAAACACCAGTAACAGCCGCGCAAGCCACGGTACTTGGCGTCCTCCTGCTGATAGGCCACGGCTTGCCCATGGAAGGTGCTATTGCCCGCAAATCCGGCGCGCGTTTCTTCTTCCAATGTTTCATCCGCCTTGCCGGAGCCTTTGTTTTGGCATGGATACTCAACACCATTTATACGACCACAGGCACATTGCAGGGACCAGCCACCATGCTGTTCTCCTTAGATCCCAATGCAATGGCCGATACATCACTCACCCAATGGGCGCTCGATCAAGGGCGTAATCTGCTCTCTGTTTTCGGCATCATCCTCGCCCTCATGATCATGATGAAACTGCTGCATGCCATCAAGGTCATCGATCTCATGAACCGTATTCTACGCCCTGTTCTCAAGCTCATCGGCATCGGGCCCAAGGCATCGGCCATCACGGTTATCGGCCTGACCATGGGTCTGTCCTACGGCGGTGGGCTGATCATCAATGAGGCGAAGAACGGCAATGTGGGCAAAGAAGATATCTTCTACTCACTCACCCTCATGGGCTTGTGTCACTCACTCATCGAGGATACGCTGCTCCTAATGCTCATCGGCGGCCATTTGTCCGGTATCTTCTGGGGACGTCTGCTTTTCGCCATCATCGCCATGGCGGGCATTGTCCAGATAGTGCGCAGGCTGCCAAAAAGAATTCAAAACACCTACCTCTGGGTCAAGGAATAACCGCCTGGAGAAACAAGGAGTCACCATGTCCGATATCACACTGATTCACACAGACAATGCCCCGGCTGCAGTCGGTCCATATTCTCAGGCCACCAAAGCAAACGGGATGCTTTTCATTTCCGGCCAGCTCGGCCTGATTCCCGGTAAAGGCGAACTGGCCGCAGGGTTCGAAGCCCAGACACGGCAGGCTCTGGACAACCTGATGGCGATTCTCGCAGAATCCGGTTCAGCTTTGGACAAAGTGCTGGCCGTGGACGTCTTTGTTACAGACATGGGCAAATTCGGCGAACTCAACGCCATCTACGCTGAATATTTCACCGACCACAAACCCGCCCGCGCCGCCATCGAAGTGGCAGGCCTGCCCCTTGGCGGTCAGGTTGAATTCAAGTGCATCGCACTGGCTGACTAACCTTTCCTCGACAACAAAAAAGGGGGAGCAGTTATCTGCTCCCCCCCCCTTTTCATTGTATACCTCTATATTTACAACTTCCCTTCAATAGGAAACGCCTTCGCAAACCATGCGCCAAATTTCCGCCAAAAACCTGCGCCGGGTTCATCTTTGTATACGACGACTTCCCCGTCTTCCTCCGTTTCCCAACGGACTTTCTTGCGCACCCGACCGCTGTCATCTTCCTCGTCGACCAAATACAGTCGAAAACTGTTGGCGGGAGACATCAATATATCAACACCACCCAAGAAGCGCTGGGCCAGTTCCGGACTATCTATTATAAGCCCGACTTCCGTATTGTAGACAATGGATCGCGGATCAAAATTGCTCGATCCCATGATCACATACCGCTTGTCGATAACAAGCGCCTTGATATGCAATCTGAGTTCTTTCACTTCGACATATTCCTTGAATTCTTCGCGATACTCACGAAGCGCCGAAGCTTTCATCTCGTACAGTTCAACACCACTCGTCAGTAAATCCTTGCGATAAGGAGCATACCCACTGTGTACGACCCAGACATCATTTGTCGCCAGAGAGTTGGTCATGACTTTGACATCAACACCTCGCTGCCGAAGCGTGTCAAAATAGGCAACGCCAGAAACACCCGGGACAAAATAGGGCGTCACCATGACAAATTCGCTGTGAACATTCTCAAAAAAGGAACGAAGCTCCGGGGCGACGTGATCAGTTTCATCATCCAGCGCCGCACTGATTTTTCCGGGCCGATCATACTTGAACTCACTCTCTGCCCAAAGAAACTTCAAATCCCGCTGTTCAATACGCTTATACAAATTCGATTGGAAAACCGCGCCCTGATACGGAGAATCCTGAAGCCTCAAACGCGACTTATTCAGCTCCTCACGAACTGCAGCCAACTCTCCAGCTTCATGTTTCCCTGTAAATAGCGCCTCCACAGGATAGGCGAATTCACTATTCCAAAACACGTCGAAGCTGTCAGAGATTTCCGGCACAACAGGCCCAACAGCCAAAATGTCGAGATCGAGAAATGTTCGCCCACCTGGCACGGTATAATATTCGTTGCCGACATTCCGCCCTCCGATGATGGCGGCGGCATTATCAGCAATAAACGACTTGTTGTGCATACGCCGTTCAACCCGACCAAGGTCGAAGAGCAGATCGCTCCGCACGCCACTTCGCTGAGAAAGAGGATTGAACACGCGCACCTGAATATTCGGATGCGAACTCAACAGCGCCATATTGGAATCTTTACCGCCCGTCCCCAGATCGTCCACAAGAACACGGACTCGCACACCACGTTCGGCAGCGTCCATTACCCATGCCAACACCAGCGCGCCGGATTCATCGTTTTTGAAGATGTAGTATTGTAAATCAAGCGTTTTTTCGGCGACTTG
>JAFLJT010000028.1 GCA_022712855.1 Pseudodesulfovibrio sp. | reverse complement strand
GCTCGTGCACGTTTGCGACGCCTCCCACCCCGAAGTGGAAGAACAGGTCGAAGCCGTCCGCTCTATCGTTGCCGATATGGATTTGGATGAAATTCCGTCCATTTTGGTATTGAACAAATGGGACAAGCTCGACGCCGAAGGCCGCGAAACCATACGCAATGTCTACCCCAACGGCATTCCGGCCGTGTCCGTAAAACGGCCAACGCTGGCACCTGTGGTAGATGCTATTTTGAGCGGGATTGATTGGAAGAAGTAGTGCGGGAGTTGATTCGATTGACTGGAGGTGTGCGCGAGATTGATAATTCTCGTTGCCGTTAGCCTCCGGCGGGCAAAGGACGTGTCCTTTGCAATCCTGTTATGTTTGAAAGAAATCGCCCCTAACAGCTTGCTTGCGCATTGAAGCTGTTAGGGGTGATTTTTTTATTCGAGGTAGCGGCGTATATTACATTTGAAGAGTTGTTACTTCGCTGGTTCAACGCATTTTTCGCACGCCCCACCGACACTATCTCCATCATAGGATGAATCGCATTCGAGCGGTTCGACGTGGATTGTCACTTCTGCCTGAGTGAGCTGTGATTTGATCTCGTTTTCGATAATTTCACAGAGGTCATGAGCAGCCATAACTGTAGTGACACCGGGCATGAGCAGGTGAAAGTCCACGAACCGTTTGGGGCCGGATTTCCTAGTGCGAAGGCCGTGGAAGGTGGCGTTGATGCCTTGGTGTTTGCGGATGGCCGCACCGATGATTTCCAGTTCTTCTGGCGGAAGCGCATCGTCCATCAGGCCGCCCACTGAGCGGCGGAGTAAACTGACTCCCGTGAAGACGATATTGACCGCCATGAGGATGGCGATGATCGGGTCGAGGATTTTCCATTCGGGCATGACCAGCAGGATAGCGAGGCCAGTCACCAAACCGATTGATGTCCAGACGTCAGTGAGCAAGTGCGTGGCGTCCGCTTCCAGCGTGATGGAATCGAACCGTTTTGCGGCTTTCAGCATCACCCGAGCCGTGACAAAATTGATCACAGAAGAAATAAGCGCCAGCACCAAACCGGGGCCGAGATTGCGGAGTTCCTGTGGTTCAAAGAAGCGGCTGATGGATGCGTAGGCAATGGCGAACGCGGCCACGATGATGAGGACGCCTTCGATGCCGCTGGAGAAATATTCAGCTTTGCCATGACCATACGTATGATCGGAATCCGCCGGGCGCATGGCAATGGTGATGACAGTAAGCGCCATGACTGCCGCAGTCAGATTGACAATGGATTCAGTGGCATCGGATAACAAACCAACGGAATCAGTCAGTCCCCAGGCCCCGAATTTGAGGACGAGGGTCAGCACAGACGCGATAATGGAATAAATCGCGTAACGTTGTGGGGAATCGTTAGTGGGTAAGAGTGACATCGACGGCCCTTGTTGCATGACGGTTCAAACAGTGTGTGATACTAATCTACTTCTAGGTGTAAGGTAGGCCCTCGTCAAGAGGACGAGGTTAATTGAATTTATACAAACCAGTAGGGAAGAAGCATGGCAGAGCCTGTGAAAATTCATATTCCGGCAGACATGAGCGTACTCGGGTTGGCGCTAGATTTTTGCGAGGGATATGCCCGGTTGCAAGGTATGGAAGCGGAAGTGCTTCCGATCCGACTCGGAATAGAAGAGGCATTGGTCAACGTCATCACTCACGGTCGCCCAGACGAGGGAATTGATGTGACCGCACAGGCCATGCCACTCGGTGTGGAATTTCTCATTCGTGAACGCGGGATCCCCTTTGACACCGAGTTATTGGAGAAGAAACTCGCTGAAAACGTTAAAGATTCTACAGAGCATGGCCTTGGGCTGTTGCTTATGAAGACGTTCGTGGATGAGGTGTCCTTCAAAAGTATTGGCATGGAAGGGAAGGAAACTCGACTCTTCAAGCGGTTTGCACAGGAACGCCAAAAAGACCCGGACGTTGAACTGCTCACCGAGGAGCCACCTGCTCCAGAAAAACAGGTCGAATACACTATTCGCCCTATGCTTCCTGACGAGGCGGTGGAAGTAGCTCGGTGCGCCTATTCCGCCTACGGCTATACCTTCTTGAATTCAAATATTTACGATCCTACCTACATCCGCGAGATGAATGCTACTGGCAACCTGATTTCTCTGGTGGCTGTGACCAAAGACGAAGAGGTCATGGGACATGCAGCCATGAAACTGGAGGACGAAGATATCTTATGCGGCAACTGGGGATATGCCTTTGTACGCAAGAGATATCAACGGCACGGCTGTCTCGGACGACTGGCTGACGAATTACTCAAAGAAGCCCAACGAATTGAATTGCAATGGATATTTGTTGATGCAGTCTGCACGCATACCTATTCCCAGAGAGCTGCCGATCCTTACGGGTTCAGTCCGTGCTCCTTGATTCTTGCCCGTGTGACGCCCATGGATTTCAAAGGCATCGACGAGGAAAACAAGCGTGTTGACCTCCTGATCTGCTTCAGGCGCGTAACGCCATCCGAGCGCACTCTCCCAATTTTTCCACCGGCTCACCATGCGAAAGAGATTCAACGATTATACCAGAACCTCGGTGAATCTGTTGAATATGGGGCGGCCCCGGATGACCGCATTTTGCCAGCTCAGCCATTTTCCGTGAACGTGATGGCCGACACCATGTCTGCTGTCAGGATGGTCATAGAACAATATGGTGTTGGAGTGGTGGAGGAAGTTCGTTCTTCTTTCAAATCAGCTTGTCTGGACGGGGCCGAAGTCATCTACCTGATGGTGGATTTGAGCATGCCCGAGACCGCATGGCTTGTGGACGTTTTTGAGGAAATGGGATTTTTCTTTGGTGGCATCTGGCCGCGTTCCGACGGGCATGACCAGCTTGTTTTACAATATCTCAATAGTATCGCTGTTGATTATGACGCCATGCAAATAGCATCAGAGCAAGGGAATATGCTGAAAGATTACGTGCAGAAATGTGATGCAGAAGCTGTTAAACCATGGAGTTGAAAATTCTGACTATCACGCAATAAAAAAAAAGCCGGAGCAATTAATTGCTCCGGCTTTTTCGTGCGATCGAATCTACGCCTTTGGTTTCATCCAAGGATTCTCTTCGCCTTGAGCAAGACGGCGGATGTTATCCTTGTGACGCCAGAACAGGATGACCATGACAATGAGGGCCACCGGGACATAGGCGAAGTTGCCAGTCAAAACCATGAGTGCGGGCAAAGCCAAAGCGAGAGTCAGCGACCCCATGGAGACGTGGCCGGACAGAGCGACAACACCGAGGCACAGCGCGGCGGAGATAATGGCTCCCCACGGCGAGAGTGCGAGGAATGCGCCGACGGTTGTGGCAACCGCTTTGCCGCCCTTGAAATTCATGAAACAGGAGAAGACATGGCCGAGGATGGCGGACAACGCCACGAGGCTCAGCATCATGTGGGAGTCGATCCAGGCCGAGGCCATGAGTACGGGTACAAGGCCCTTGGATACGTCGAGCAGCAGGGTTGCGATACCGTACTTGGTGCCGCATAGCCGGGCAATGTTGGTCGCGCCAGTATTTTTGCTCCCATCCAGACGCGGGTCGAGATTGCACATGGTTTTGGCGATGACGAGGCCGAACGGGATGGAGCCCAGAACGTAAGCGATGATGGGCCAGATAATAACGGACATTATGAGTTCTCCTGAAAATTGTGCTTAAAGATAGGTTCTTGTACCGTTTTTGTGGGGGGAATGGAAGAGGGACACAATCTCCACTAAAAAACGACAGCCTCGGCATTCACCACATTGCAAAATCGACCATTCCATGTGCGATTGTGATGGGCTACAATCGTTTTTGCCGGAAGAATCTCCGTATCAAATGTCGTGTGCGCATCACCAACAAGAATGTTTATATACCCATGGGCAAGAGCGCTACGAAGGGTCGTATCAACACAGAATTCCGTCTGCATGCCACAGAGTATGAGGTTCTGTGCCCCAAGCCTTTTCAGCTTTTCATCGAACTGTGTCTTGAAAAAAGCATCGTATGAAGTCTTGAGTGAAACAGTGTCGCCATCCTGTGGGGCGATATCCGCAACGATTTGCCAGCCCGAAGAATTCTCTTCGAACTCACTGCCCGTCCCAGCGGTGGTATGTTGAATATATACCACCGGGATATTCTTTTCACGCGCCGAAGCGATCAGGCCCGCGATGGTTTTAAGTACCCGCTCCCCCTCAAAGAGGACTTCGCCGGGCGTCTCAAACATGACGCGCTGAACATCGACAACCACTAGGGCCGTATTCGCAGACATACAGATTTCTTCCTACTCTTGAATGATGAAACGCTAGCCCAATCCGATGCCGGGCTTCATTATCTGCCCTGTCAGATCGGTCTCGTAACCGCCGAGGTCGTTGATCTTTGCCTTCACTTCGTCAGATTGAATCATGCCCATCAGGGTACGGATTCGTTCATCTTCAATATATTGTGTCGGGATGATCAGGTCATAGCGTTCTTTGGCCAACGGGACAAAATCAAGATCGAGCGCTTTGGCTGCTGCGTAGATTCCCAGCCCGCAGGTGGCGGCTCCGGTGAGGACGTTTACAGCCACGGCCATGTGGGTGAACTCTTCGTTGTCATAGCCCTGCACGTCGCGCGGGTTGATGTTCGCGGTTTTCAAATGATGATCGAGAAGGATGCGTGTTCCGGCTCCGCGCTGGCGGTTTATGAACACCATGTTTTCTTCTGTGAGAGAATCAATACCTTGAATATTCAGCGGGTTGCCCTTAGCTACAATCAATCCCTGATGCCGAATGGCGAGATTGACCACAGTAACGTCGATGTCTTTCAGATACCGCTCAATGAACGGAAAATTGAAGTCACCGGACTCAGGATCAAAGAGATGTGCGCCTGCAAACAAGGCTGCCCCTTCCTTGAGCGCAGTGAGGCCACCCATGGAACCAGCATGGCTTGAGACAAGCCGCATGGGTTCGGCCAACCCCATCAACTCGTTGGCGAGCAGATCGAGAGTATTGTCATGGCTACCGACATGGACCATGACGCGATCAAGGTCATCCGCCGGGACGAGCAATTCCGCGTTCAAAATCTCGCCCGCTTCCGCGCCTTCCACGTCCTCGGAAATATAGGCCACGGCCTGCGCCTTGGTCATGGTGGTGATCATACCAGCACCGCGGGCCAGTGGCGCCGCGATAATCTGGTCGCCGATACGCCCTGCCGCCAAACGAAGCGCCTCGCGCATACCGGGTTTGGACGGTGTTTTACGGGCGAGCGTGACTTTAGCCATTTGCCGTTCCGGAGCGGCAGAACCTTGCAACCAGCTTATGACGGGAGCCAAAATCTTTTCATGACAGACCACGGCGCTGACCGGATAGCCGGGTGCGCCCACAAGGAGTCGACCGGGATACCCGCTGCGTTCGTCCGTCACGGCAATGAGTGTCGGCTTACCGGGCATGACGGCGATGCCGTGCACCAGCACCTTACCGATGGATTCGAACACGCGCTTCGAATAATCTTTGCTACCCGCGCTCGAACCAGCCCCTACGATGACGATGTGGTTGCCCGCTTTCAAACCGTCCATGACAGCGGTGCGCAAAGCGTCCTCATCGTCAGGAACCGGGGCTGTCCATGCGGACTTGATACCCCAGGAAGCGGCATATGCCATGTACACCTGAGAGTTGGATTCAATAACCTGCCCAGCTTGGGGCGCAGGTTTATCCAAGAAATTCAGAACCTCATCACCCGTGGGCATGAAGATCGATTTGATAACTTCCCGCACTTCGATCTCATAGATACCCGCTGAGAGCAGCGCGCCGATATCACACGGTGTCAGCTCGCGGTTCTGCGGGATGAGCAGCTCAGTGGCGACAATATCCTCGCCGATACGACGTACATGCTGCCAAGGAAAGGCCGGGGCTTCGATAAAAACCGTCACCTCGTCCTTCTGCACGATATTCTCGATCATGATGACCGCGTTCATGCCCTCCGGCAGCGGATTTCCGGTATTGACGAACAGGAATCCGTCACCGTGATCCAGCTGGGTCGGTTCGTCCTCGCGGGCCATAAATGTAGACTCCGCCTTAACCGCGATTCCGTCCATAGCCGCCGCATGAAACGTCGGCGATGAGTACCGAGCAAAGATCGGCCCGGCAGTAACACGCCCCGCCGCCTCATGAGTCGGCACGGTTTCAGTAGACAGCAGCACGTCACGATCAAGTGCGGATTTCGCACGCATGACAGCTTCTTCGGGCGGGATAGTTTCGAGGTATATATTACGCTTGGTCATGGATGCCTCCGGCGGCCCCTTCAGGGGGACCAAAGAACCCTTTGACTCGCCCCGTCCTGGGGCTCACCCCTGCGGGGCGTCGGTAGGAACCGACGTCCAAATCCGCTGTCCTGCGGATTTGTGAGAAAAGGGTTCTCTGGACTCTCCTAAACTTTTTATAGCGCTTCGCGAGGGTGTGCGAACGCGTAGTATTAACTTCTATTCGTACTGGAATTCGCCATCTTTGTAGATGACGAGTTCTTCTCCGCCCTTGAGGGTAGCGGTGACAACTTTCTGTTCTGTGTTGACGAGGTCCCAGTGCAGGGCCGAGTCGTTGAAGCCAAGTTCTTCTTTCTTCGCAGCATCCAAGGAGGACTGGTCGCCTGCGTAGGTGTCGGAATAAGATGCGCCGACGGCGACGTGGCAATTGCCGTGCTCGCCGCCGAAGTTTTCATCGAAGAGCGTGTTGGCCATGAAGGCAGTGATCTTCGAGAAACGGCGGTCGGTGAGGGAAAATTCGCCGAGGCGGTTTGCGCCTTCGTCCAGAGTCAGCTGCTTGGCAACAAAGTCACCGCCCACTTTGGCCTCGGTTTTGACGGCGATGCCCTTCTCAAAGGTGAGGCGTATGCCTTCCACGTAGTTGCCGGAGCGGAAGCACGGCTGGTCGGCGTAATAAACGCCTTCAGTACCGCGCCAGTCCGGGGAGAGAAAAATCTCGAAGGACGGGATGTTGTGACCGGATACTCCGAGCCAGCGGCGGTCTTTACCGGGCACGACAGTGAGGTCGGTGTTCTCGGACTTGACGTTGATGTGTTCGATGTCGAGGTTGTTGAGCCATTCTTTGACCTTTTCGGCTTCGTCGAAAATTTCTGCCCATTTGGCGGGCGGGTTGTCGGCGTCGAGGAAACACGCTTTGACGACCTGTGCTTTGAACTCATCCATGGAGAGGCCAGCGGATTCGGCCAGTGCCTTAGTGGGGTAAATGCAGAGCGTCCAACCGAAATCTCCGGTCTGCTCGTTCTTTTCCATAATATCGCGCATGAATTTGCGGGCCACAGCAGCGGTACCAATCTTTTTCGGGTCCACGTCCTGCAAATGGGTCAGGGAGGCTGGGGCGATGAGCGAGATAAGGCCGTTGAGACCGCCCATGAATTCTGCGTCGCCTGCCGGGATGTTCGTGAGCTGGGCTTCGTTCCCTTTACCGTAGAAAGAAAGGTCCATGTTGGGAGTCATGTTCTGGCGCGGAATCGGATTGAGGCCTTTTTCGATGAGCAGGTCAAACATGACTTCAGCAAGAGGCAAAGCATCGGCATCAAAGCGCAGCAGGACAAAGTCCCCGGGCTGGTACGGATTGGTGCGAGCGGTGGACAGGCCCCACCATAAGGTCTCGGCATATTTTTTGAGTTCGTCTTTGGTAAACATGAATATCCTTATATACAGTAAAAGGTGTTGCTTTGTGAGGACGCAGAGTAAACGAGTCCTGCGCGTACCACAACCGTCTCGTATATACGCATGCTTTTGCAGTGTCAGTTAATGGGTCGATGAGCTTGACACAGGGCTGGCTTGAATATATCAGCAAATTCGTGACTGGCCTTTTGGCTGGCATCAAGTAACAAATTGTTGCACCTCAAAACAGCCAATGTTAAGGCTGTCCGTGCAATAAACTAGTCCGCAACAGTGCGGACATCCCGAATCAATTCCTGGAGGAAAAAATGGGTTACGTTATTACTATCGACACTGACAAATGCACCGGCGACGGCGAATGTGTAGACGTTTGCCCCGTTGAAGTTTACGAGCTTCAGGACGGCAAAGCCGTTGCAATCAACGAAGACGAATGCCTTGGTTGTGAATCTTGCATCGAGGTTTGCGAATCTGACGCAATCGTCATCGAAGAGAACTAGTCTCGACTATTTCGATATGGCTCGGGAGCGGCGGTAATACCGTCGCTCCCTTCCATTTTTGGCTGCCCCAAAAGGCCCGACTGCGTCGTTGCTTCGCAAAACTCAGACCCTCACGTATAGGAATACGCTCGGCCCTGAATTTTGCTTGCGCCTAGCACTCGAACCTCTTGGGACAGCCAAACTTATAATGACTCAAAAGCACATGCCTGAGTCATCAATTCCGTCGCCTGCGGGCGCTTTTTTTTACCCTTCCGGGCCAAATTCGCCCACTTTAGCGCATAACATGGTTGACGGCTCCGATTTGCGACTTATCTAACTGATCACGACACCGATAGAGCGAGCACCCTACAGGGGTGGTCTGACGAGGAGCATAAATAATGGCACTGGATTTCACTGAATATTTCGATAGATACGAAGCCGTTGTGGCTGAAGTTGATGCGGTCTTCAATAAATTTGAAAACGAAATGAGCGACCTTGTGAAATGTGGCAAGGGATGTAGCGATTGTTGTTACGCCCTTTACGACATCACACTGGCCGAAGCGCTCTATATCAATAAGAAGTTTAACGAAAAATTTTCCGGGCTGGAACGCAGCACCATTGTCGAACGTGCCGCTCAGGCTGACCGCCAGATTCACAAGCTCAAACGCAAAGTTTTCAAAGCCACGCAGGAAGGCACACCCGCCTCGGAAATCCTTTTGGAAGTTTCCAAGGCACGTGTCCGTTGCCCCATGCTCGGCGATGACGACCTCTGTGCCATTTACGAGAACCGCCCCATCACTTGTCGTTTGTACGGCGTGCCTACCTCCATCGGAGGCAAGGCGCACACTTGCAATCTGACCGGTTTCAAGGGGGGCGAAAAATATCCCACCGTGAACATGGACATTGTCATCGACAAACTCATTGCCATCGGCAAAGACATGCAAAAAGGTATCGGAAGCAAGTTCAAGGACCTGGGCGACATGCTCGTGCCCCTGTCCATGGCGCTGGTCACCGTATACGATGAGAATTACCTGGGTACGAAACAAGTTCCTCCTGCTCCCACGGCGGACGCTGATGGAAACATCGTGCCCAAGCAGCCTGTGGAACTCAAAGCCCCCGGCGCAGCAGAAGATGACGCTTGTTCTTCCTGTAACGAATCCAAATCAGCCTGCGAAACCTGCGAGACCAAGACTGTTGTTCTCGGCGGCGGCGCGGACGACTAGGCAGCTATGACTGATACCATCAAATACGACACTCTCTCCCCTGAGGAGATTGAAGAGCGCAAATCGTACATGTACTCGAAAATGTCCCCGCGCCGACGCAAGTTCGTCGACCGCGTGGGTTACGAGAAATGGGACCCCTTTGCTGCTCCCTTTGATCCCATCGACATCCGTGCTGACCAGAGCGGCATGACGTCTGATCACCTGACCCAACTTTTCATCAAGGAAACTGGAAGAAATTCCAACCAGGAATACCTTGACGCAGTGAGCGAATTCAATGTCATGCTGGTCATGAACTTTGAAAAGGTCCGCCCTGTATATGAGTACTGCCTCTGGTACGCGGAACATCTGAAAAAACAAGGCATTACGCCTTAGATAAGGATACAATACCATGGAACATTTCGACAATATCGATGACTACATCGAGGACCTCAGAGGCAAGCTTGCCATTAACAACGAATGCAGCAACACCCATTACAATATCGGTGTAGCCTACCTTTCCCGCCGGGATTTCCAGGATGCGGAAAGCCATTTCCTTGAAGCTGCTGCGAACTCCCCGCGTATGGCTGAAGCATTTGTTCAGCTTGGTGGCATCGCCATGCAGCGCGGCGATATGGAAGGTTGCATGAACTACAACGTTCAGGCTGCCAAGGCCCGTCCTTTCTTCGCTGTACCCTGGGGCAACATCGGCTTTGTCCAGCTCCAGATGGGCGAGACAGATCAAGCGCACAAGTCCTTGAAAAAGGCACTCAAGCTTGATTCCGAATTCATCCAGGCTCAGGCCACCATGTCCAGCCTCATGATCACCATTGGTGACTACGAGGAAGCAGACAAGATGCTCAAGGGTATTCTGGAAAAGGTTCCCGAGTTCGGCCCGGCGTGGAACAACAAAGCGATCATCGACGCCCACCACGAGAACTGGGAAGATGCCAAGGCGTGTATAGCCAAGGCCACTGAGTACGGCTTCGCCGTGGAAGAAGAACTCAGAAAAGAGATTGAATCCCACTAAATAGGAATTATTCCTATTGCGATCATTTTCAAAATGATTATACTCAAGGGGACTACCGAATGGTGGTCCCCTTTTTCGTTATTAAATGGTACGATACGAGTATACATATGGAGATCCCATGGCCCGATTTCGCCAAACAAAAAACGCTATTCGAGAAATTCTGTTATCTGATGACTGGCAAGCCCGCCTGTCCGAATTGGAGCAATGGACACCCGGTGTTATAGTCCCACCACTCCTTTCTCTGCGCCTCGACAAGGAGGAAGCGGTTCGCTGGCGTACAGTCACTGCGTTTGGCCTCACAGCCGCACGCATGGCCGCAGCATCCATGGAAAAGACGCGCACGCTCATGCGCACCTGCATGTGGTACATGAACGAAGAATCCGGCAATCTGGGGTGGAGCATTCCCCATTTTATGGGCGAAGCCATGGCCCTTGATGCAAAGATCGCCAAGGAGTTTCACAAGATTCTCTCGTCATACATCTTCTGTGACGAAGATTGTGACGGCAATTTCCTCGATCACCCTGAACTTCGGCGTGATGTCTTCTGGGGCTTGGCCCGACTGGCCGAAGTACGCCCCGAAATGGTGGAACTTGGTGAACGGTTCCTGGTGGCAGCACTGGAAGAAACCGATCCCTACAACCGAGCATATGCCGCACGGGCCCTCGGTTTGATCAGGGCCACAGGCGCCAAGGCACGTCTGGAAGAATTATCGGATGACAAAAGGGAAATTCGGACGTTCCAGGATGGCAACATCATAGACATCACAGTTGGCGAGATCGTTACCGAGGCGGTAAAAGCGCTCTCCTGACATATATAAACAAATGAAGAAGGCCCGGCTTACATGGTAAGTCGGGCCTTCTTTTTTGCTGTTTAGAAATTCATGATCTTGTCTGATTTTGTCATCTCGTCATAGAGGAACTGCATATTCGAGAGTTGGAACAAATCGGTTTCATCCACACCATGGATGACGAGGCATTTGCCTCAAGCGGCGAGGACACCCTCACTCAGGTTGAATATTTTGGCCTGCTCCGCGATGGGGAATTGTTCGCTGTCTCCATCAAGCAGATCAACGGCCGGGCCATTAAGAAAAAGTGTGACCTCCTCCCCTGCGTTGAGAAGAAAATTTCCATAACGAACCGCATTCCACTTAATCTCTGGGTCAGTACTTGAAAGCGTTATCAGTATTTGCACAGACAATAGCTCCTTGTTTTTAGATCGATTAATCTTATAGCAAGAAGCAAAGAGATGCAATGCGATGAAAGCGCATTGTGCGGCCTAAAACCGACTCTACCACTTTGGATTTTCGCTCAAAAGCGCTTCGGCATTGGCCGCAGTCAAGGGCCGTGCGAAGAAGTACCCTTGGACGTATTCGCAACCGAACTGGCTAAGTTGTAGCTTCTGCGACTGTGTTTCCACGCCTTCGGCCACAACTTGTTTGCCCAGCGTGTGGGCCAGGGAGATGACGGAACGGACGATCTCCATATTATCGGCCTTGTCTTCCATAGTGGAAACAAAGGACTGATCCACTTTGATATAATGGAAAGGAAATTGATGGAGATGCGAGAGCGATGAATACCCGGTGCCAAAATCATCGATCATCAGGGATACGCCCATTTTTTCGAGATCCTTGAGCAGCGCAGACGCCCGACCGACATTATTCATGAGACCGGATTCCGTGATCTCGATCTTGAGGGTGTCCGGAGAAATACCAGTGCGGTCAATGGTCGCCTTGATATCGTCCCCAATAGAGGGAAGCATCATCTGCACCACAGACATATTAACGGACATAGTCAGGTCGCGATGATCAGCGAACTGGTCCTGCCATACCTTGGCCTGCTTGCATGCTTCCTCAAGCATGAACGCACCCATAGGAACGATGAGCTCCATCTCTTCGGCCAAGGGGATAAAGCGCCCAGGCGAAATAATACCCTGCGTCGGATGCTCCCAGCGAATGAGTGCTTCAAATCCAGTAATAAGCCCGGTCTCCAAGGAGATAATCGGCTGATAATACGGCACGAACTCGTTGTTTTCCATGGCCTTCTTAAGATCGTTCTCAAGATGAAGGCGTTCGCTGGCATCCTTGTGCATACCGGACAGGAACACCTCGGACCGCCCCCGGCCCAGAGATTTGGCATGGTACATAGCGGTCTCAGCGTCGCGCAGAAGATCACTGGCATCGCTAGCGCCATCAGGAGCATTAATAATGCCGATACTCGCCGAGATGAACAGATCGGTACCGTCCACTTCAAAAGGATTGGTCAGGTCGCCCTGAATCAGGTTCGCTACCTGTAGGCCATGCTCAGTATCATTCACCAAGGGTAAAAGAATGGTAAATTCATCACCGCCAAGTCGGGCCAGCGTCTCATCAGAATTGAGCATCTTCTTTACCCGCCAGGCAAACTGCGCCAGCAATTTATCGCCCACGGCATGTCCCAGTCCGTCATTAATATTCTTGAATCCATCAAGATCAAGAAACAGGACGGCGAACTCCGTGCCCCGAAGACGTGCGCGTCTGAACGCCTGAGTCACACGATCAAGGAACAACGCCTTGTTGGGCAGCCCGGTCAGGGTGTCATGGAAAGCATCGTGCAGGAGCTGATTTTCAGCGCGAATACGCTGGGTAATATCCGTGGCATACATATGGACAATATCCTGCGTTGGCAGCGGATGGTATGTCCATGAATAGACATGGGTGCCAGCATGGGACTCAATGCCCTGCTTACCGTTTCCGGTAGCGATACAACCGGCCACAATCTCAGCATGCCCATCAGGCAGAAAGTTTTGATCCGGAGCAAGGCCCGCAGCCTCAGCCATGGCCGCAGCTGCGGTATTGAGATAGAGAATGGCCCCATCCGGTCCGGCAGAGAGCACCGGGTCTGGCGCTTCCTGTGGGAAAGCAGCCAGCCGTTCAATGCTCTTTTCCTTTTCCAGAATATCCGTGAGATCAGTCACCACTGCAAAAGCCCCGGTGACTACGCCATCTGGACCAACGAGCGGTGACACGTCAAAACGGATATGACGCAAGTTCCCTTTGGCGGTATTAAGATCAAGGGACTGGCCCTTAATAGAACGATTTTCGGCCATACACTGCCCGGCAATGGTCTTTGCCTCTGGATCTCCATAAACCATAGCCCCGAGAGTCTGCCCTATGACCTGATCTATGCCGCCTTCAATTTCGCCGAGTTCGAGCACTGAACTATTGGCATAGGTAATACGCTCTTCCCGGTCCACCAGAAAACACGGCACGGTCATACCAGTCAGAACACCGTCGAGAAAACTGATCTTGTCTTTGAGAGCTTCAACCATGGCTCCGGTATCACCGACCATGCTGCGCAACCGAGGACCAAGATCGCTGTCGTCGGGGACTGCATCATACTCACCGCCCGCCACTCGTCTGGTGTAATCGACCACAGCTTTGATACCGCGAGAAATACTGCCGGATGCGGTCATGAGAAACACTATCGCTGTGAGCAGCCCGGCCAGACTGAGGCCAATGCTAAGAAGTCGCCACCACAGATAGCTGTCGATGCGCTTCTGGATAAGAATATCCATTTCATCCATGGCCGAAAAAAGCAGGCGGTACCCGGCGGACCGAGTTCGCGACGCCGCATTAAACAGTTCGGATGGCGCGGCCTGCCCTTTTTGCAACCGCTCAATAACTTCCAACAAAAGATTGGCCGACTTTTGATAGTTGGAAAGCAAACTTCCATAACGCGAAGTCAGCGTTGGACTTTCAGTGTAGTAATGAGGGTCTTCAGCTATGGCAACGGCTGATTCATCCAAAAGCCGTTTGAGTAATCCCCGTTTGAAATATGACGTTCCGCCCAGCAACGCCTCTCTTTGCAATCTGTTTATTGTAATAACTGTATTGATCGGATTCGCGTCAATCATATGCAAAGCCTGCTGCTGGGCTTTGCCCATGAGCAAGCTACATTCCGGTAATACGTTAACCGTTGCACGGGCCAGCATCTGGCTATCCAGGGCCGGGTCCAAAGCCAGTTGAGCACAGTTGGCAATGGCCTTGATCAGCTTCTGCACCGCGTTGGTTGCATTCAGGTATGCTGACTTCTGACCAGTACTATAATACCAGTCCCACGCATCTTGCATGGGCATCAGGTCCACACAACCAAGAGCCGCTGCAACATGCGGAAGTTCCTGATCGTCAGCCGAGTCTATAACACCCGCAAGCCGGGCTAAAGCATCGTCTACTTCTTTGGCGGCCTGGGTGGCTTCAATCTCAAGGTTTGCTGTTTTGCTGGCTGGAAGAGAACGCATTTGTTCAATGGTTCGATGATTGGCAAGAAAATGTTGAATACGAAACGCCTGACGCAGGCACTGAGTCCCGGCCAACTCTGTTTCGCCGATGTTGACATCATACCTGAACCCAATCTCCACGAAAAAAGCCATTGTCCCCAATGGGATAAGCATTGCGACAGCTGCTATTGCAAGCTTTATAGGGATGGACAGTTTTCTATAGGCACTGAGCATGGTAAGTTTTCCTTGATGTATAGCTATGGTCAATATCAGCACGCTTGTCCAGAGTGTTAGACTTTTCGGTAGAGTAGGAGAATTATCACTCTCTCGAAAAAAATGAAAAAACTTGAGAAAGCAGCTTGACAACAAAGGGGGTCACAGATACTTTGCACTCCGTTCGAAGAGAAGGCGCGTAGCTCAGGGGGAGAGCATCTGCTTGACGTGCAGGGGGTCGTGGGTTCAAATCCCTCCGCGCCTACCAAAACATCCCCGGAAGGGAGGCCTAGTGCCTCCCTTTCATTGTTTTTATGACTTGAACAGTCCTTTTACGAAAACATCTTCCTCGACTGTTCAAAAGCGTGCGAGTGCTAGGCGCGAAAAAAGTTCAACACCGCAGACCTTCAGCCGTTGGCGAGGTTTCGAGCCTTACGGATGATGAGAGCAGAGATGTAGTATTTCTACATAAGGGTTTAAACTTTTTGAGCAACGACGCAATTGTCCGGTTTTCAATAGTCGACAAGGAGTGAGAAGAGTGCAGATTGAAGTCGCTGGTAATCAGATTGAATTGGCTGAAGGTGCTTTATGCGCCGATGCCCTCAAAGAGGGATTGTCAAAAAAACAGTTCAAGAAAGTTGTTGTCGCCAAATGCGGCGAGGACATGCTTGATCTGACTGCTGCCGTTCCGACTGCCTGCACCACTCTGGAGCCCGTCTTCGCTGATAGCGAGGAAGGGCTTGTCGTTATCCGTCACTCCACCGCCCACCTTATGGCCGAAGCCGTCAAGAAGCTGTTTCCCACAGCCAAAGTGACCATCGGCCCTTCTATCAAGGATGGGTTCTACTACGATTTCGATTACGAACGTCCGTTCACGCCCGAAGACCTTGAGGCCATCGAAAAGGAAATGCTCAGTTCCGTCGGTGCCAACAAGGATTTCGCCTGCCAGACCATGACTGCCGACGAAGCGCGCACGTACTTCGCTGACATGAACGAGGACTACAAGGGCGAACTCATCGACGATCTCGGCGAGGACGAATACTCCATCTACACGCATGGCGATTTTTCCGACCTGTGTCGCGGCCCGCATGTGGCGCGCACCGGAATGCTCAAGGCGTTCAAACTCCTTTCCGTGGCTGGCGCTTACTGGCGCGGCGACGAGAAGAACAAAATGCTCCAGCGCATTTACGGCACTGCATGGCAGGATCCCAAGGCGCTGAAGAAACATCTTTTCCGTCTGGACGAAGCCAAGAAGCGTGATCATCGCAAGCTCGGCACTCAGCTCGATCTGTTCTCCACCCATGAAGATATCGGTGGTGGCATGATCATGTGGCATCCCAAGGGCGGACTTGTTCGCGCCATCCTCGAAGATTGGGAACGCAAAGAGCATCTCAAACGTGGTTACGACATCGTTCAGGGACCGCTGATTCTCAAGCAAGAGCTTTGGGAAAAATCCGGCCACTACGAGAACTACAAAGAGAATATGTATTTCACGGAGATCGATGACCAGGGTTACGGCATCAAGCCCATGAACTGCCTGGCTCACATGTTGATCTACAAACGCAAAACGCAGTCTTACCGCGACCTGCCCCAGCGATATTTCGAGCTGGGCGTGGTTCACCGCCACGAAAAATCCGGCGTGCTGCACGGATTGATGCGCGTACGTTCCTTCACTCAGGATGATGCTCATCTGATCTGCCGTCCCGATCAGTTGCAGGATGAGATTATCGGCGTTTTTCATTTCGTTAAGGATTTGATGGATTTATTTAGTTTCGAGTTCAGGGCCGAGATTTCCACCCGCCCGGAGAAATCCGTGGGAACCGATGCGGATTGGGAACTTGCCACCTCCGCGCTCGAAAATGCGCTTGATTCTATTGACGAGGAATACACCATTAACGAGGGTGACGGCGCGTTCTACGGTCCCAAGATCGACATAATACTTGAAGACTCTTTGGGCAGAAGCTGGCAATGCGCTACAATCCAATGCGATTTTACCTTGCCAGAGCGCTTTGACTTGGTATATGTGGGCGAGGACGGTGCACGCCACCGTCCGGTAATGCTGCATCGGGTGATCCTCGGATCCATCGAAAGATTCGTTGGCGTACTGATCGAACACTTTGCCGGGGCTTTGCCTGTTTGGCTGGCTCCGGTTCAAGCGCGTCTGATGAACGTAACAGATTCGCAGATAGAATTTTCTGAAAAAGCCAAGCAATTCATGCTTAGTAAAGGTATCCGCGTCGAAGCGGATATCCGCAATGAAAAGCTCGGCTACAAGGTACGGGAAGCTCAGGTTGAGAAGATTCCGTACATGTTGGTAATCGGCGATAAAGAGGTTGAGGCCGGGTGTGTCAACATTCGCTCACGCGATGGAGAAGACCCCGGTATGGTTACACTGGAGGAGGCCGCGCAGTTGATTCTTGATGCTGCGCAGGAGCCTTTCAAACTCGGAGGAATGAGCTATAGCTTTTCGGGGTAACGACCGCAACCAGAGAAAACAAGATCTGGTCAGGCGCAACGAACGTATTCGCATCCCTCAGGTGCGGGTTGTGGATGACGATGGCGAGCAGTTGGGTATCATGAATACGCGCGATGCTTTTGAACGCGCCAAGGACAAGGGACTTGATCTTGTTGAAGTCTCTCCCAATGCGGACCCGCCGGTTTGTAAGATCATGGATTACGGTAAGTTCAAGTACCAGCAGCAGAAAAAGTTGCAGGAAGCTAAGAAGAAACAGACCGTCATCAAGATCAAGGAAGTCAAATTCCGGCCAAAAACCGATGAGCACGATTACCAGACAAAGCTCAAGAAAATTGTAAAATTTCTGGGAGGAGGAGATCGCTGCAAAGTGACCATTTTCTTCCGAGGACGCGAGATCGTTCACAAGGACCGTGGGCTGAGAATGCTCGACCGAGTTGTGGAAGATACGCTTGATTTAGCCAAAGTGGAGAGCAAGCCAATGTCA
>JAFLJT010000333.1 GCA_022712855.1 Pseudodesulfovibrio sp. | reverse complement strand
ATTATACCAGTCACACTGGCAATCAATGATCCTGAAGAGCGCAAGAAGTTGGAACGCATGATCGCATCCAGCTACATGGTGCGCCTCACGGACGACGAGAATGATGACATGGGAGTGCTCATCTACGAACCGGGCGACAATGTTGACGAAGACATGCCGCACATCATCCATGCTCTGGAATCAGGCAATGCCGAAGATGTCTACCTGGCCGGGAACCAGGCTGACTCTGACGTTCTGATCCGAGCCATGCGCAGTGGTATTCGCGAATTCCTGCAATTCCCCATCACCGAAAACGATTTTCGTGCCGCACTCATGCGCACCGCCATGCGTGGCAGCCTCGAATCCGACGACACCAACAAGGGCAAGATCATCACCCTGCTCAGCGCCAAGGCGGGCCTCGGCTCCTCCACCATGGCCGTCAACCTCGCATGGGAACTGAACAAGGCCGCTCCGGGCAAGACATTGCTCGTGGACCTGCACCGCCCCACTGGCGAAGTGCCGTATTTCCTCGATCTCAAGTACGAATACACCTGGGGCAGCCTGATGGAAGACATCTCGCGCCTGGATGCAACGTACCTGCAATCCATTGTGGCCGAACATGAATCCGGCCTGCACGTCCTCCCCGGCCCGGCAGGTGGCGACAAGCCCGACGGGCACTCGCTCTATCTCATTCTTGAACAGCTTCGCCACAGTTATGACTTCATCATCGTGGACACCAGCTACTCTGAGAACAATGAGCTGCCCAAGGAAGTGGAACACGCCGACTCGATCCTCATCACCATGCAGCTCTCCCTGCCGTGTCTGGCCCGAACCTCGCAGCTCGTGGAGTCCATCCGCTCTCAGGACCCGGATGCCGAACGGCGCATGGTCCTCATCGCCAATCGCGTAACCAAGGATTCCACCATCGGCGTTCCCGAAGCCGCAGACGTACTCAGCCGCGAAATAGCCTGGACCATCCCCGAAGACGGTACCTCCGCCAGTTCCTCCCTGAATCAGGGAACCCCGCTGGTTGCTGCCTACCCCAAGTCGCCCGCAGCCAAGATGCTTGTCCGCATGGCAAAGGCCATGGACACCCGGGAAAAGCCCAAGCGCAAGGGATTCTCTCTGCCTTTCTCCTCCTTTTTCAACAGAAAGAAGAATGCAACTGACGACAACCTCGCAGGAGCAAACTTATGAACCTCGCAGCACGACTCAACAAGAAGTCCAACAAGTCCACGAATCCTACCGCTCTGCCCAAGGCATCGGACAAGAAGAACACGGACCATGCGGACCACTATTTTGATATCAAGACCCGCATCCACGACCGCTTGATCGACATGATCGACCTGTCTTTGCTCGACACACTCAGTGAACTCGAAATGCGTGCCGAAGTTGCCAAGGTCGCCGAAGGACTGCTCTGGGAAGAATTCCAGAACGCGCCTCTCAATCTGGCTGAACGCAAGCGGATGCTCTCTGAAATCCAGGACGAAGTCATCGGCCTTGGCCCGCTGGAACCGTACATCAAGGACCCCACCGTCAACGACATCCTCGTCAACGGATACAATCAGGTCTACGTGGAGCGCGCTGGTAAGCTCGAAGCCACCCCCGCCCGTTTCAAGGATGACAATCATCTGCGCAAGATCATCGACCGCATCGTCTCCATGGTGGGACGCCGCATCGACGAATCACAGCCTCTGTGTGACGCCCGTCTCCTCGACGGTTCGCGCGTCAACGCCATCATCCCGCCCCTGGCAATCGACGGCCCGTCGCTCTCCATTCGTAAGTTTTCCAAGGACCCGCTTGAGACCGCTGACCTGATCGGGTTCGGCGCATTCACTGAAGGCATGGCCGAACTTATGGACGGCATCGTCAAGTCGCGTCTCAATGTCCTCATTTCCGGTGGTACCGGCTCAGGTAAGACCACCTTGCTGAACTGCCTGTCCCGAAGCATTCCCGAAGACGAACGTATCGTCACCATCGAAGATGCTGCGGAATTACAGCTCAAGCAGGACCACGTCGTTCGTCTCGAAACCCGCCCGGCCAACATCGAAGGCAAGGGCGAGATTTCCATGCGCGAACTGGTCAAGAACTGTCTGCGTATGCGCCCGGACCGTATCATCGTCGGTGAGTGTCGTTCATCCGAGGCACTGGACATGCTCCAGGCCATGAACACGGGTCACGATGGTTCACTGACCACCATCCACGCCAACACAGCTCGCGATGCTCTCATGCGTTTGGAAACCATGATCTCCATGGCCGGGCTGAACCTGAACCCCCTGTCCATGAAGCGGTACATTTCTTCCGCCATCGACATCATCATTCAGGCCACCCGCATGGTGGACGGTAGTAGACGGGTTATCTCCATTCAGGAAATCACCGGCATGGAAGGCGAGATGATCACCATGCAGGAAATTTTCGCTTACGAGCAGACTGGCGTCAGTGCCGAGGGCAAGGTGGAAGGTTACTTCACCGCTCGCGGCATCCGTCCCAAGTTCGCAGAAAAGCTGGAACGTATGGGATACAACTTCCCTGCCAGCATGTTTCAAGCCACGCCCAAGCCCGAGAGAAAGGAGTAAGCCATGTCCATGACACTCATCATCGCTCTTGGTTGCACCTTCGTGGTCTTCATTCTGGTCATGGGCATCTCCGCCCTGCTCCGATCCGGCCGCGACGAAGCGGACGCGCGTGTCAAGAATCGGCTGCGTCAGTTCGCCATGAATGAGATGGAATCCGAGTCCCTCGATCTGCTCCTCAAGCGTTCATCCATGAGCGAAGTGCCCTGGTTCAACCGGGCGCTCGGCAAGCTCCGTTTCGCCTCCAATCTTGAAATCATCATTCGCCAGGCCGACGCCAAGGGCACGGCAGGTATTTACCTCCTCTGCTGCGCATTGCTCGGCATCATCGGCATGTTTGGAGGCTACTTCCTTTCCAGCAATATCCTGATAGCTCTGGGTATGGCGGCAGGCCTCGGTTACACACCGATCTGGTATCTGTCCCGTCTCAAGACTCAGCGCATGGATCGTTTTCAGCAGCAGCTCCCGGAAGCTCTGGAACTCATGAGCCGCGCCCTCAAGTCGGGCCACACATTTTCCGGCGGCATGCGCATGGTCGCCGACGAATTCGACGCCCCCATCGGCGTAGAATTCGGTGCCACCATGGACGAAATCAATTTCGGTATGGACGTCGATCGCGCACTGGCAAACCTGCAAGCGCGGGTAGACGTCACAGACCTCAAGTTCTTCATTGTCTCGGTGAACATCCAACGCGAAACCGGTGGTAATCTGGCCGAAATCATTTCCAACATCGCCCGTCTGGTGCGCGAACGTTTCACCCTCTTTGGCAAGATCCGCGTTCTCTCCGCAGAAGGTCGCATATCCGCACTGCTGCTTTCTGCACTTCCCTTCGGCATCACGCTGGTTCTGTACTTCCTCAACCCCGACTACATTTCACTGTTGTGGACGACGGAAACCGGACAAACCATGGCATGGGGTGCCATCATATCCATGGTTATTGGCATCATTGTCATGCGTAGAATGGTCAAGATCCAGGTGTAAGGGAGACGCATTATGAATACCGAATACATCCCATATATGGCAGCAGCCCTTGGCTTTGGCTCCATTCTCATGGCAGCCTATGGCCTCGTCGCCTACTTCGATGGCGCCAATGCTTCTGCCCGCCTCAAGGAACGAATTTCCGGCACCGCCGCAGAAAAGCCCTCCTTGTTCGGCGACCTGTGGCAGGCATTCAGCGGCGTGTTTGATCGAGTCGGCTCCAAGATCGGCCCCACAGATGAAGAAGAGGTAGATAAGAACCACCTCGCTCTGATCCAGGCCGGATTGCGCACCCCGACAGCCGCCAGACGTTTCCAAGGAACGAAGGGTATTCTCGCCATCGGTCTGTCCGGTATCTTCCTGATCGTCCGCTTCCTGTTTCTGCCGGAACAGCCCATGCTCACAACCGGTTTTATCACCCTCCTTCTGGCTGCTATCGGCGTCTACGGCCCGGAGATGTGGCTCAAGAAGCGCATCGCCAAGCGGCAAATAGCCGTTGCCAACGAACTTCCCGATGCACTGGACCTGCTGGTTGTCTGCGTCGAATCCGGCATGGGGCTGGACCAAGCCATCGAGCGCGTTTGTGACGAACTCAAGACATCCGGCCCGACCATCAGCATGGAACTCAAGTTGCTCACACTGGAACTCAGAGCGGGTAAGGCTCGCGGAGACGCCCTTCGCGCTCTGTCTGACCGCGTAGGACTCGACGATCTGTCCAGCCTCACCTCGCTGCTGGTTCAAGCAGATATTTTCGGCATCAGCATCGGCCGCACCTTGCGTGTCTACTCTGATGCCATGCGTACCAAGCGAACTCAACGAGCTGAAGAGAAGGCGGCTAAGTTGCCCGTCCTGCTGCTCCTCCCGCTCATGCTATTCATATTACCTGCGCTGTTTATCGCCATCATGGGACCCGCTGTGATCCTGCTGATGGACGCTTTTGCAGTCATGGGTGTGTAGATTTCACAAAGGAGAATGACCATGAGGAACAGCTTTTACTTTATCATCGCCATCCTGGCAGCACTGATGCTGCTCACCGGATGTGCTGGCAAGTCCCATGACGACCAGTCTTTTGACGAATTCGCATACGGCGAAGAAAGCCCTGTTAAGCTGACTTCCGAACAACACGAGCAGGTGGCCGACGGATTCCTGCGCCGCAATAATCCAGAAATGGCTTTCATGCATTACAACGAATCCCTCAGCCTGAACCCGGAGAACCACGATGTCCGCGTCAAGAAGGCCGACCTTCTTGTGCTCAAGGGTTTGGAAGAACAGGCTCTGGCCGAATACATCCACGTCATGGGAACAAATCCAGACCACGCCATCGCCAACGGCAGTGCTGGCGCTGTCTACTTCCGCGCCGGATTGTACAAGGAAGCCCGTTTCCATCTGGAAAAGTCCATCGCTCTCAATCCCATGCTCTGGAAGTCTCACAACTACCTCGGCATTCTCAATGACCGCGACGGTAACTACATCGTAGCCGCCGACAATTTCGCCACGGCCCTTGATCTGAACCATAGCGGTGGCAAGGCTGAAATTTTCAACAACCTCGGCGTAGTTCACATCGCCCAAGAGCAATATGGCTTGGCCGTGGACGCATTCCGCCGCGCACTCCAGAGCGGTGATGTCTCAGCCCGTACTTACAACAACCTTGGCCTGGCCCTCACCCGCCTGAACAGACTCGATGAAGCGTTAGAGTCCTTCAAGTATGCTGGTGGCGAATCCAAGGCCAACAACAATGTCGGATACGTTCTGCTCACGGACAACAAGCCCGGGAAGGCTGTGCCGTATTTTGAAAGAGCCATAGAACTCTCCCCCAATTTCTACGTGAAGGCTGCTGACAACCTGAAGCGCGCCCGTTTGGCCGCTCGGTTCCAGAAGGTCAGTCGCGTAGACCAACAAAGCGGTTCCACCCCGAACCCTCTGCTCCGTAAGTCTTTCCCCGACTCGGAGCAGAACCCCGGCGGGCCTGCGGCATCTCCCGCGTTCGCAGGTCCGCCTCCTAAGGATATCCAGAAGATATCCCTCGCACCGGGAATCGGGGACACCATATATGAGCCCTCCTACGGGCTGCACGTCAGCTCATGGCGTGACCACGAATGGGCATTCAACCACTGCGCAGATCTCAAGGAGCAGGGATTTGCCACCTGGATCAATCAGGTGGACCTCGGCAAGAAGGGTATCTGGTATCGCGTGTTGGTCGGCAACTTTGGCAGCATCAACGATGCCAAGACTGGCCGTAGCGACGTCCTGAGCTTACTGAGCCTCGACAGCGCAACCATCTACGAACGGGTCATCCCAACCCCCGATGGATCACACCTCTAAAAGCTGACAGGGAATCCTCGTGAAAAGCGAAAAAAGCACCTTTACTGTAGCAGCCCCGACCGAACGAGATACCCTCGCCCGGGCCGGGGCTTCTCTTTTGGTTCCCGACCTTCCCTTTTCCGGAAGAATTCAATATGTTTCGGAGACACACGATAAAAGCACACCGTCCCAGAACTTTTTGGAGGAGCTGTCCTTGTCCACTGAAACCAATCGCCCCTTTCGGGTTCTCGCCGTAGACCACGAAGAAGAGACGCTCACCCAGTACCGTGACGTCCTCTGTTTCGAGGGCGAAGAGCCGGGCGAATTGGAAGCACTCTTTGACGATGACGTGAAGCTGCCCAGCAAGGAAGAGATCGAAGCCGAGGCAAGCAATCCCATCTTTGAAGTTGTGTCGGTTTCCGACAGAGTTGATGCGGCCATTGAAATCGAAGAATCCCTGACTCGAAGCACTCCCTTTGCCATCGCCCTTATCGAAATTCACCTTGAGGAAAACGATGAAAACGGTGCGCCATTAGCCGGGCTAGACCTTGCCGAACGCGTCCGCGAGCTTGACCCGAACATCGAGATAGTCCTGCTCTCCTCCCAGGCGAGTGTTCCGCTGAAGGAAATCAACAAGCGGGTCATGCCGCCGGAAAAGCTGCTTTACATCCAGAAGCCGTTTCGCTCGGCAGAACTCAAACAGATCGCCGCCTCCCTCAGTTCCAAATGGAAGCTGGAAAGCCAACTCCACGAACTCAACGAAACTCTGTCCATGAAGGTCGAGGCCCGGACATCAGAACTCAACGCGGCCAACCGTCGCCTGCGGCTGGATATTTCAAAGCGTGCATCGGTCCTGCGCGAATTGCAGACAAGTGAACAGCGCTACCGGATGCTCTTTGAAAAAGACATCACCGGCAACTTCTCCTCCGACGGCGACGGCCTCATCCTCGACTGCAACGTCGCCTTTGCCGACCTGTTCGGATTCACGTCACCACAGGATGCCCACGGCACCGACATCTTTTCTCTGTGGGACGCCATGGGCGCTCCCGAACCGCTGCAAGACCTGCTCAAAGAGCGGGCGCGTATTACCAACCACGAAGTCACCCTCAGGCGTGGCGGTTTGGTTCAATATCTCCTCGCTAACTTTGACAGCGTCTATAACGAAAACGCAGAGCTGGAAGAAATACGCGGATACATCTTCGACATATCCGAACCCAAGCGCCTTGAAGACCAGCTACGGCAATCTCAAAAGATGGAAGCCCTCGGCACACTGGCCGGAGGTATTGCCCACGACTTCAACAACATCCTCGGCGTCATTCTCGGCTATGCGGAGATCATCGAAAGTTCCGCCGACCCGGAATCGGGCCTCGAACGTCGGGTCAAAGAAATATCCCGAGCAGGTAAACGCGCCCGCGATCTGGTCAACCAGATTCTTAATTTCTCCCGACAGGGGCCGCAGGAACGTCATCCCATGACGCTCACCCCGCTTATCAAGGAAGCGCTCAAGCTGCTCCGGTCCAGTGTCCCGGCCAACGTGGAAATCATCTCGCGCATGGAGACCGATCAGGACAACGTGCTGGCCGACCCCACTCAGATGCACCAGATTCTGCTCAACCTTTGCGGCAACGCATCCCAGGCCATGCAGGCCACGGGCGGCACCCTGACCATCACCATGGCCGACGTAACCGACGGCGACGAGATCGTTCCGCCCGACGGACTCGGACGGCCGGAACGATTTGTCCGGCTCTCGGTTTCAGACACCGGATCAGGCATCGCCCCCGAAGTGGAAGATCGCATTTTCGACCCATTTTTCACAACCAAGGCGCAGGGCGAAGGCACAGGCATGGGCCTTGCTATGGTCCACGGCATCGTCAAGCGCCACGACGGCTACCTTGAGCTGAAAAACAAACCTGGCAAAGGTGCAACATTCCACGTCTTTCTCCCCAAGACCGCCATAGACGAACGCCCGGCGATCGACGTTACCAGCGATCTTATTTTCCACGAGGGACGCATCCTGTTTGTGGACGACGAAAAGCCCCTCACCGACATTGGCCGCGAAATGCTCACCGCCTGCGGTTTCGAGGTTGTCACCCGTACATCCAGTGTCGAAGCGCTAGAAGCTTTCAAGCACCGCGCCAAGGATTTCGACCTCGTCATCACCGACCAGACCATGCCCAATATGACAGGCATGGAACTGGCCCGCGAAATGCTCGCCATCCGCCCGGACATACCGATCATCCTGTGCACCGGCTTCTCCGACGCCGTTTCCTACGACCGTCTACGAGACATCGGAATCGGCGACTTCATCATGAAACCCATCCTCAAGCACGACCTCATGGCCAGTATAGGTCGCTTACTCTCCAACGATTAACTCTGGCTGCTGGGAAAGGTTCGAGCGCAAGGCGCAAAAAAAGATCATGGCCGACGCGTACTCCTGTACGCTAGGGTCTGATCTTTTTGCAGCAACGCAGCGATCGGGCCTTTATCAACAGCCAGAGGGGATTTTGCCGGAACTTGAAATGAGGATGTGACCACTTTCTCGTACTAATAGTAGCAGTTGTTTAAATTTCATTTCATGATTATACTAATGATATATACTATGATCCAAATCGACTTGAAATACGGCAGGTTTGAAATGAATTGGCGACTTATTATAAGCATATTGGCACTCTTTGTCCTCATCGGTTGCGGCTCCGGCAGTACAAAGACTGGACCCAAGATCACTGCGTTTGAGCAGACCCAGACCGCACCAGGCCAAAAGGCGTCATCAGCTACGCCAGAATATCAGGATGTCGGTCCCCTCGAACTGCAAGCGGCCGTCATGGCCTTTGCCGACACGAGCAATTCACGCCTATCCGAAGTTGCCACCATCATCGAAGCTATTGGTACACCACAGGCTCGATTGACTGCCGCACGCATGATGGTTTTCGATATTTCCTCCAACGTGGAAATTGCCGCTGGCCCCTATCCGGGCATCGCACTTCTCGACATGATAGTCGTCACATCGCTACGCCGCATGGTCTGGGAAGATTTCTGGGTACCTCATTTCGGAGAAGAAGCACGCCCTGCCCTGAATCATTTTAAGGAAGCAGAAGAAGATATCTGGAAGGCCGCGTCCAAGGTACTGACCGTCGAACAACTTGATGAATTCGCCAAGATTATCCTCGATTGGCGCAAGAAGCACCCCAAGCAGGTGGCAGTCAACTATATCCGGTTCAGCGATTTCGGCGATCTCGGCCTCAAGCCATCAATGCGCAAGCTCACCGTCCCCGGCGGACTTTTTTCTAGCGTCAAGGAAGCCACCCTCGTCGCCCAGGACATGAAGGTCGCTATCGATCGCGCCTTCTACCTCATGTCACGCATGCAACTCGTCATCAGCTTCCAAATCAAGCTCGCCTATCTCGATATGATATTCCAACCCGAAGCCAATGGCATCGTCGACCAGACCAAGCGCATCACTGGCATCACCGAACGCTACGCCGAAATCGCGGAAAATCTCCCCAAGGAATTGGGCGCAGAAACCACAATGCTCATGAATAATCTTTTTGCCAATCTGGAAAAGAACCGCAACGATACCATCGCCGATGTCTTCGCCGGACTCACAACCTGGCAGAACGCAACCATTACCGGCGTCATGGCAAGTGTCTCCGCAGAACGCGAAGCCGCCATCAACCAAATCATTGAAGCACTCACCCTGCAACAAAATGAACTCTACTCACGCGCAGACCAAATGGTAGACAGAAGCGGCAACGAATTCGAAGCGACACTCAATCACGCCTTCATGCTAGGCATACTCTTCATCGTCTTCTTCTTCATCATGCTCACCCTCTACAAGGTCTTCATAGCCCGCCCCATCGATAGACGCGAGTAACTAGAAAGAGAAGAATGCCTCCGGGCCACTTTAGCCGCTTCGCGTCTTCCTGCTCTTGCGAGCAGGAGCACTTCGTGCTGCGTTGCATTCCCTTCGGTCACGGCCCTCTACCCCCAACCCCATCTCCCTTCCTAAACTTTTTGTAGGCGCATTCGCGCGTGTTGTAGGTCGCAAACAATTGCGCATCTTTTCATTGTGCCTTCGTTTGCGGCGAATACGTAATTAAGAATTCCGACATCTTCTTCTTTAAAAACACCCACGGTTTGAGCCGAAAAAAGCGGCGTGCACCGTCCCGTAAAGAAGGACACTGTACGAACCGCTTTTTTCGGCTCAAACCGTTAACCGGCACGGCGGTAAGGCCAGCCTTACCGCACTCGTAGAGCTTCGCCGTCAGGCGCGACAAAAAGTTTAGGAGAGTCCAGAGAACCCTTTT
Source organism: Pseudodesulfovibrio sp. (assembly GCA_022712855.1). Lineage (GTDB taxonomy): Bacteria > Desulfobacterota > Desulfovibrionia > Desulfovibrionales > Desulfovibrionaceae > Pseudodesulfovibrio. Next base: position 2,788 of record JAFLJT010000333.1, on the reverse strand, counting down.
CTCAAAGGGTTCTCTGGTCCCGCTGAAGGCGGCCATCGGCAGACACCCCGAAGGGGGCCCGCTGACAAGCGCCGCCGGAGGCATTCCTACCTACATATTACTTAATGGGAACAGTAAAGGCGAACACGCTGCCGCCGTCTGGGTTGGGTTCGAACCAGATTTTTCCGCGATGGTGTTCGACTATTTCCTTGCAGATAGGGAGTCCGAGCCCGGTGCCTTTGGGCTTGTCGGTGAGGGTGTTGCCGAGCTGGCGGAACTTGTCGAAGATGACTTCGATATCGCTGTCTGAGACGCCGATGCCAGTGTCGTATACTTTGACGACGATGTTGTTGCCCTCTACTGCGGCACAAAGAGAGACAGTCCCTTCGACGGTAAATTTTACCGCATTGGAGATGAGATTGATGACCACTTGGATGAGCCGGTCCCGATCACCGGAAACAAAGGGTAGATCAGCGTCGATGGAATGCAGGAGCATGACATTGGGTTCTGAGAAGAGGATACCGGTGGCGGCCAGGGAGTGTTCGAGAACAACATTCATGGACACGTCAGACTCGCTCCATTCGAACCAGCCTGCTTCCAATTTAGACAGATCGAGAACATTGTTGATCAACTCGGTCAGACGCTCGCCCTCGGCAATGATAACCGCCACATTCTGGTCGATGCGGCCTAATATTTTGTGCGCAGCAGGAGCACAGGCTGGGCAGACTTCGGGGATTTCGCCCAAACGCTTGCGAGAAATTTTTGCGAACCCGAGGATGGCGGTCAGGGGCGTCCGCAGTTCGTGGGAAACCATGGACAGGAAACTGGATTTCATCTGGCTGAGCCGTTCGGCTTCCTGCTTGGCCTCGCGAAGAGCGATGACCGCCTGTTTTCTGGGCGTGATGTCATCGGCCAACCCTTCCATGTACAGCGGATTTCCCTCTTTATCTCGTATCAGCCGTGCGGAGATGGACATCCAACCTTGCGAACCATCTTTCCGATGATACTCAAATTCAAAACCCGCCACACGTCCTTTTCTTTTCAACCGTCGCAGCAGCCGCTCACGATCTTCGGGGCGTACATAAAGTTGTTCACTCAAAGTGATATCGCTCGCTATGAGTATATCGGGAGAGTCGTAACCCAACAGACGAGCCATGGCGGGATTCACGTCCAATATCTGCCCTTCCATAGTCGTTTGGTAGACACCTTCGATGGCGTTGTCGAATATGTCGCGATATTTGTTTTCAGCCTGTACGCGGACCTCGATCTCACTCTGTAACCGTTCGTTGGCCACGCAGGAAATACAGGCCCCGGCCAGCTTGATATTGAGGGGAGCAAGGGACTTGAGTTCAGGGATGGAAAAACCAGGCGCACTCTTAACTAAAAGCAGTAGGCCGAATCCCGGCAACTCCATGGTGTACCGTCTGTACCCATCAGCGAGCTGTCTTTCTGGCAACTTTGCAAGATAGGCGGCCAAGGCTTCCTGATCGAGTTCCGATGGCAGATGCTCAATACCTTCGCTGACCGCAGCGTTGCGCTTCATCCGTTTGGGGATGGCGTAAACCAACTGGAATGAAGAGTTTCCAGCGTCGTCATCCACCCGTTTAAGAACGGCACCCGCGAGGCAATTGAGCTTGCGCAGATATGTGGACAAGCCTTCCTTGAGCATCACCTCAATGTCCAGGCTGTTGCCGATGGACATGGCTATCTCATAGAGAAAACGTTCCTGAATAAATGAACTCACTCGCCCTCCAAGAAGGCGACAACAGCGGTTTTGTTGTAAAATTCAAGGTAATCCTTACCACTATTAGCGATCTCGCCGATGGAACAGGCCCCAACGAACTTGATTTCCGGCATGGCCATGGCTGTCAGTTCGGAGGTAAACCCATCCTCAAGGAAGAGGACACGGGAAATGCAATCCATGATTAAGCCAAGGGCGGGGAGGGTGCGTAAAGGATAGTTCTTGTTGGCTCGGTCGAGGGCTCGCCCGGCGGCCTGAATCAGGTTGTTGGCCTTACCGTGCAGGATGTCAACGTAGACACCTTCAGGGATCTCGCCCACGCAGACAAGTCCCTGATCAGCATCCAATGCCACAGGGTCGCGCACAACACGTTCGGCTCCCATTTTGGCAACACCGAAGGGGTATGCCTTGGCAATATCGAAGAAAGGTAAGGCGGTGAACTGCATACCGGAATGCTCTTCCACAACCTCTCGATAGACTTCAAAAGCGGGCTTCCAATCCAGAGATTTGATGACGTTATGTTCGGACTCGGTGACTTTATAAGGGCCGCTGATGGTGAACCAGCCGTGGCTGACACCCACGCCGCTCTCAAGGTTGAAAGCAGCGAGAACAGCGCCGTCTTCCTTGAGTCCGTCATTGGTAATGATGCATGGCTTTTGCTTGAAGGAAAGAGAGCCAGCACCGCCGCCGACGTAGTTGATTTCCAACCCGAAGACGGAATACAGCCCTTCAATAAAAGCGGAAAGGCGTTCGGACAAACCATCGACAAACACCATCAACGTTTTTAAATCATCCTCTTCCGCCACCATGGAATCCAGGACGTCTTCAAAATCCGTTTCCGGCTTACTCACATCGGGCACAAAATAGATATCGGCCCGACGATCCATAGCGACAACAACGCTGCCGCGATTGAGCTGATCTGTTCCATTGGTAACAACGGGAAATGTACCCCCAAAAACAGGGACCGGCAGTTCCTTGAGAATCGGATCAAGCTGATCCGGTGTGAACCCGTTTTCGTCACAGGATAACACGAGCAGACTCTTGGCCTGCCCCTCTTCCAGAGCTTGA
>JAFLJT010000134.1 GCA_022712855.1 Pseudodesulfovibrio sp. | reverse complement strand
GACAATCGAAAGTAAATCGAGTGCAGAAAAACCAAAAGAGGAAGGGTTGCAGCTTGTTAGCTGCAACCCTTTTAAGTCGTGGTGCCGAGGGGGGGATTCGAACCCCCACAGAATTGCTTCCACTAGCCCCTCAAGCTAGCGTGTCTACCAGTTCCACCACCTCGGCACTTATATGCCTGTGAGCTATTCGCTCTTAGCGTCGTCGCCTGTGTCCTTGAACTTCACGCCCGGCTTCTGCTGTTCTGCCGGAATGATCGGTTGGACTGTGCCTTCACCCTGCAACATGATCGAATCTTGGTCGGTCACTTTATTGCCGGTAATTATGTTGTATGTCAAGGAAGTAATTAGGAAAACAGTTGCCAGGCCTGCTGTGATCTTAACGAGAAGACCGCCTGCGCCAGTGCTACCAAACATAGTGGAGCTGCCGCCGCCGAAGATCACTCCCATTCCTTCATGACCGGACTGAAGCATTACTGCGCCAATCAGAAAGATGCAAGCTAAAACATGTATGACAATAACTAAAGTTTCCACAATCTTACCCTTCTACTAACTCGTTTTAATGTGCTTGCGATCTCAGGCCAAAACGATCTGAGAAAAGCTTTCACTCAGCAAGCTCGCGCCACCTACCAATACTCCGTCGACATTGTCAAGCGCAATAATCTCATTACAATTGCCCGGCTTGACGCTACCCCCATATAATATCCTCATTTCATTGGCTTTTTCGCCAAAAATTGAAATTAGGATTTTTCTAGTAAAAGCGTGCGCCTCCATAATTTCTTCCGGTCCGGCGACTTCTCCAGTACCAATCGCCCAGACAGGTTCGTAGGCTACACTCAGGTTTTCTGGTGCAATATCTTTCGGCACATCTTTCAGGCCGATACGCATTTGGCGCTCAAGAACCTCTTCGACCCTGCCGCCTTTGCGCTCTTCGATCTTCTCACCAATACAAAATACAACCTTAAGACCGTTAGCGAGACCGTAGGACGTCTTGTCGGCGATGTATTCATCATCTTCACCAAGAACATGACGACGTTCAGAATGTCCGGTCAACCCGTAGGTCCCGCCGACATCAAGGAGCATCTTCGGTGCGATCTCACCAGTAAAAGCGCCCTCCTCTTCTATGTAATAGTCCTGCCCGCCTGCGGAGAAGCCACTTTTAGACGCAAACACGTCAGCGACCGCTTTCAAAGCTGTGAACGGGGGGAATACGAGTACTTCGCGGTCGTCCGGCAGCTTTGCGGCGGCAAGATCGACCAATTCCTGTGCAGTGGAGCTGGCTTCATCCCACGTCTTGAACATTTTCCAATTGGCAGCCATTAATTTTTTCATGAGCTCATACACTCCTTTAAGGCCTTGAAGGCCGGTAAATCCTTGCCCTCGAGAAATTGGAGGAATGACCCTCCACCCGTTGATATAAAACTAAACTTATCTGCAAGTTTCAAAAGATGCACCACAGCGTCCGTATCACCGCCGCCCACAATGCTCGTGGCATCATCCAGTTCGGCAATAGCGCGACAGACGGCCAAGGAGCCTTCCGCAAAGGCCGGGGTCTCAAACAGCCCCATAGGACCATTCCAGACAATGGTCTTGGACCGAGCCAAAACGGATACGAACCGTACAATAGACTTGGGGCCAATATCAAGGACCATGGACTTGGATGGGATTGAATCTGCATCACAAATCCCTTCGGACTCTAAAGCCTTATGATGGGATGCGTATTTGAAATCGACAGGAAGATGTAATTTAGAGCCGAGCTTTTCCGCTTTTCCCATGATGGCTATGGCATCTTCCACTAAACCCTCTTCCACGAGAGAAATGCCCACAGAGTGGCCTTGAGCTAATAGAAATGTATTAGCCATGGCACCACCGATAATGATGTCATCCACTTTCCCAAGCAGATTGTTCAGTATCCCCAGCTTGGTGGAAACTTTTGCGCCACCGGATACACAAACATAGGGGCGTTTCGGAGCCTTCAAAGCATCACCGAGAAATTCCAGTTCGCGCTTCAGCAGAAAACCACCGACACACTCGTTGGCATGTTTAGGAATATCAACCACAGAAGCGTTTTCGCGATGGGCAACACCGAATGCATCATTAACATATACATCAGCCATGGACGCGAGCGTTTTGCCGAAATCGCCCCGTTCGTCAGGTGTTTTGCCAATTTCTTCTGGATTATAGCGAAGATTTTCAAGCATCATGGCCTGCCCGGGCTTGAGTTCAGATGCCATTCTCATGGCTTCCGGCCCGATGCTGTCAGGAGCCAAAGCCACATCAAGACCAAGCAACTCCCCTGTCCGCTTGGCCACAGGAGCCAGCGTGAGCGCCGGAACGATTTGACCTTTGGGTTTTCCAAGGTGTGCACACAATATTATGGCCGCCCCTTGTTCCAGAGCATATTTTAGTGTTGGGATGGCCGCTTGTATGCGGTTATCGTCAGAAATGATTCCCCCATCATGGGGAACATTGAAATCCACGCGGAACAACAATTTTTTCCCTGCAATGTCGATCTGGTCGATAAAATTCATGATAATCCTTCAATCCGAGTTGAATCCATTCTATGAAAAATCATATCTATACAATAAAGCGTTCTCTTTGGTGTCAGGATAGTACTTCTTTCTGATGCCAATTTGTGTGTAGCCAAATTTTTCGTACATATCGATGGCTGCGACGTTGGACTCTTTGACATCCAGGAAACTCTTGGCAATCCCCTTTTTGCGACATATTTCGAATCCACGATCCAAGAGTTTGGTGCCAATATGTCGCTTTCTAAAATCGGGATGAACCGCCAGATTCAATATTTCCATTTCGTCTTCGATGAGCGAAAAAGCAATATATCCCACCAAAATGCCATTATTGCGTACACCAAGAATCGTAAAAACGCCACGTTCGAGTCCCATGAGAAACTGATCGCGTGTCCAACTATAGGCAAAACAGAGCTTCTCAAGCTCGATGAGTTCATCCACATCGGATGCCCCCAAGGGAATAACCATTACACTCATCCAAGAACCTCGTTTGACGAATCTCCATGCTGGAAATGTAGAAGCATAGAGTGTATACGCTCTTCTAACCCAAATCAAAGATTTCCGGGGATGGAGCAATGATTAACAGCAAAAACATACCAAGCTCACTCGATAGAGCCAATTCAGTCGAAATCGTTGATGACGATAATCGACCCCTAGCTGTGCTCCCTAAAGATCTTGCTCACAGACAACTCCTCAAACACCGTTCCGTGCAGGTCTTGATCTTTGATCCGGAAAAAAAGATATACCTGCAAAAAAGAAACAAAGATAAACGTTTTTTTCCAGGGCGTTGGGATATTTCAGCCCGCACTCATCCCCATGTCGGCGAATCCTCAATGGATGCCGCCCTGCGTGTCTTGCACGACGAGTTGCAACTGGACATTGAAAGCCCTCAACCCCTACGCACTCTCCCCGCTTGCGCGGAAACCGGCTATGAACATGTCACTATGTTTGCCGTGACCAAAAACACACAGCCCATTGTCCCCAACTTGAATGAAGCCTCTGAGGGATATTATTTTTCCCCCGAAGAGTTGAACTGTCTTATCAAAGAATTTCGTGAGCTTCTCACCCCAAACCTCGTTATTCTCTGGGAAACAGGGATGCTCACGAGTAGTTAATCCTCGCAGATCAGCCGACTCAGTTCTGCATGAATATGGCCATTCGTCGCTAGAATGGTCGGAGAATTCAACGCATACGCATCTTTCGCGTCAAACTGACTAATCATACCACCCGCTTCCTTTACCAAAAGAATTCCTACCGCCGTATCCCATGGATTCAGTGCGCTTTCAAAGAACCCGTCATATCTACCACATGCAACATAGGCCAAATCCAGAGCAGCGGCTCCGGGCCTGCGAATCCCCTGCGTCAACGGAAGTAGAGTCCGTAAATGCTTGAGTATCGTTTCCAGATGTTCATCAATGGCATAGGGAAACCCTGTCGCCAACAATGATTGCTCCATCGTCGAAGCTGTCGAAACGGCGATAGACTGACCATTCATTTGCGCCCCATGCCCTTCACGAGCTGAAAACAATTCGCCCATGAGCGGCAGATTGACCACACCAAGGACCACCCGGTCCCGGTGCCAGAGAGCTATGGAATTTGCCACAAAGGGCAGTCCGTGCGCAAAATTTGTAGTGCCGTCTATCGGATCGATTATCCATGTAAATTCGCCAAGTTCCGTATCTTTAGCGGACTCTTCGGCAAGGAAATCTGACCCCGGAAGTAAGCGGACAAGCTCTTCCTTCAACAGATTTTCCACGGCAATGTCAGTTTCCGTCACCAGATCAATACGCCCTTTGTGGGTGATCTTCTTGGTCTTGGTGGAAGCCTCTTTGACAATGTCACCAGCCCTGATAGCTATTTCCTCAAGCCCGGCCAGGATGTTCTTTCCGTCGAATGTATCCATTGGAATCTCCAATAAAAAAGGCGGTTTTTACCGCCTTTCATTGATCTCTTCAAATAATCATATGGTTACGACCGACGTTGAATGAAAAACTCAACGGATCGGTTATAGGTCTTTTCTTCTTCAGCAGTGAAGTAACAAGCCGGAAGCTCGCCACGCTGGCGATGGTAATGCAGGCACTCGCAACAAATGCCGTGTTTATCGCAAGAGCTTGTGCATGAACAATACTGTTCATTAATCTTAGCCCGCGGGCATTGATCTTTCTTTTTCATCACATCACCTCGTTCATGTGTAGAAAACGTTGCCTAAAACCAAGCGGACCTTATCCAAAGGTACACATAGTGTCAATTATTCAAGACCATTGATCTTTATAAGCCCTTTTATTTACAGCACCAATACTCTTTATTCGATACGTTCCCAGCTCATTAACAGTGAGCGACCCTTTGCGTCAAAGCCGTTGAATTCCAGTCAATATAGGTATATATAATAATGATAATATGAACAGCGGTGGATAATCGTTGTTATCATCATCAGATCATGGACACACACCTATGTGGAAGAAAGCATTCAGTAAGGCTCCGGGATATAAAGATTACGGCAAGAAAGGTTCGCCTGATACCAAGTTAAAATCACTTGAAGAACTCAAAGAATTTCTTGATTTTAACCAAATCAAATATTGCCTGATCAAGCCATATTTCGAAACGGAAGATTACCCCATTGTCGAAGCAAGAGAACTTCTTCCTTCATTCGAAGTCGATCTCTACGAATACAAGGCGCTGCCGGGAATGAGCATTGTTGCCTTCGAACGTCAGCTCAACTCCTTCAAAGAAGTATTCCAGTACGATGCGCTGTATTCTAAACCCGAATGGGAAGAGATGCGCGACAATGGTTCATATGATGCGGATGACAATGTTATCGCCACCAATATCCGCACATATCAAAGTCGTCTTCCCAAAAGACATCATCCTGAATTTCTCAAGGCTTTCGACGATACAGACATCACCACCATGAAGAACTACGGGGGAATGTTAGAGTTCCTACTGGAATTGGAACGAGCCCATGTTCTTGCTCATGATGAGACTGGTAACTTCACCCTGCAAGGCATGTACGCCTCCCTGCCGTCGGATCTCGATAGTGAATTGAAACAATTCGGCCTTAAGATTGGCAAATTCAAGCCGGGCGACAGCCTGACCTACGAATGCAACCGTCTGTTCGCCTACCAGTTTATGATGGAACTGCACGGTTTCCCCATTGTTTCGGAGCGTCGTACCTCATCTGCCATGTTCGCCATCCGCTTGCTGCGATCGGGAGAACGTTTCATTGTTCGAGTCCAAGGGCAAAGTGACCGGACCATCACCACCATGATGTCTCCTTTGGCTGACACACCAAAACATCTGCAAAAATATCCGCGTGTAGACAAGATCGGACTGGTGCAAGTTAACAAGAATCAAAAAGACACCATCGATTTGCTGAATAAGGGCGGCTTTTTCATCGACAAGGAAAACCGCATCGTGGTTCTTCGTGTGACATACCAGCAGCACGAGTACAGCCCCAAGAACGTTCGGGAAGACCGCGCGCTGTCGGTGTTAAAGCAGGAAGTCATCCACCCCATCACCGGGGAAGTCGTCGACAACCTCAACATTATTCAGAACACCAAGAACATGATTCTGCGCCTCAATGATATCGTCCGGGGCGAGTATCGCATCCCGGTCAATTACAAGCGCAACGAAGTCATCATGAATACCGACACCCACGAGAACAAGCTCAAGGTGTTGTACATGTGGCTTTCCAAGCACATGCACCGCATTGTGGATTACTCGGATGACTATTATTCCCAGCTGGTACGCGTTTTGGACGGCTATCTGCTGACACCTGACAACTATGATGTATTCAATGATCACTTTGAGTTGCATCAAGAAGTATGGTCACGATACGGACAGATTCAGCAAGCCAGAAAGGTCCGCATTCTGGAAGATCTTCGTTACCGCAAATACAAGGGCGAATCGATTTCCTACCACCGCATGCTCGAACTGATGACCGAAATTCTCAGCGAGTTGAAGTTTGAAATCGTTAACTATTTCGACAAATTGGTAGTCAAGGTGCTGATCATCGGGAGCGACGTTGTGGCTGATCCATATCTGCAACGCAAATATGTTGATGTGAAGGAAGAAAATCTTTCTCCTTATGGCCTTGAAATTAAGAAACTTTATACCACCCTTACTGTGTTGCTCGATGAATTCCGGTCCATCAGGAAATCACGAACTTCGGGCACGCCCGGTCCGGGTGTATTTTAACCAGACTCTTTTGGAGGAACATTGGATACTCTCGCACTAACCCCACTCACCGAATGGCATCGTGAAAACGGCGCCAAAATGGCTCCCTTTGCCGGTTTTGACATGCCGGTCCAGTACAAGGGCATCATAGTAGAACACAAACACACCCGTTCCAAAGCGGGTATTTTCGACATCTCCCACATGGGCGAGTTTGCCCTCGCCGGAGCAGGTGCAAAGGACGCCCTGAACAAGATTGTCAGCCATGAGCTGGAAACACTGTCTCCCGGGAAATGCCGCTATGGCTTTCTGCTCAACGCATCCGGCGGTATCAACGATGATTTAATCATCTACTGTTTGGCCGAAGATGAATACATGCTCGTGGTGAACGGCTCCTGCCGTGAAAAAGACTTTAATCACATCACGGCCAACCTGCCCGATGGTTTGGCGTTATCTGATATCAGCGACCAGACAGGTAAAATCGACATTCAGGGCCCGGAAAGCCTTGATGTTTTGAATACCTTGATGGGTGAAGATTGGAATGCACTGAATTATTTCAATTTCCAGACGACGGAAGCACTCGGCTTCCCCATGATCGTCAGCCGCACAGGCTACACTGGCGAACTGGGGTACGAGTTGTACCTGCCGTCTGACAAATCATTGGAAGTATGGGAAAAGCTCGCTCAGGATGACCGTGTCGAACCAATTGGCTTAGGCGCGCGCGACACCCTGCGCCTTGAGATAGGCTACCCGCTCTATGGGCAAGATTTGGATGAAGAACATACTCCCAAGGAAGCTGGCGCTGGTTTCTTCCTGAAAAAGGAAACTGAGTATATCGGAAAATCCGGCCTTGGTGAGGTGAAGGAATCCCTCATCGCATTGGTTATTGATGGACGTCGTACAGCCCGTCATCATGACGAAGTATTGCTGCCGTCCGGAGAAAAGACTGGTGTTGT
>JAFLJT010000287.1 GCA_022712855.1 Pseudodesulfovibrio sp. | reverse complement strand
TTTTCCGCTTTTGGTCATCAATGATTGTCACGGCGGAGAGCTTTACGTTAAACCTAACTTGGAAGCGGCCCTATAAGTCGCTTGACACTTAGGAACAATTCCTTCAAAGAGGAAGTGTACGCAGTAGTTGTACATTCCCTTAAATTCTGTTCGCTTTGAGGGAAGACTTCATAGAATAGAGGTGGTTATTATGGAAAAATCATATTTTGAAAATGCAGATTGTCACAAGGAAGACAAGAAGGACGATAAGACCTTCACGCCTTTCCCTGGTGCTGACGAGAAATATGACGACGGTTCCGACTGGCGCCTATATAATCCCGAAAAGTACCGCGACCCCAACTGGTCGCCAGACAAAGAATAATACTAAGGGGCCTTATGGCCCCTTTTTTGCGGCTGTTGAAAAAGCGCCATCTGCGTCGTTGCTGCAAAAAAATCAAGCCATCACGTAGGAAGACTACGCTCAGGCTTGATTTTTTTTTGCGCCTAGCAACTGGTACTTTTTGAACAGCCTTGGCGAAGTCTAGCGCCACTAAAAAGGCATTAAGAAAGACCTGAGAATCGGATGGTTAGTTCATCACCCCATTAGGTAGGTACTTGGCGACTATCTTGTCGAAGCGGCTCTTGCCGTCGGTTCCGGGCTTTTTCATCTTTACCAGATTTTCGTTCAGGAGGTTGATGAACGTGTCGTTGGTGTCCTTGCTGAACGCGTAGTAGAGCGGGACTTCGAGGTATGTGTGGAGCACTGCGTACTTGTTCATCTTCATTCCCATCTTCTTCATGAGATAGGTGGCCGATGTGTCGGTGTGGACGAAATAATCCACCATCTTGTTATCGAGTTTCATGAGCGGGATAACGTGGGTGACGGATGAGGCTATGTCCTTCTTTTGTACACCAGAAGCGATTAATGCCTTTTCTGGCAGGCTGTTACGAATAGTACCAATCTTGTGTCCGTTTAAGTCTGCAGTGGATGTTATCTGCTTGCCGTCCTTTCTGCCGATGATCACGTACTTGGTCACATGAATAGGACCGACCCACTTGAACAGGGGGGAAAGCTGGCTGGTCTTTGGTACATTCAGCATAATCCGGTGCGGCCCCTTTGTGGTCTGCTTGAAAGCGTGACTCCAGAGCATGAGTTTAACGTCATCAGTGGTCATGGGAGAGCCGGAAAGCGTCATGATGATTGCCAATGTATCAACGGCGATACCCTTGACATGGAGGCCCTTATTGATGGTGTAGGGAGGGAGTGGGGAGGTCATGGCAACATAGTCGCTGGCCTGTGTCGGAGCCGCGATAAGTGTCACCCAGATGAGACAGAGTATGGTTCGAACGAAGCGCCTCATGGCTATCCTCTGCCAAATATTGTTCTACTCAAAATAAGAATTGATCCCCAATGACTCGGTTCTCATTATTAACCAGTATAAGCAATTTTTTTTCATTGCAGCAACATCAGAGTTCTTTATAGCACCTGAAACGTATACACGGCCTAGTTAAATGGTAGTTATTGTTTGGAAAAAGAACAACCATTAAAAAACAGAATGCGCTTGGTTTATATTCTGGAATTGCGTTTTAAGTTGAACGCTTTGAGGAAGCGATTTCCTCCGGGTTGCCTTTGGAGACCAATTCCTTTTCATTCGAGTGCGTATATTGAGTAAAAACTCTCTCTATTGTCACATCAGAGTCTCTCACTAAACCGCAAATATCTTCCACAAAATTCTTGCCAGGTGTCTTGCGAATCCTACCGTTTCGGGGTATGCCACCATGCGCAAGGAGAGCTAAAATGTCAGACAAATTTGCCCGCAGAATGGGCACCGTACATCGTTCATTTATTCGTGAAATATTGAAGGTCACCGCTGACCCGGAAATCATTTCTTTTGCCGGAGGTTTGCCCAACCCCGAGCTGTTTCCCGTCAGTGCCATGGACACGGCGTCCCGCGAGGTCTTTGCAGAGATCGGCGCGTCCGCATTGCAATATTCCACCACTGAAGGAGACGTAGGTCTTCGTTCCATTATTTCAAAGCGTTATGCCAAACGTGGTCTTGACGTTGACCCAAGTTCCATTCTGGTTACCACCGGTTCCCAGCAGATTCTGGATATCTTTGCCAAGGTGTTTCTCGACAAGGGAGACAAGGTCGTCATCGAGCGTCCCGGGTATCTTGGTGCCATTCAGGCATTTTCTATTTTCGAGCCGGAATTCGTGACTGTTTCTCTTGAGGATGACGGTCCGAATCTTGAAGAACTGGAAGCAGCCTTCAAGGATGGTGCAAAGTGTTTTTATGCGGTGCCGAATTTCCAGAATCCGTCGGGCGTCAGCTACTCCTTGGAGAAGCGTAAGGCCGTCGCCGCACTTCTGGACAAGTACGATATTTTGTTTGTGGAAGACGATCCCTATGGCGAACTGCGCTTTATGGGCGAAGATTTGCCGAATGTGTATTCCTTCTGCAACAAGTCGAGCATTCTCTGTGGCTCGTTCTCCAAGATTGCGGCCCCCGGTTTCCGAATCGGTTGGTTGGTTGTTAAGGAGAAAGAAATCTACGACAAGCTCGTTATTGCCAAACAGGCGTCAGATCTGCACACGTCCACCGTGGCGCAGGCGATCATGCGGCGTTATCTGGAAACCAATGACATCGAAGCCCATGTGGACCTGATTCGTGAGCGGTATGGCCGTCAGCGTCAGGTCATGGTGGAGATGATCGCGAAATATTTTCCGGCCGAGGTGACCATTACCGAACCCGAGGGCGGTATGTTCCTGTGGGCAACCATGCCTGAGGGCGTGTCGGCCATGGATCTCTTTGATATCGCCATTAAGGAAAAGGTCGCATTTGTGCCCGGCCGTCCATTCTACGTGGATGACTCCGGCGAAAATACGCTGCGCCTCAACTTCTCGAACTCCGACGAAGCAAAGATTGCGGAAGGTATCGAACGACTGGGCAATACCATCAAAGAATTTTTGAAATAACGATTTCGGCGGCCGAGGGACCGTCGGGATCTGAAATAAACAGGAATAAACCATGTCTCAGCATATTGTCGTCATTGGCGGCGTTGCACTCGGCCCCAAAGCCGCGTGCCGATTTAAGCGTCTCGAACCCGGTTCTACCGTGACCATGATTGACCAAAGCTCGCTCATTTCCTATGGCGGCTGCGGTATTCCGTATTATGTTTCCGGTGATGTTTCTGACGAACGAGAGCTGTTTACCACGAGCTTTCATATGGTTCGTGATCCCAAATTCTTCAAGGAAGTTAAAGGGGTTGATGTTCAGATTTTGACAAAGGCCACCAAGATTGACCGTGAGAATAAACGGGTCGAGGTGGAGAATGTCAACACGGGCGAAACGTCCTTTATCGAATACGATAAGCTCGTCATCGCAACCGGTGCTGCACCGCGCAAACTCGGCTTGCCGGGCGAAGAACTCGCGGGCGTCAGCTATGTTTGCAACCCTCATGATGCGACAAAGATTCGCGACTCCATCGCTAAGGGCGAAGTAGGGAATGCCGTCATTATCGGTGCTGGATTCATCGGTCTGGAAATGGCCGAAGCATTTGCCGACATGTGGGGTGTTGAGACCAGCGTGGTGGAAATCACGGACCAGATCATGCCGCGTCTTGTCAGTCCGGCCCTTGCCACCATGGCGCAGAAGCACATGGAAGAGGGCGGCGTCGACTTTTATTTCGGTGAGACTGTCACAGCCATTGAAGGCGAGAACGGCAAAGTGAAGCGTGTGATTACGAATAAGCGTACTCTTGATGCCGAGGCTGTCATTATCGCGGCTGGCATCATCCCTCAATCTGATCTGGCCAAAGAGGCTGGACTGAATGTTTCGGAACGCGGTGGCGTTCTGGTCGACGAGTTCATGCGCACCAATGATCCTGATATTTATTCCGGTGGCGATTGCGTCATCGTCAAGAACCTGATCACTAACGGTCCGGCTTTCCTGCCGCTGGGGTCCATGGCAAATCGTCAGGGCCGCGTTATCGGCACCAATCTGGCTGACGGCAATGCCCGTTTCGACGGCGTTGTCGGTTCCTTTGTGGTCAAGCTGTTTGAAAGCTCCCTTGCAGGCACCGGGCTGACGCTTGAAGCTGCCGAGGCTGCTGGATTCGATGCTGTCAGCGTGTTGCTCATTCAGCTCGACAGGGCCCATTTCTACCCAACTAAAGAGTTGATGACCCTTGAGATGGTGGTGGAAAAAGAAACACGTCGCGTTCTGGGTGTGCAGGGTTACGGCAGCGCAGGCGATGCCATGGTCGGACGCATTAATGCCGTGGCGGCCATTCTCAAAAACACGCCGACCATCGATGATATTTCCAATATGGAAATGGCCTATTCCCCGCCGTTTGCGGCAGCCATGGACATTCTGAATACTCTTGCCAATCTGGCGGACAACGTCCTTATCGGTATCAACCGTGGTGTCGGTCCCGACGGATTCAAGAAGATGTGGGACCAGCGCGATCAGGGTGAATGTCATTTCCTTGATTGCCGCGAAGTTGCCGATGCTAATGAATACGTTGAGCGTAATCCTGAACATTGGCACAACATTCCCCAGGGTAAGCTCCGCGAGCATCTGGATGAAATCCCCACGGATAAACCCGTGGTGCTCATATGCAACACCGGGGCGCGTTCTTACGAGGCACAGATCACTTTGGACGATAAAGGATTCAAAGATGTCATTAACGTGCAGGGCGGCATGGCTGCCATTAAGAAATACGGCGTTGACGTATAGGTATGAATCTAATTGACTGTAATTGATTCTTGTTTAAAGTTAATGCTGGCTACAAATAAGAACCACTCGGCGGTATAGTGAGGATTCTGTGCGTTTTCTGATTGTGGATGATGACGAAAGTATACACATGTACTTGCAAATGACCCTTGCGCCATTTGCACAGTGTGATTGTGCTCTCTCCGGCCAAGTGGGCTTGGAGCTTTTTGATAAAGCCCATGAAGACGGCGAGCCTTATGATGCTGTTTTCATGGATATTCTCATGCCGAGCATGGATGGTCATCAAACTGCCGAGCTGATGCGTGATCGTGAAAAGAAACTCGGAACCCCCGAGCAGGGCCAGTTTAAGCTGGTTATGGTCACCTCGCTGGTGGATGACACCAATGTCAGCAAAGCTTTTTTCAATACCCACGCCTCCTGCTACATCGTAAAGCCGCTCAATAAAGAGATCGTGCTTGATGAGTTGAGGCAGAACCTGATTCTCTAGGGAAGCACTGCATAATTGTCCGCTGGCGTCGTTGCTTCAAAAAGTTCAAACCCTAGCGTACAGGAAGTACATCTATGCTCTCGATATCCGTAATCCTCGAAGAGTCGTCAACGGCTAATCGGCCGTCGGCCTTGAACCTTTTTTCGCGCCTACCCAGCGAACAATTCTGCAGCACTTCCTAAAGAACGAATTAATCAGCGTTTCCCTAACTCTCTCTACAATGAAAGAGTAAAGGGGACAGCCAATGGCTGTCCCCTTTTTTTGTCAGTATGATGTAGCTGCTAGATGCGTTTTTCTTCCACAGCGTGGCAGGCCACAACCGTTCCGCTTTCTAATGCGCGTTGGGCTGGAATCTCCTGTGTGCAGCGTTCGTTGGCGTGCTGGCAGCGGCCATGGAATACGCAACCTGTGGGCAGGTTGATGGGCGTTGGGACATCGCCGGTAAGCCGGGTGTGTCCACCTCGTTTGCCGCCGACCCGGGGGATGGCTGACAGGAGCGCCTGTGTATACGGGTGCTGCGGATTCGAGAAGAGTTCTTTGGTCGTCGCCAATTCGCAAACACAGCCGAGGTACATGACCGCCACACGGGTAGCGATATGTTCAACAACGCTCAGATCGTGGCTGATGAACAGATAGGTCAGACCACGTTTGTCCTGTGCATCCATGAGCAGATTGAGAATCTGCGCTTGAATGGACACGTCGAGTGCGGCGATAGGTTCGTCGGCGGCGATGAATTCCGGGTCAAGGACCAGGGCGCGGGCAATGGAGATGCGTTGGCGCTGGCCGCCGGAGAATTCGTGCGGGTAGTTGGATGCCCATTTCGGGTCCACGCCAACCTGCAACATGACTTCGGCTACACGATCTTTTATCTCACCACGGGAAAGGGTCGGGTTATGGAACTTGACCGGCTCCTCAAGGATTTCACGGGCCATCATGCGCGGATTCAGGGATGCATACGGGTCTTGAAAGACCATCTGCATCTTGGTGCGGTAAGGCAGCATGTTTTTTGAACTGAGATTGTCGATGCGGTTGCCCCGGTAGAATATCTCACCTTTGTTGGGCTTGTATAACCCCATGACAGTACGAGCCAGTGTGGACTTGCCGCAACCGGATTCACCAACGATAGCGAGAGTTTCACCCGCCATGACGTCCAGAGTGACGTTGTTCACGGCCTTGACCACGGTCTTTTGTCGGCTGATCCTGCCACCCTTCAGACGAAGCTGGTCAAGGAAGGAACCGGAGATGTCGAAGTGTTTATCGACGTCTTTGATTTCGAGAAGTTTTTCCATGGCTATTTGCCTCCTTCGCGTGCGAAGCAGGCTACCTGTGCACCATTTTCAAGCTCGATGAGACCGGGAACTGTCTGCGTGCAGTGTTCCTTCTTTTCCTTACAGCGCGGTTCAAATGGGCAACCGTCGGGCATATTGAAGAGTGATGGCATCATGCCGGGAATCTGGTTGAGACGATTTTCACCGTCAGCCATCTCTGGCAGCGCCTTGAGCAAACCTTGGGTGTATGGATGCTGCGGGTTGCCGATGATCTGTTCGGTGGGACCGATTTCGACCACGCGACCGGCATAGAGCACCGCGATACGCTGGGTGACCTCGGAGACAACGGCCAAATCATGGGTGATAAGAATCAGGCCCATGTTGTCGGTCTCGCAGAGTTCAAGGAGCAGGTCCATGATCTCCGCCTGAATGGTCACGTCGAGTGCTGTGGTCGGCTCGTCCGCGATGA
The DNA here is from genome assembly GCA_022712855.1 of Pseudodesulfovibrio sp. GTDB lineage: Bacteria > Desulfobacterota > Desulfovibrionia > Desulfovibrionales > Desulfovibrionaceae > Pseudodesulfovibrio. The sequence goes on along the minus strand of JAFLJT010000287.1, from coordinate 607 downwards.
TCAGGCTGGGGTCGGTCAGCAACGAGATGGCGATGATGATCCGCTGGCGCATGCCGCCGGAGAACTCGTGCGGATATTGCTTAAGTCGTTTTTCAGGTGAAGGAATGTAGACTTTTTTAAGTTTTTCAAGACAGATGGCTTCGGCTTCCTTGGCGGAAACATCCATGTGGGCCAGGATGGTTTCCTTCATCTGGGTGCCGATGGTCAGGACCGGGTTCAGTGTCATCATGGGGTCCTGAAAGATTATGGATATCTTGTTGCCCCTGATCTTGCGCATCTCGTCATAGGAATATTTGGAGATGTCTTCTCCGTCGAACATGACCTCGCCGCCAGTGATTTTACCGGGCTTGGAGATCAGGTTGATGATGGAGAAGCCGAGCACGGATTTGCCTGCGCCGGATTCGCCGACGATGCCGAGGCGTTCGCCCTTGTTTATGGTAAGGGAGACGTCGCGCACGGCCCGCAGGGTTTTTTCGCGCAGGACGAAATCAACATTGAGGTGTCTTATGTAAAGGAGTTGTTCCATGATTTACCCCTTGTACAGTTTCGGATTGAGGCAATCGCGGACCCAGTCGCCCAGCAGGTTGATCACCAGGATCAGCAGCAC
>JAFLJT010000027.1 GCA_022712855.1 Pseudodesulfovibrio sp. | reverse complement strand
CTGGCGACCTTGGTTCGTGGAGCGTCGCTGCTTTGATCAGATTCTTACCGTATAGGATCGCGGATAAGCGAGCGTTCCAAAAGCGCTTTTTGGTTCCTTTTTGGGGCTTGCCAAAAATGAACCGCCGTCCGCGGAGGACATGGAAGCTTGGGATGTGTAACATCCAACTGGCGTTGCTCAGTCTTGAGCTTTCACCCATTTTTTCATCCCGCCAAAGGCGGCTCCCTCACTTCTCCCTCTTCTTTCTCTTCCTATTTTCCTCTTCTCCCCTCCCAAAAAAAACAAAAAGAAAACCGGCACGCCTCTACTTTAGGAGAGAAGGCGTACCGGTTCCACAAAACTACCCGGTGAAACCGGGGAGAATACCGAGATAGTTCTGCGTTAAGTAGAAAAATTTACGTAAGTTGCCCCATACCCACTCCCATAAGAATGGATACTCCGAGCCAGAGAAAAGTCTTACATGCCCCCATGAGACGACTGCTCGGCTGCGTCATTGAATCCTCAGCCTGAACCAGATACAACCAGTTGAATGAACGTTTGCCCCTGTCCATAATGATCCTCCTTAGTGTGCCCCAACAAATTGGAAGGACAACACTGTAATATGGAGAGGACGGAAAAACGTCCAATAACAATCCGTGAGGGCCGTCATAAGGAATCCCGATTGCTCCTTATTAGAAATGATAATAGGTATACTGCATGGAACTTTACCAACTCAGAACATTCATGGCCGTGGCCGAAGAAGGCAACTTCACCCGCGCGGGCAAACGCGTCCACGCCACCCAACCCGCTATAAGCGCTCATATCAAGGCGCTTGAGGACGAATTGGGCGTGCAGCTTTTCGACCGCACACCACGCGGGGTCGAACTCACCGCCGCCGGGAGCGAACTTATCGAGGACGCCATCGAAGTGCTGGGCGCTGCCGAAAAATTGCAGGCTCGGGCCGTGACGTTGCGCGGTGAAGTGGCGGGCAAGATAGCGCTGGGGCTGTGTACTGATCCGAGCTATCTGCACGTGACAAGTTTGTTGGAGAACATGAGCGAGCGGTTCCCCAAACTCAATTTGAAGCTGGTTCAGTCGCCGTCCGGGGTGATCCTGACCGAGATTCGCGTCAAGAATCTGGACGCGGGTTTTGTTTTTTCCGGCAATCCGTATGGCGATCTGGAAGCGATCAAGCTGGCCGAGCCGGAATATTTCATCGTGGGCGCGGCCAAGTGGAAGGAGCGGTTGCAAAGCGCCGGGCCGGAAGAACTGTCGGCGTTCACTTGGGTCATGCCCACCACACATTGTCCGTTCCGGGAGCTGCAACTCAAGATTTTTTCTGACCATTCGATATCCCCGGCCCAGACCATTGGCGCGGATTCTGAAGAAGTTATCCGGCCGCTGGTGGTTGAGGGTAAGGCATTAGCCCTTGTTCGTGACGACGAGGTCGAACATTTGCTGGAATCCGGTCAGGGCGCGGTCTGTTCGTCTCTGGGCCGTCATCCGGTGGAGGTCAATTTCGTGTATCGTAAAGGGAAGATCGAGGACCCGGCCATCAATGCGCTTATTGAAGTGGTCCGCGAACAGTGGGGCGTGTAATGGAACTGTATCAACTCAAGACATTCATCGCCGTGGCCGAAGAGGGCAACCTGACCAAGGCTGCCGAGCGCATTTATGCCAGCCAGCCCGCTGTGAGTGCGCATATCAAGGCTCTTGAGGAAGAGTTTGGGCTGCCGCTTTTTGTGCGTACTCCGCGCGGTATGCAACTGACGGACGTTGGGGCGAGCCTTAAGATCAAGGCGGACACTATTTTGCTGGCGGCTGATGACATGCTCAATCAGGCCAAAGGGTACCGCGAGGAACTGACTGGAACGCTGAAAATTGGGCTGAATACGGACCCGGAATTTCTGTGTGTCACAAGCCTTATTAGCTCCATGGGCGATGAACATTCCAAGTTGCAATTGCGTTTGCAGCAGAGTTCGTCCGGCCTGATTTTGAAAGAGGTACGTGACCGCCGACTTGATGCGGGATTTACCTTTTTCGACAACCCTTATGCCGAGGTCAAATCGGTTAAATTGCGCGAAATTCCGGTGCGTGTGGTTGCCCCGGCTGCTTGGGCTGATAGGGTCGAAGGCAAGTCCATCGACCAGCTTGCGAGTCTGCCGTGGGTCAAGCCCGATCTCGATTGCCCGTTCATGCAGATCATCGAGGGTGTTTTCGAAGATTCCGGCATCATGATGACGAATTACGTTGAGGCAGATTCCGAGGATGTCATCCGCCAGCTTGTGGCCGCAGGGCGTGGCCTGTCCCTTCTCAAGCAGGATGACGCCGATACCATGGTTAAAGAGGGCACTGTCATCATCTGCGATGCTGGGCCAGTTTTGTCGCTCTCCATCAGCTTCGTTTACGCCAAGACCCGCGAGAATGATCCGCTTATTCGAGCGTTGGCCGAGGCGGTGCAACAAATCTGGACCGAAGGGCAGGGCGAGGGTGTTTGTTCTGTGTAAGAATTTATTGAAGTGACAACATTAAAGGGGCGTTTCCATGCGGAAACGCCCCTTTTCATTTAGCCCATGTTCGGGCTTTCGGGCCACTCGGTGTTTGTGGGGAATCCCACTTGTTGTGGGAGATCCCGGAGGGCCTGGGGGTAGCCTTGCCAGAGCACCATGTCTTCGTCATCGAGGGTGGAATCGGCGAGCTGTGTCCAGTCGGAAGTCGTGAGCATCTTGTCGCGCTCAGTCCGTACTGTGTTCGCTGTGGCTTCTGCCTGTGCCGTTTCGTCCACCGTGGCTGTGATGATCTCCTGGCGATAGATCAGGTCGTCACCCTTCACCCACTTGGTTTCGTAGGTGGTGAATGGTTCGCGCTTGGCGGGAATGGCTTCGTTGTAGCCAAGTTCGTCCCATTGCTCGCGGGTGAGGTCGCTGAAGGTGCGCATGAAGCCCTGGTACTCGACCGTGGCCGGGGGTGTCTGTTTGAATTGTCCGTTATTATATCGAAACATGATCTTTTCCTTTTTAATATGCGTTTGAATATTTGGTGGATTCGAGGATTGCGAGGCCGACGATGAGATTGCCGGAGCCGTTATCGGACCCGCTGATGTTTCCAATTTTAAAGCCTTGGCTTGTAAATTGAATATCCGCGCCACTTGTGGCCTCTACATCCGGTTCATTCGGCTTGAGATACTCGTTCACAGGGTTGAATGGGCTCTGAGCGTTACTACGTTCAAGCCAGAATGAAACGGCACTACTGTTTTTGGTGAACGGAATACAAAGAGGCTTACCTCCGAGATTCACAAATGGCCCATCAACTACGCCATTACCTGTGTAGCTGAACGCCTTGAATATGTCGGACTCGGTGAAGAGGTAGGCGACAAAAGAATCACCGTCTCCATTCAGTTCTGACTGTGCGCCAAGTGTAAACTCAGTCGAGGTAGGTTCCGTGCTGTCCCATATGGTCGAAAGGCTTGCTGCTGCTGTTGTAAGAGTCAGCTTGTACGTAGCTCCCAATGCCGCATGATATACGTACCAGTTTCCAGATGTATTATTCAACCTTTTCACAGTCATAAACGTAGGAGCTTTGCCTAAGCTATGAGCAACAGTCCTGCCAGCAACACCGTCACCAGTGTACGTTACAATCTCAAACCCTTGGTCAACGCCCGCCTTGAGGCAGAGGTCGAGGAAGTTATCATTGAGTCGGTTAAAACTTACATCACTTCCCCACCTGTAGCCATTAGGTAGGAACGATGCCGCAGTGCCGGGATAAGTAAACGCTTCCTGTGTATTGTTCGTATATAGTGCGTTTTGATCTCCGCGCTCAGTATCGAACAGGCCCCACACGTAGGCAGAGTCGCGTGACTTACCCAAGAGAAGGTCTGGGGTTGCCATATCAAGATCAGTTATATCTGAATCAGCACCAGTACCAACCCTCATCACCAAGTCAGCAACAGTCGAGGACTTAAGGATAGTCGGGTCTGGGAGATTGGTTGTGTTGAGTGGGAGGAAGTCCGCCTCTGGAGTGTAGTCAAACCCCGTAGCCCCGAAGTTAGCAGTGAGTTCACCTCCGTCTGCAGAGGTGTATTCAAGATAGAATGGACCTACTGTCGTGAAGATTTGGGTTGTCTGCACTATGTTATTCAACTTTATGATAATCTGACTAACATCAAAGTCTATAGCAAACGTCAGGACATCATCGGCGGCCCACGCGTCGAAGGTCCCTACCGATCCACCATCTATGTATACTTGTCCATCTCCGAAGTAGTAGACAGCAATAGCCCCACCCTCAGCAGGTAGTTGAACTAGATTGAATCGTGCGGCGCTTTGACCTGCATTAGCAGCACTTGTCGTAGTCTCAAAATTAAACTTACCTGCGGTAGGCAGAGCCATAGATTTTGCAGACCGACCGCTAGCCCCACTCACGGTTGCAGTTAAGTTGCCATTAGATAGAGTAGTTGAGGCTTCCGCTGGCTCTAGTGGATTCATAGTAACGTAGTTACTCGTCGGTGTATCAAGCGTCTGCACAGGTGAACTGTTGACGGACCAATCGTTGCCGTTGCCTGATACGTCTTTGGCCAAGTCTTCAGCATCAGCGAAGTCGAGGTGACAACCGTTGGTCCCGTAGGTGATAGAGCCGGGTTTTTTAGGTACCCACAAGCCAGTCACTACGTTAGAGAATTCACCAAACGTTGAAGGAGAAAGAAGTTGCCCACCTATAAAATATAGGTCTGAATAATAGCCGTCCTGTCCTTCGTCAATTCGATGCTCAATTGTATTATTGAGAGGATAGTCAATGTTGGTGATATTATTTACTGCATAAGTACACTCAACACCATTTACAAAGATGTGGCCTGTTGAGTTGGCAGCATCCAGTTGGCAAACAATATCATAGTGTGCTGTTTCATCGACAAACTTTTCATTGGTGAGGAGAAGTGTTTTAGTCCAATTACCGAATGCTATTTGTCCACTGGTAAGAACGTTTACCTGAAAATAGGTAGTGTCCGAACCAGAGGGACGCGTTCCGATGAGTGTGCCGCCGATACCAGCGTGTTTTAATAGTGTTCTGAACGTCCACTTCTTCCGGTCATCTGCCACACGCGGGGTACGTGACAGATAATAACCAACACCCCCCGAGATCATGGAGAAGTCAATAGACTTCGGGAAGACCTTCGGCGCACCGCCACCTGCATCCCTACAAATTGGTGTTAGGCTCATGCTACACCGCCTTTGCGTTGGCGATGGTCACGCGCTTATCTGTGCCATTGATATCCACGCATACACGCACCTCGGGGGCGGATGCGTTAAAAGCATCGCCGTAAAAGGTGTAAACACTGGCAAATGAAAGCGCAAAAGTGGCGGGATTGATATAGAACACCAAGCTTACCGGGTTGGCCGGGCTGAGTCCATCAAAGGTCGAATCCGCAGTCAGCGTCCATTCAATTTTGTTCCGGGTGGCGGCGAAACTGGCGAGATCCGTGCCAGTATGTATTTGATACTCGTCGCTGAAAACAGTTTCGATGACATCTGGCAGGTCTGCTTTCAAAATGCCCGGATCAGCGGGTTCGGCGTCGAGTGCGGCCAGTCCTTCGGCGGTATCAAGACAGGTCGCTACGGCGCTGCCAACTGGAGAGAATCCCAAGTTTATGAGCGCGTCATTGGCGTTGGTACTTCCAGTGCCGCCGTCGATGATGCCAAGAGGGAGCAGGACGTTGCCGATGCCTTCCACTTCTGTGCTGACCTTGTTGGACAGGTTGGTGCCGGTCTCATTCCAGGAGAGCAGTTGGCCCGGGGCCGGTTCGGGCAGCTCAGCGCCGTAGACAGCGGAGGAGACGCGAAAGGAGATTGTTCGATCCAATCGCTCAGACAGGGCCTGGCAAATCATGGTCAGTTTATCTAGAGCCGCTTCGTGGGTCGCTGCTGGAAAGGCGTCGTTTTCCACATAGTCCACTTCCTGGACCATGGCGGGATTGCGTCGGAAGAGCACAGTCTGGCCTGCTTCGGGGGTGATGTTCAGGGTGCAGGTGCCGCCGGAGGATTCGCCTGCGCCGGAAAGTTGATAGTCGGTGCTGATGGTCAGCAGAGATTCAATCCCCGCTATATCGGTGAGTACCACTTCGATGTCTTCGTTACGACTGAACATGAAGGGTAGGGGAAATACTGAGGTGGAGCTATTGCCGCCGTATATTTTTTTGGATTCTGTGGATGAAATGGTCATGGATTATCTCCTGTATTTGTAAGGTTCGGAACCAAGGGACAGTGTGGAACGTGTGGGAGCGATTCCCCTGCTGATGCGGAACAAATTTGCTTCGCGCATGCCCTTATCCATGGTTTCACGGGTTTCCATATCGCCTTCGAAAAGCTCGTCCTCTTCGTCCTGTCGGTCCTTGAGTTGGCGGCTTTCTCGCACCAGTTCTTTGGAGCCGCTCATGGCGAGGCCGGACTGTCCCCATTCGGTGTTGCGCTTGGATCGGTCCTGTTCCTGTTTTACATGGACGTCCTCGGCCTTTTTCTCGGCGAGTTTTTCCTCAGCGAGAGCTCTTTCTCTGGCATCAAATTCAGCCATTTGCGCCATTTCTTCGTGGTCGCCGGAGTAGTCGATTTCCGTACCGGGGGATTTCCCACTGAACATGTCCGTCAGGTTGCCGATCATCTTGAACCCTTCCTGGATGCTGGCCGAATTTTTATTATTGCTTCCCATAGGGGAGTCTCCTTTGTTGTAGTTGGTTGTTATTCATTGTTGATAGAGCTTGGGATTATGAGCAATACAGTCATGGGCAAAGGCTGGTCCTGCATGACTGTCAGAATGCCTTCACGTGTCCAACCTTGTGGGAACACGACTGATTTGTCGCCAGAGAATGCACCGGACGCCTGGTTCATAGGCGTGGATGGTGTTCTGAAATAGAGCTTCTCAAGGTGATTGGGGTCAGGGCCAATTTTGCCACCAAGCGTGTCATGAAAACGGACTGCGACCTTGGTGATTCGCTGTCGTTTCGTTTGGGAAGTGCCGCGTTTGCTGCCGCCTTCCAGGCGCATGGGTTGGACAATGGAGGTGTAGGGGAGTCCTACGTGGACTTTGGATGCCGAGCGATCCAGAGTGACGGAACCGTCCTCGGCCACAACTTTGTTTGCGTGCACAGCGCCGTCGGCCAGTATAGTGACGGTATTGCCAACCATGTGGTCGAGGCCCGTTACTGATGTTGTTTCCGCACCGTCATAGGTCAGGCCGCTGTCCACATAAAAGGCGTCATCCATGTTGCCGTTGAAGTCGCCCTCAAGGAACTCGATGTAACGCCGCTCTTCGCCATTGACGGTTCGACGAACAACAATCCACAGTTCGTCGCGTTTGCTCAGGTCGCTGTAGATGGAGGTGACGCATTCCACTGCGCCGTCTGTGATTACCCGTGCCCATGCAGCCACTTCCTGGCTTGGGTCATAGGTCATGGTCACCAGTTCGCCGTCACCGCGCACACAGTAAAGGATGGCGTCGGGTTCCTGGACATACGCCATCTGCGTCAGGCCGCTTTTGGTGATGTGTTCAGAAAGGACGGTCAGGTCGCGAGAAACGTAGGCGTCCGATTCAAATCGATACGCCATTTCACGGATTTTCATGCCCGCCCTCTGGATGTACAGGGTGGCAAAACCCACAGATTCAGGGCGCGAAGCAGATGCTCCGCACGTGCCCTCGTGGCTCGCCTTGATATTCTCGGGACCTACCGCGTCATTGGTCGTGCCACAGATCGTCCATTCGCCGCCTGCGGTGCCGACCCAGAGCTTGTTTCGAGGTACCAAAAACTCAATGGCATTGGCCTGCCTACCGGAAAGGGTTGCTTCAATGGCATCATCAGGCAGTGGGGTGTCTCCAGCTTCAGCAACGGTCCGGTCGCCGATTTCGAAACAATCCCAAAACTCTTCGTTCAGTACGTCTTCACTATCCCAGATGACTTCAATGCCAGTATCGCCGGGCGTCTCTTCAAATGTGATTGTTGTAGAGCCAGTGATCGTATAGTTTTTTCCACCTTTATACCGGAAATAACGGGTGGTTCCATCTGGGTGCTGGCCCTTGAGACCGTCATTTTTTTCAAATCCATCTCCACTGGCTATGGTGAATGTGTCTGTTGACTTGCCGCAGCGAAGTTCATTGGCTTCACCCTTGACGATCTCTCGATCACGCCAGCCATTCAGCGGGACTTCGCGGGTCTTGAGACGGAAATCTTCCATTTCACCTGTTCGCGAAAACCACAGGGTGCCCGGTTCATTGGGCGTTCCAGCCAGCACTAGCCGTTGCTCAAAAAAACCAACTGCGGCAGGATAATTACCTTCGATCCATTCCTCTGGCTGACCAAGAAAAACCATTTCCTCAAGAGTCCAGTTGTCATGAGCCATACGTGTCAATTTGCGCACCGGATGATTCGGATGGACCAGAATCAGTACGTCCGCCGTCTGAGTGAAACGCAGTTTGTCAAACTCGCTCGCCTTGTATGGGATGTCCCGCACATATTCTTCCTCGCCAGACAGCACCACGCCATGGTCGGCAAAGACACGCATATGTCCCTGCCCGTCTGCGTCTTCGCCCAACTCCAGCACATACGTTTGCTGGCCGTTGAATTCAAAAGGAATCAAAAGCACCGGCTTGTCCGCGCCCATGGCCTCGGCCACAAACCGGAATCCTGACCGACGCGTTATCCCGCCATGGGGATGGATGCGGAAATTTTCCAGAATCCGGCAGCCGTTGTAATACTTGGACAGGTCTGTCCTGCCCTCCAGTCGCGGACTCATCTCGCCCGCCGTAAAATTGGTCAATGATGGTGTCGAAATACTCATATGTAGCTGTCTCCTCGTAAGTTTTGCCGGGCTACCCCGACATGCGAAACAGCCTACCCCCACTTTTCACCCCAAACCGAAAACGGGCGTCACAGGGATGAAAACGGGCGATAAAAGCATAACTTGGACGCTTGACAGCTTTTTGAGAACGGTCCGAAACAAGGTGTTTGGTTGGGGATGCCTCCGGCGGCCTCGCGGGGGCGGCCTACCGGCGGTCGCTTTTCAGCGGGAACCAGGACGCTGTCCTGGACCTGCCAAAGGGCGAGCCCCTTTGGAATCCCATCTCGCCTTCGGCGAAGGGTGCCCATAAAGCGAAAACCCTGCGTAAAGAACACAGGGTTTTCGCTTTATGGGCAGGTGGGTTTTAAGGAAATAAGTATGTCCAACCGGATTCGGCATTCTTTTCTTTATCTTCCCAGAAAAACGCGAAAACGCCCATATCCTGACAGTTAAGTCAGGATATGGGCGTCCATTACACCTATGGTATTACCGCGACTAATTCGCTACGGCAGACATCGGTTGATGCCCTTCTTTCTCTCGATTAAGACGAATAACCTGCGTCGTAAAAGACGTTTCCTCCGGACGACATCCGGTACATCCTTCCGACATAATCACACATCTTTCATCCAGAGAAGCGGGGTCTATCTCAGCCATTTTGAGCAGTTTTGCTGTCAATCCGTGCGCCCAAAGGATCGGTTGACCACACTGGGTGCATTCCACGTACAACAGTTCGGGGTCGAATGTTCTGATCATGTAAAGAGTGTAAACACCCCAGTGAATAAAAACAAGGGGAGGAAAGAATTTTAGGATCGATTAAGCGATTTTTAGCGAGTGAGGCATCGTCGGCATCGCTCCGGCCTGTCCGCAAACAAAGGCAGCAACTTCCGTGGCATATAGATTGATCTCGTCAAGATTTTTGCCAAACAAATACGCCAAGACAAGGGCCGCTGTGAACGAATCTCCCGCGCCGATGGTGTCCACAATGGTTGTGGGCTGGCCCGGCAGATCAGAGCTGCTGTCTGGCGAAATGATAAGGCTTCCCTTGTCGCCACGCGTCAACACGCCAAGCTTGAGATCGTAGGATTGAACAAGCGCCTCCAGTCCGGCCTGTTCTTCTGTGGGCAGGGAAAACATCTCGGTGACCAAACGCAATTCGTCGTCATTGATTTTGAGGACGTCCGCTTGTGCAAGGGAGGCGCGGATTCGTTCGGGGGTGAAGAATTCCTGGCGCAGGTTGATGTCGTAAATTTTGAGAGCGTTTGGGGCTGCTGCGAGCAGTTCATGGATGGTGGCGCGGGAAATGTCCGAGCGCTGGGCCAATGTGCCGAAACAGATGGCATAGGCCGACGCTGTCAGGGAGCGTGTTGCGTCATCAGCTGTGAGGAAATCCCAGGCAACGTCATTCGGGAACACATAGGTGGCAACACCTGTTGCATCGATGGTCGCGTCCACTGTGCCTGTGGGGTGGCTTGGGTCAATGGAAATGTATTCGGTAGAGACGGCGTGTTCTTTGAGGATGGCGAGGGCTTCGTGTCCCAGAGCGTCATCGCCGATGCGTGAAACAGGGAAGCCGGTGCCGCCGAGGCTGGATATGTGGTAGGCAAAGTTAGCGGGTGCGCCGCCGAGCATTTTGCCGTTCGGCAGAACATCCCACAGGATTTCGCCGAGTCCTATGGCGGTGAAGGCGGACATAGCTAGTTTGCGCGCCCCACGATGGCCCGGAGTTTGTCTTCGGTGAGTTTGCGCAGGGTGTCGGACTGTGGGCGTCCACCAGTCTTTTCGAGCAGCATGATGTAATTATCCAAAGCGGATTCCATGAGCGGATGGTTTGGGCCGAGGGATGCCTCATAAGCGGCCAAACCTTGCTCATAGAGTGTTGTCGCTTCTCTGTCTTGTCCTGCGTTATCCAGAAGGAGGGCAAGATTACAGAGGGATTGGGCTGTCTCCGGGTGCTCATTGCCATAGACTTGCTGGCGAATGTCCAGACTGTCACGAAAATATTTTTCTGCCGCATCTGCATTGCCAAGAGTCTCATTGAGAAGCGCTACGGTGTTGCAGTCATTTGCCACTTCAGGGTGGACTTCGCCAAAAGATGCGCGGTTGATCTCCAGAGAGCGCTCAGCAAGATTCAGTGCCTCTTCGGGGCGCCCCATGGCTTCGTAGAGCAGGGCGAGGTTGTTCAGGCAGGAGGCGATGGCTGGATGTCCTTCACCATGCGCTGTGGTCAAAACTTTCAAGCACTCCTTGAAGGTTTCTTCGGCTTCAGCAAACTTGCCCTGCGCCTGTCGGACAACAGCCAGACTGTTGAGAATGGGGGCTGTGACCAGATTGTCCTCGGTGAAAACTTCCTTTTGCAGTTCGTAACATCCGGCAAAAGCAGCTTCGGCGCGCGGGTAATCGTTTCCGGCCCAAAGTACGGAACCAAGGCCTTCAAGGTCCATGGTGATATCTGGGTGCTTCCGGCCTTTGAGGGCCACGTCTACGGTCAGGGCGATATCCAGAAGCTCGGCAGCTTCGGCGTAGCGGTGTTGGTGAAAAAGGGAGAACCCTGTTTGGTGCAGCACGCGGTTGGCCGCTGCGGTGTTGACGTTCAGCTCAAGGATCAGCTCACGGCAGGCGAGGACGTGCGGCATAAGCCATTCGACAGTGTGCCAGTGCTGCGGTTCAGCATCGGGCAACACGAGGTTGAGCGCGTATATAGCGCGACCGGCCCAGAGGATTTGTTCTTCTTGTGTCAGTGAGTTGCGTAAGATTTCGCGGACGTCATCGTGGAGTTGGTATATCTGTTCGTCCGCATCAATCATGATGAGATCGCGAGTGACCAGCGGGTCGATGGTGGCTGTGGCGGCAAAGAAAGCGGCCGCTGGATTGATGAGCGAAGGATTGTGTGGTGTGCCTTCTATGGACAGGGCAAAATCATAGGGCAGAGATGTTCCCGCCAGCATAGCGGCCATGAACAGAGCTTCAGCTCCACCTGCGGCTTCATCTTCCACTTCCTTGACGGCTGCCAGGATCTCTTCGGGGGTGCGTTGGGCCTTTTCGGTCACAGATATACTCCTTAGACTGTCGAATCTTCAGTGTCCCTATCCCGTTTGGTGGGGGAATTCAAGGAAGCTGAAAAGAATCTGTCAGGGTGTATTTTGTGGCTGAAATGGTCGCTCATACAAGAAGGTGAGGGGGAATGTGAATATGTGTCGATAGCTTACCGATAAGGCAAAGGACGTGCAAATAAAGAGCCGCCATCAGGTGTCGATTCGATGGCGGCTTTAATGTCTCGTGATATTCGAAGCTACCTCTTGATGCCCAAGGTTGTTGTGATGAGTGAATCAGCAGTGGTTATGACCTTAGTATTGGCTTGAAACCCTCGCTGAGTGATGATCATTTCGGCGAATTCCTGGGCCATATCCACGTTACTCATCTCCAGGGAGTTCTGCGCCATAGTGCCTCGTCCGCCCTCCAAAGCCACCCCGTCAAGAGCCTTGCCGGATGCTTCAGTTTCGAGGAAGTTGTTGGCCCCATCGCGCCTGAGGCCCCAGTTGCTGTTGAATCGGTACATAGCAATTGTATAGAAATCTTCAGTTTGGCCGTTGGTAAAAAGGCCCTGGAGTATGCCTTCACGATTAACGCTCGCATTTTCCAGATAGCCCCAGGAGTAGCCGTTTTGATCTTGATAGATGGTAGCTGAACCCGTGTTGAAACTGGTGGTTGCACGAGTTTCTCGGTCCGGATCTTCAAGTCCCTGCAAGCTGTTGGCGTTACCGCCAACTCCAGCTGCGGTCGCCGCACCGGAAAGCCATGTCCCTGAGGAAGAACTCAGGCCGAAATCATAGGCAATGGATTGGCTTGTTCCAATGGTCGAGCCATTACTACCGAAATCGAATGTAAGTTGTGGTACTCCGTCGTCATCAAATGTGGATGGTGTCCAGGAGCCGAGGCTCTTGCCTCCGGCCGCACTTGTTGTTTCGAGGGAAAATGCTGAATGGTTGACGAGTTGCCCATTGCCGTCAAATGTAATGACACCGAGTCCTGCAAGGCCCGCTGACGAGCTCCCGTAGGCGCTTGATCCATCAGCTTCTGGGGGCAGGGTCACCAGATATTCCCAGTAGCTGTAGCCTGGCGAGGCATTAGAAATGGTGGTGGTAGCGACCGGGTCGAAATATATGGTTAAGTCGCGTTCGTTGCCATCTTCATCATAGACGTTGAGGCTGGAGGAATATGAGGGAGAGTTTATTCCGAATGGTGTATCAGACTCGGTATCCAGAGCATTATACTCCTCGAGCATGGCGAAAAATGGATTTGTAGTGCTAGTGAACTTGTCTGTGGTCAAGGCGTCCAGGGTAGTGATCATCTCAAGTCCAGATGTGGCCAGCGGCTCGGAACGAATGACGCGTACGTCCTGGCCGTCGATGACGATATCTTCGTAGGGGAGTTGGACATCGGAAACCGAAGAGGCCACTTCACCAGTTTCCCGGTCAATAGCATATCCTTGTACTCGGTAATCCTGTGGGTCCGTGAGGTAGGCGTCGTTATTGAAACGGAAATTTCCGGCCCGAGTGTAATGCGAAGCGCCTGTTGATACGCTCCCAGTGGTGCTTCGAACACCAAAAAATCCCTGGCCAGTTATAGCAAGGTCGGTGAACTCGGTAGAACTTTCGATAGGGCCTTCCGCGAAGGTCGTTCGAATTTCGCTAACGGCCACACCCATGCCTATCTGGCTGACGTTGTTAGCGCCGGATTCATATTGTGCACCGCCCGAAGCCATATTCTGACTCATGAGAGTGCCAAAGAGGGCATTCCCCTTCTTGTAGCCTATGGTGCTGACGTTAGCGATATTGTTGGCCACGACCTGCATTCGGTCGCTATGGGCTTGGACCCCTGTGCCGCCAATAAATAATGTACTGAAACTCATACTGTCCTCCAATCCGATATAGCTCGAACCTAGCTGGGAACTCTCAGGAGACCAATCCCGGAAATAAATTCCCAATTCCTTCTCGACTAGGATTAAAGCAAGGGGTGTGCCATTGAGAAAGGGGAAGTATTCCACGGGTTAACGTATGTGAAACAGGTAGGCATTTCATTCCGCTCGGTTGAAATGGCTCAAAAAAGCGGCGGGTATTGGCTTTTTCATATACGAAGCGTTGTGAAGGTGTTCAGGCGATCTTCTGCCAAGCTTTTCAACCATGAGAAATGAACAGTCGTTGTACACTCTTTCCCTGCCAGGAATGGCGGTGGGCTAATCAGGCTGTCATTTTCTGTATTCGTTCTTGCCATGACCAATACCGCCGCGTAGGGTGGCGAACTCGAAAAGAGAGTGACACAAACCAGTAACGAACGGAGACATTCATATGAAACGCATTACCATCCTGCTGAGCGCAGCCCTGCTGGGTCTTATGCTCCTCGCCGGTTGCAACCAGCCTGCTGCTGGGGTCACCATCGGTGTGGTCGACGAAGCCGCAGCTTTCAAAGATAACAAAGCCGCTGGCGCAGCCATGGCGTACCTTCAGGAGCTTGGCGCTCCCATGCAGGCCAAGGCCGAAACAGCGTACAAAGCTATGCAGGCAGAGCAGACCGAAGAAAATGTCGCCGCGTACAAGCAGGCCATGGGCGAACTGCAGAACGTGATGAATGGCGAGCAGCAGCGTATTGTTGCCATGATCGATGCCAAGTTCAACGAAGTGCTCGACACCTATCGCCAGGAAAAAGGGCTGACCCTCATCCTGAGCAAGGAATCGGTTGTCTCTTCTGCTGATACCGTTGATATCACCGCTGACATCGTCGCTGCCATGGACGCCGTTGAGCTTGATCTCGCAGCTCCTGTTGCCGCTGCCGCTCCCGCCGCCAAAGAGGCTGAATAGTTAATTCGCCTGACGCAGAAAAACGAAAAGGGTTGCCCGCTTGCGGGCAACCCTTTTTTTGTTGTGTGTGAAAAGTCTTAAGCGAGGAAGGCTTGGACTTCTGCGTGAACAAGGTCGAGCAATTCAAGAAACTGAGCGTACTGGCCCCGGACTTTCTCCAGGTTGCCAGTCTTGGAGGTGTGTTCCATGGACAGGGAAATGCTGACCAGATCGTCGGCTCGGACAACTCCGCACATACCTTTGAGTGAGTGGGCCAATTTGGATGCGGTGTCCAGGTCTCCAGCATCCAATGCTTCGCCAAGAGATTTCTTGCGCTTCGGGCTGTCTTCCATGAAGGCTTCAAGTAGCTCACGGGCGAGTTCTTCATCTCCGGCAAGGCTTTGCAGGAAGAGTGGCGAGTTGAAAAGTGGTTGCGACATATATATCTCCGTGAAAGCTGTATCGATTGGTACGCAATTTAGTTTCAGGTAGCACTCCTGATGGAGTATTGGAAGCGATATAATCGTTTCTACCTAGAGGTCAGTGTAGAGTCTGGTATATGTAGCAACTATGGCGGGAAGAGAGAAGTGCGTTATAATTCTTTCTCTTGCCGAACTGCTTTGTTTTTTCCGTTTGTCGGAATCGTGAATCATCTCTGTCATAGCCTCTGCCAGCCCTTGGGCATCGCCGGGAGCAACAACCAATCCGGTGCTGTCTACCAGCATGGCGGAATCGCCCACGTCAGTGACGATATTGGGCACGCCGCAGGCCATTGTCTCGCCGACGACGTTGGGGAAACTTTCGCCCAGTGATGACGACACATGTATGTCCATGGCCGCCATGAGCCGGGGGACATCGGACCGTTCGCCAAGGAGTCTGACCCGTTCTGGCGGTAAGCCTGCTTCAGCCATCCATCCAGCAAGATCAAGATTGTCGTAATCCACACCGCGTCCAACCAGCACGAACACCGCGTCGCTGGTCTGGGCCACTTTCGCAGCCGCTTCGATGAAGGTCCGGTGGTCTTTCATGGCATCAAATCGGGCCACATGGCCGATGATCAACCCGGTGCGGTCAATGGACAGTTCCTCTCGAACGGAAAATCGTGCTTCGCTGTCCGGTAAATATCGATCGAGGTCAAAGCCGTTGGGAATAACTTCAAAGCGCTTGGGTCGATACCCCAGCTCGCCATGAAACCGTTTTGCTTCGTGAGAATTGGTCAGTACCGCGTCCGGGAATCGGGACAGGCTTGCGCACGCCTTGAGTGTGACGCCGGTCATGCGCCGATATTCATCCAGCGCCATGTATGAGCAGCGTATGTTCCACGCCACCTTGGGGCCGCCGCCAAAGGGGAATGCCAGCCGTGCTGCCATCAGTCCGGCCAGATCAGCATGGTACAACCATGTCTGCACAACATCGGGTCGCCATGATCGCATGAGTTTTACGAGCTTCATCAATCCGGCGGGAGACGGTACGCCGCGTTGCATATTGAGTGAGTCTACCCGAATGCCCGCGTCGGTCAGCTTTTGCCCCATGGGGCCGGGCGCAATCAGGCTGACCACTCTCGGTTGAAAGTCGACCAGATCCATGCGGGTGGCCAGCCTGTAGAGCATGGTTTCCGCGCCGCCTACATCGAGGCCGGTTATGACGTGTAGTATCTTCATAATGATATATACCGGACTTCGTGCTCCAGACCATTCTGGTCTACCACCATCCATTATGAAAAACCATAGGATTCAGCTTGCTGATAAAAGCCCGATTGCGTCGTTGCTGCAAAAAGCTCAAACCCTAACGTACAGGAAGTACGCGTCGGTCTTGATCTTTTTTTGCGCCTACCACTCGAGCCTTTGTCAACAACCTGATAGGATTTATGCCCTTTCGCGTAGGGCAATGACACTGTCCCGTTTCCCATGTACACAAGAGAGACAGTCACACAGGAGCACACTCATGAGCGATAAGAGAAAAAATACAGCCTACCTCTCTGCCCCGGTCAATGCCATCATCGAGGGCATTTACAAGGAAAAGACGACCATTGCGCAAATTCTTGAACACGGAGATTTTGGTCTTGGTACGTTCAATAGGCTCGACGGTGAAATGGTTGTCATGGATGGCATTGTTTATCAAATGAAAGCGGACGGCAAAGCGTATTCTGTCTCCATGGATGAGCAGACGCCGTTTGCCTGTGTCACTTTCTTTGCTCCTGACACGACAGATGAATTCCCCGACCCGCCGGGCGAAGATCTGTTTTCTCTTGTGCAGCGGATCATCCCATCGGATAATATGCTCTACGCCATTCGTATTGATGGCACATTCAAGCATGTGAAGGCCCGCTCAGTTCCGCCTCAGGATAATTATCGGCCACTCGTGGAAGTCGCACGGGAACAGCCGGAATTCGAATACACCGACATCTCCGGCTCCATGATCGGGTTTCATACTCCGCAATTTCTCAGTGGTGTCAGCGTGCCGGGTATCCATCTCCATTTTCTCTCTGATGACAAAACGTGCGGCGGGCATCTCCTCGCCTGTGATCCCGGGCCGATCTCCGTTGGCATTCAGCATGTTCCGCAATTGACCATGGGATTGCCCATGACTCTCGATTTCCTCACCATGGGTTTTGAGCGGGATACTGCCAAGGATCTGGAAGAAGCGGAACGGTAGGGTGATTCCTTAAATGTGGAAGGCTCGGGGCTTCTGGTTCTCTATTTACACACGCAACCACCACCAGCCAGGTGGTTCCATTGGTTGTCTGCATATTCTATCAATATTTCCTGAAGCGTGAGATGAACGCAACTGTTCAGGCAGGTCTTGTTGTGCTGCTTTTTGAAGTCGCTGGAGACTTTTCTAGCGTTGGAGTAATGGCTGCGCACCCAAACATCCCGACGAGGGTTGGTGGACGCGATGAAATTGTACGCGCGTTCCGATGAGCAGGTTCCCTGACGCGGTGCGGTAATGACGGTTGGTCGATCCAGCTGAAATTTGTGGTTTTGGGGAAGGAAGGACATACGCGTGTCACTGCAAAAGAGGACGCTGCAATCGGGGTCGCCGTACTGGAAAACGAGTCCATTGCGGTGTCCTGATAAAAGCTGCGCTTCATTGAGAATCGCTTGTGGAGTTGCGGTGGGGGCGAGCCCTTCGAGTGGTGATACTTCTATGCCGTTGACACATTTGACGGGATGGCGCGGCACAAGCGTTGTTTCAAGGCGTCCCGTTTGACGGAAGAAACGGAGCTTGGGCGTTGTTTTCGCAAGCAGTGCGGCAGTCATCGCTGCCATGGCGAGGCCTTGGACAATGGCTCGGGTTCCGCGTTCGTCGCCACCGGGGAGGAGTTCGGATTCTGCAAGAAGCAAACGTCCACAGAGCAGAGCAAGGTCTTCGGGCCCGCCGCCGTGGTAAAGTTGCCACCCCATACGGCGGAGAATGCGGGTTATGGGTGTTTTGTTCTCACGCCAGCGTTGGGCCGCGCGATCGGATAATATCTCCAGAGTCCAGTTGAAGTAGTGAGTCAGGCCGGACATGGGGTCGCGTCGGCCATGCCCCCAGTATGTTTCGCGTGAAAGGTCGGTGTAGGTTGACCAGCCGAGGCAGGCTGTCAGGGCCAGACCGATGAGAACCGAGGCACCTTCAAGGCGGCGTTGCACGTCATTCGGTGGTCCTGTCTGGAGGAGTTTTGGCCACGGCTGTTGCGAGGAGGGCGCTGGTTTGGTTGAATCTTTGTCGAGAAGTTTGAGCCAGCCTTCCCAGTCCCCATTGAATCTTCGCGCCATTTCGGTGATCGTTTCCAATCCTTCAGGTAACCAGTATTCAGCCACATTGTGCCCTGAATCGAGAAGTTCGAGGATACCACCAAGGCGTTCTTGGCAGGCGGATGTGCAGATGGCGGCGCGTAGCTTACGTACTTTTCGGTCTTCCAGCAGTTCTGGCAATTCGCATCCATGCTCTCCACCATCCACAAGGTAGCCACCCCGTGAACTCTTGAGCAAGTAAGCGTCCCCACGCCGTATCGGAAGTACCCTGAATTGCGTCATTTATCCCTGTCTTGATTTCGTAAATCCTATATAGATATTAGGACACAATATATTTATAGTGTCAATCTATATAGCCTTGCGAAACAAAAAAGTGAGATTCTTTTTGAGAAAAATGGAAGGAAAAAGTGTCGGGATATCAGGGCGGTGGGGAGGTCGTGTTTTGACACAAATACGAAAAAACTCCCTTTCCAATAGGGAAATCAGCTTGTTGGGGGTGTGAAAGGCCGCTGTTTATATATGATAATGAAACCATTGACAAGGTCCAAATTCACATTTATATGCCTCCATCTAAACGTCATAGGAGACATTTACATAATGAAAGTACTCATCAACTACACGATCACGCCCATCTTGTGCGCTCTCATGGTCATTCTGGCCGTGGTTGTTGTGGTGAAGCAGCAGGAGATCGATACTCTCCGTCACAAACTTGTCCTGTCAGAAAAGACAGCCGAGGCCCGCAAGCAAATGGTGGAAGAGGTTCGCCTTCTCCAGAAAGCCAAGTACGCACCGCCGGTCCGCAAGGTCACTGTTACTGCATACAACCCGACCACCGATCAGTGTGACTCTGATCCACTCATCGCCGCATCCATGCGCAAAGTTCGCCTCGGCACCATCGCCGTTTCTCGTGACCTCTTCGACCAGGGCTGGGTCTTTGGCCGCAAGGTCCGCATCGAAGGCATCGGCATTTTTGAGGTCAACGACCTGATGAACAAACGCTTTACCCAGCGTGTCGACATTTTTATGTGGGACGAAGATCAAGCCCGCCAGTTCGGCAAAAAGAACATCAAAGCTGCTTTGCTCGAAATTTAGCAGTTAGATATATACTATATAAAAGGCGCACCTTTCGGGGTGCGCCTTTTATTGTGTCGTATGGCGGGGAGCAGGGCGGACTTAATCTATCCAGCGAAATTCCACTTCTCTGCGTCGCGGAATCCTTGAATAGCGGTACTTGGGGTACCCGAGCATGACGGCGGCATAGATACTGTGCCCTTCGGGGAGTCCGAGCAGTTCTCGTATGGGTGCGTAACCCTCGGCCACTTCCATGAGGAATCCGGCCCAGCAGGCGCCGATACCGCGAGCGTGTGCAGCAAGTTCAAGATAGGCGGCGGCCAGAGAACAATCCTCTGCCGGGTTCAGGCCATCTTCGGCCGCATGGACGATAGCCACATGTGGCGCACCGTGCAGGATTTTATCAACACCGTTCTTCCAGTTTTTGATGACGCCGGGAAAGACATTGTTGATGGACATGAATTCCACGGTCAACTCGGCGAGCTTGCGCGTGGCTTCAGGCGTGCGGGTCACAATCCACCGCGCAGGCTGCCCATTCTTGGCACTGGGCGCGAAGCGGGACACGTCAAGCATCTCGGCAATGACATCATCCGGAATAGTTTTGTTTTTGTAAGCACGAATAGAACGGCGGCCCCGCAAAAATTGCTCAGCCTGTTCCTGCGTTACGCGGGCATCCTTCACAAGAGGCGCACACTGCTCCGGCGTTAACTCTTGAGTCACCGGCATTTCGGGCAATGTCACCGCTTGCACAGGGCATATGGCTACACAATGCCCACACGCAATACATGTCTTCTTGGCCGCCAGTCGCAGCTTAGGAAACCCTTCCTTGTCTTCCACAACAAGCTGATACGGACATTCCGCAAAACACGCCCCACACCGCTTACACAATTCTTTATCTACAAACATGCTGCACCCTAACTCTTCAATTTTCTTTTCTTTTCCATAAAAAGCGCTCCCACACGCACTCCCACTAAGCAGCACGTCCTCCCGTCAACCACCACCCGCGCGCCTGCGCCTACAAAAAGTTTAGGAAGGGAGATGGGATGGGGGGTCCGGGGGGAAGGGAAGAGGGACAACCCTTTCCAAAGGGT
>JAFLJT010000274.1 GCA_022712855.1 Pseudodesulfovibrio sp. | reverse complement strand
GATGACCTGCAGTCAATAAGTACGGCTATTTCCAAGTCTGTTGAACAGGGACTCTCCTTCTCCTTGGAGTATAGAGTGGTTCGCCCTGACACAGGCGAGACAGTGTATATTCACAAGAAAAGTGAAGTAGAGACGGATGCGTCAGGGAAAGCTGTGCGGCTGTTCGGTGCCTCTCAGAACATCACTCAACGCAAGAAAATGGAACATCGACTTGCTCTGGCGCAAAAGCTTGAGTCAGTGGGGCATCTCGCTTCTGGTATTGCCCATGAGATCAACACTCCCCTTCAGTTTATGGGCATGAATCTAAAATTCATGAAGGATTCATTTTCAGAACTCGAGGAAGCTTTCCTGATTTGTAAACAAGGGCTGCAAGGGTGCGATGACACTACAATGGCAGATGCCATAACTGTTGTGGAAGAGGCCCTAAGCCTTCTTCAAGAAACTCAGCCCGCAACGCTCGAATCCATTGAAGGCGTCAATCAAGTCTCGAAAATTGTTCAAGCCATGAAAAGATTCGCGCATCCTGATATAAATAGCATTAAAACAACTGATATCAATGATCTCGTGAATAATACTGTCACTATTGCTAGAAATGAATGGAAGTATGTGGCTGATGTTGAGTTGAATCTTAAAGATGACCTTCCTTTCATCAGTTGTAATCCTGGGGAGATCAATCAGGTCTTGTTAAATCTGCTGGTCAATGCAGCACATGCAATCGGGCAGAAGAGTGAAGGGAGCTCGAAAAAAGGAATAATCACAATTTCAACAGACCTTGAGAATAGTACACTCGTGTTGTCTGTCCAAGACACTGGTTGCGGTATACCTGAGGGAAACAAAGACAGCGTCTATGATCCATTTTTCACCACTAAAGAGATTGGTAAGGGGACCGGTCAGGGGCTTGCCATCGTCTATTCACTTATCGAAAAGCACGGCGGATCTATTGAGTTGGTCTCTACCGAAGGAGAAGGTACGACTTTTACTGTTCGGTTGCCCATGGTACAAGAGTTGTGTTCTAGTTAGTAAGAATTGGAAGAGTCACACCGCTTTGTACGGAGTGAGTAATATTGCTAGCAATTCATGGCCAAGAACGCATCAATCTCCATGGTGGTGGGGAGATTTCCTGAGATGGTGCGAACGCTTGAGTCATGTGACAGGGGGGGGCGTGATACATAAAATAGCTGTTCTGTTTGTTGATGATGAGCCCAATGTTCTGGCAGCCATTCGGCGAATGCTTCGCTCGAAGTCTGACGATTGGAATATGGCATTTGCGGGATCCGGTGTTGAGGCGCTTGCCCTGTTTGAGGAGATGGATTTTGATGTAATTGTGTCCGATATTCGGATGCCTGGCATGGACGGCGCGGAACTGCTGACCAGAGTCAAGGACTCCTATCCGGGGGTGATCAGAATAGCCCTGTCCGGACAGGTTGATCTGACGGAAGTCATGCGGAGTATTCGGGCGGTACACCAGTATATATCGAAGCCTTGTGATGCTGAGCAGCTTGAGCGGAAGATTGAGGGAGCGATTAAGTCCAGGGAGATATTGACGGACGAGAAAATGCAGAATCTGGTAACTGAGATTGATGCACTCCCTGTTATTCCAAAGGTGTTCCAGCTCATTGAGGAGGAGCTTCGACTCAAGGAACCATCCATTGATAAAATTGCCGAGTATATTTCCATGGATGTCGGGTTGCTTGCAAAAATTCTCAAGCTCGTCAATTCACCCTATTTCGGCCTTCCTTCGCATATTAGTTCCATCTATCAGGCCATAACGCTGCTTGGTCTGGATACCATCAAGGCGCTTATTCTTTCGACGCACCTGTTCTCAATGCATGACGAGGAAATGCTCCCAAATCTTTCTCTCGATCTGCTGTGGGAGCATAGCTTCCGTGTCTCCAATATTGCTCGCCTCATTGCGCAATGTGAGAACTTGGATAAATCCATAGCCGTCCATGTTCGTATGGCTGGCCTGCTCCATGATGTTGGCAAGCTCATTTTGGCAAGCAACTTTTCTGAGAGGTACGAGACAGTGCTCTCCAAAGTGGCCGAAAGTCATTTGCCAATATGTGATTGCGAAATGGACGTGTTTGGCACCACACATGCCCAGTTGGGAGCATATCTCATGGGATTGTGGGGAATGTCGGGCGAGGTCGTTCATGGCATCGGCTATCACCATCAATACGATGAATTTGACCTGAGCGTTCCCATGCTTGTCTCTGCCGCCAATGTGATTGATCACCATTGTATGATCATTCATCCAGACTATGTGCGGATCAGTCCGAACAAACACCTCTTGCCTGAAGGGCAACAAGGGGAGCTTCTCGAAAAATGGATTAATTACGTCAAGGATCACTGGGATGGAATTGACGAATTCCAGATTCTGGACGCAAAGATACTTGATGGATTGAGAAAATAGGGGAGAGCTATGAGTGCCAGAATCTTACTTGTTGATGACGAACCCAATGTGCTTTCCTCCTTGCGAAGGCAATTGCGGAGTCACTACGAGGTAGAGATCGAAGAAGATCCCACAAAAGCCTTACTTGCTTTGGATAAGAAGAACCCTTTTGCCGCAGTCGTTTCTGACTATCGCATGCCCAAAATGAATGGTGTCGAATTTCTTCGCGAAGTGCGAAACAAGAGCCCGGAAACAACACGAGTGATGCTCACAGGGTATGCGGATCTCGAGAATGCCATCAACGCGGTTAACGACGGCCATGTCTTCCGTTTTCTCACCAAGCCGTGCCCCCGTGAAGTCCTCTTGGAAAATTTGCGAGAAGCGGTGAACCAATATGAGCTGGTGACGGCCAAGCGAATATTGCTCGAAAAGACACTCAAGGGGAGCGTCGAACTCCTCAGCGAAATAACATCATTGGTGAACCCTGAAGCGGGTTCCAGAATCAGCAGAGTTCGACGGTATGTTCGTTATCTGGCAGGCAAGAAGGAAGTGAAAGATTTGTGGCGGTATGACGTTGCCAGTATGTTGTCACAACTTGGGACGCTCATTTTGCCACCGGGAACCCTTGATGCGGTGCTGAGCGGTAATGAGATTAACCCGGAACAAATGCAGATGTTCGAGATGCATCCGGTCATCGCAAGTAGTCTCATCAGCAAACTGCCACGCCTTGAGTCCATCGCTGAGATGATAGGCTATCAACTCAAAGGGTTCGATGGGTCAGGCACCCCCCGCGATGTACTCAAAGGAGAGGCCATCCCTCTCGGTGGCCGAATTCTCAGGATCGCATTGGATTATGATCTGCACCTTCAGACGCAAAAGACGCCGCAATTGGCTTTTGCCAAGTTGGAAGAGGCCATTGACGTGTATGATCCAGGATTGTTTATGTTCCTGGAGGGCATGCTTGGCGTTGAGGCTCGGTACGAGATTCGGGAAGTCAACACGGCTGGCCTGCACCCCGGAATGATTCTCCACGAGGATGTGATCTCAAAGCAAGGGGCGATGCTTCTTGCAAAGGGAGTTGAACTCGACAAAAACAAGATTGATCGCATTTACATGTTCTCAGAAAAAGTGGGCATTCAGGAGCCGTTGATCGTACTCGTGTCTGAATAGGGGGGGGGCGAATGCACAATGAAACAGACTATAGTAACGAACGCATTCTTTTTGTCGACGATGAGCCCAATGTCCTTGAGAGCTTTCGAAGGGCTTTACGCGGGCGTTTTTCCATATTTACGGCATTAGGGGGAAGCGCTGCGCTTGAGGTCTTCAAGTCGGACGGGCCTTTTGCCGTGGTTGTTTCCGATTATAAAATGCCGGTGATGAATGGCATTGAGTTGTTGTCCAAAGTGCGGCGAGCCTATCCAGATTCAATCAGGATGATTCTTACGGGATATGCAGATCTCGAGATGGCTATTCAGGCCGTGAATCAGGGCGACATCTTCCGTTTTCTGACAAAGCCGTGTGATTCTGCTGACCTGATCAATGCGGTCAAGGCGGGGATTGAACAATTCAGGATGACAAATGCTGCGCGTGAATTGGTCGGAGTGCGCCGTATAAAGGATGGCTTGGAAGGGACTTTGCGCGCCTTCACCCGTCTCGTTGAATTTCGAGATCCGTATACTGCAGGCCACATGGACCGTGTTGCTGAAATATCCGCCCTGATTGCGACTCGGTTGGGGCTCGATTCGGATAAAATACAAGGATTACACCTTGCGGCTCTGGTGCATGACATAGGAAAGGTTGCTGTGCCTGCTGGCATTTTGAATAAGCCCGGCTCTTTGAGCGAGGCTGAATTCTCAATTATTAAAGCCCACCCTTTGGTCGGTGCAGAAATTTTTCAAACGCTGGAAACAGATTGGCCAATTACGACAATCATCGAGCAACATCACGAGCGAATGGATGGCTCCGGGTACCCGCACGGCCTGTATGAAGATGAGATTCTACAGGAGTCAAAGATCATAGCTGTGGCGGATATTATCGATGCCGTTTTGACCAACCGTCCTTACCGGCCAACGCTGGGCAAGGAAGAGGCAATGAAAATCTTGGAAAATGAAAAGGGACGCCTCCTTGACAGCGCCAGTGTTGATGCTGGAATTGGTTTGATCAGGGAAGGGTTGATTCTTGGCGATACGTTTACGTGAAATGAAGCATAAGTGGACTTAGGCTTCTTTGAAAGGCAACGCGATGATGAAGGTTGTCCCAGCTCCCTCTTCTGTTTCTACGTCGATAGAACCACCGTGCATATTGACTATCACGTTGTGAGTAATGGCGAGCCCCTGCCCGGTTCCCTTGCCCACTTCCTTGGTGGTGAAGAATGGATCAAA
>JAFLJT010000163.1 GCA_022712855.1 Pseudodesulfovibrio sp. | reverse complement strand
AACCCAAGGCGAAGAGCATGGCATTGATTTTCGCATTTTTCACCAGAATGCTCGCGTAAAATGGGTGAGCTTGATCAAACATTCCATTCACGATGAGGATGGCGTTCCTCTTGGTGTCAGAACGAATATTCATGATGTGACGAGTCGCAAGCGCATGGAGGAGCAGCTTAAGCACAGCTCCCTGCATGATCCGTTGACCGGATTGCCCAATAGGGTGTTGTTTCTGGACCGTGCCAAGCATGCAATTGGAAAGCTCTCCGAACCGGGGCGGCTTTTTGGTGTGTTATTTATCAATCTAAATCGGTTTCAGGCTATCAATGATCATTACGGCCATTCTATGGGTGATAAAGTGCTCGTCAATGTTGGGGTTCGCCTCAAACAGGTAATTCGTTCCGCAGATACTGTCGCCCGGTTTGGAGGTGATGAGTTCGTTGTCCTGTTTGATGAGTCGAGTAGGAAAAGTGACATACGCGAATTGGTTAAGACTGTTAAAAATATTTTTGATGAACCTTTTGATATACAAGGGGTCGAGTTCTCCATAACCGCAAGCTTTGGGCTTGAATTTGTTGGAGATGCTAAGTCAGACAATGATCAGATCGTGCATAATTCTCAGTTGGCCATGCAACAGGCCAAGGTAGCTGGGAAGAATGGTTGGACTGAGTATGCTTCTGAAATGCGTGAAGGCGTTGTTAACGTTATCGCCATTGAAGGGGAGTTGAAGAGGGCGCTGCAGAATGAGGAGTTCGAGGCGTATTATCAGCCTATAGTCAATCTTTCCGATGGCAGTTTATACGGATTCGAAGCTTTGGCGAGATGGATACACCCTGAGCGTGGAGTGGTCAGTCCGGGCGAATTTATTCCCGTGGCAGAAGAAACCGGCCTCATTGTGGAACTGGGGGCGTATATTCTCGAAGACGCTTGCACGACACTCACTGAATGGCGACGGGCACACCCACTTGCGAAAGACTTGACCATGGCTGTGAATATTTCGGCTAAACAATTCGAAGAAGTTGGCCTTGTGAGTGAGGTTGAATCTATATTGCAACGATCTGATTTGCCAGCGAACCTGCTCAAGCTTGAGATCACGGAAACCGTTGTCATGTTGGATGCCATGGAATCAACAAATAGGCTCAATCTCTTAAAATCTCTTGGTATTTTGTTGGCTATTGATGACTTTGGTACCGGTTATTCTTCCATGAGCTATTTGCAGAAGTTCCCCACAGATCAGTTAAAGGTGGATTTGAGCTTTGTCCGGCGCATGGAAAAGGCCCCGGAAAATATCGAGATTGTCAGGGCTATTGTTAACATGGCGCACAGTTTACGTCTGCGTGTTGTTGCTGAAGGTATCGAGACTGAACGTCAACGGGATTTGCTTTATTCCTTGCAATGCGATTACGGTCAAGGCTATCTCTACTCAAAGCCGCTTCCGAAGGATGAAGCAGAAGAGCTTTTGAAGAGTTTCATCTAGCTGTGACATATTGCATTTATTGAATGAAAGGGAGTCCCTCATTATGAATTTAAGCGCACCACAACTCATCACATGGGTTATAGCCGTTATCATTGGTCTGATCGGTATTCTTATTCAGGTTGACGTCATGTCCGTACCTGCTCTCGAAGACCTTATTCGCCCGTTCTGGCTTGTCTCCACGGGGTTTGTCGTTCTGGCTGTTTCAAATTTATTCAGAAGTCTGTGATTATCGTCGTATAACCACACCATTCATTGTCCATTTATAAGGGGCTTGCCGGGTTTTCTCGGCAAGCCCCTTGTTGTTGTTTCTGGAATTGTGATATTGTTATAAATAGATAGATTGTTTTTAATACGATTTACATTTATTTATTGGTAATATCAGGAGGTTTCGACTTCATGGCCGATCTTAAACGCTGGAGCAAGGATGAGATATCCCGCATGCGACGGGAGATGGACAAACTTTTTGATGACCTGTGTGCAGATTTTGATCTGCCGGTCATGTTTTGTCGTATGGCCGGGGATCTGGATCTTATAGAGGAGGGCGATACGCTTGTTGCTCGTCTCGAATTAGGAAACATGGATCCCGATGATGTGGATGTTTCTGTGTTTGACAGACATTTGCTCATAGTCGCTAACACCGTGGTTGATGCAGGAAAACATAAGAAGACTCACACGTTTAGAAAAGAGATCAAGTTACCATGCGTTATCAGGACTGATGAAGTGGAGGCTCGATTCAATGATGGCGTGCTTGAGGTGCGCTTGCCCAAGTGTCCCACTGGTCGGGGTCAGACAATCAAGATCATACAGAAGTAACGGAGACGTATATGCCTACCAAGAAATCACCATCACTTGTTCCCGTCAGTAAGCTTAAGTGGACGCTCAACCCGAAGAAGTTGGCCTTCAATACGACCAATGATCTTGAGGCGCAAACCGATATTATCGGGCAGAAGCGGGGTGTTGAAGCGTTCCGTTTCGGCATGGGAATGGTCAAGAAAGGATACAACATCTTTGTCACCGGACAGCCGGGAACAGGGCGGTTGTCTACGGTCAAGAAGCTCTTGAGCGAAATGACGGATAAGAGTGAAACGCCGTGCGACCTTTGTTATGTCAATAATTTCAAGCACCCGGAAGCACCTATACAACTTCGGTTTGCATCTGGTGAAGGGAGTAGCTTCAAAAAGGATATGCAGACTTTTCTGGATACCGTGAAGCGTGAGGCTCCATTGCTCTTTGAGAGTGAGGAGTACATTGCCCGTAAGAATCAGATTGCTGAGGCTCACGAAAAAAAGATCATGAGCTTTTACAAGGATATCGAGGACCGGGTGAAGGATACCGGTCTGGTGGTAGTTCGCATGCAGATGGGACCGATTCAGCGACCTGATGTGGTCCCTTTGGTGGACGGTGAACCAAAGCGTATGATCGAGCTTGAGGAAATGGTCGTAAACGGCCGCTTCCCCAAGGAAGAGTTTGAGCGGTTGAATGAGAAGCGCTTGGAACTCAAGGAAGAGATCGATCATATCGTCTTGGAACTCAAGGGATTGGCAAAGCAGGTTGGTGAGAAGCATGAAGAAGTTGATCGACTCATGTTCACTGCCCTGGCTCAGGATTTCATCAAGCCGCTCAGGGAAACCTACGATGATAAAAAGGTCCTGAAGTTCCTGGATTCTGTTCTGGAAAATATGGCCGATGAACTCGATACCATCAAGGCTCTCGGTGGTCCGCCCAAGCAGGGGCCGTTCCCCGGCATGATGATGGGTGGCCCTTCACCGGAAATGGTGTTCCATCCGTATCAGGTCAACTTGCTGGTGGATAATTCCGAACTGGAAGGCCCGCCGGTTATCGTGGAATCCTACCCAACTTATCGTAATCTGTTCGGTAGTATCGAACGGGTTCAGGACCGGAACGGCGGTTGGCGCACTGATTATACAAAGATCAAGGCGGGGTCGTTCGTCAAGGCCAACGGCGGTTATCTCGTGATCAACCTCATGGATGCCATCTTTGAACCGGGCGTGTGGCAGACCTTGAAGCGTTCTTTAAAAACCGAGCAGATTGAGATTGAGACATTTGATCCGTACTACTTCATGAGCGCGACGGGATTGAAGCCGGAACCCATTGATATGGAAGTGAAAGTGGTGGTTCTTGGCAGTCCGTATCTCTATATGATGCTCAAGAATTATGATGAAGATGTCCCCAAGATATTCAAGGTACGGGCTGACTATGAGTCGAGCATGGATCTTACCGATGATTCAGTGCTTCAGGTTGCCCGTTTTATCAAGACGGAAGCGGAAAAGAACGATCTGAAACCCTTCGATGCCAGTGGCGTTTCCGCTGTCATGGAAGAAGCGGTGCGCTGGTCTGGACGGCAGGAGAAGATCTCCACCGCCTTCCCGGTCATGGGTGACCTGCTGAGTGAGGCTGACTATTTTGCCAAGCAGGCCAAGGCAAAGGCTGTTGGTGCAAAACATGTCAGTGAAGCCATTGACGCCAAGGTCTACCGCTCCAACCAGGTGGAGGAGCGTATTCAGGAGATGATTGACCGCGGCAGCTTGTTTGTGGACACCGACGGCGAGGTCGTTGGTCAGGTAAACGGCCTGGCTGTGTACTCCATGGGTGATTATGCGTTTGGTAAGCCTGCGCGAATTACCGCTGTCACGTCTCTCGGCAAGGAAGGCATTATCAACATTGAGCGCGAGGCGGACATGTCCGGCCCGACGCATAATAAGGGAATGCTCATTCTGTCCGGCTTCCTGCGCAATCGATTTGCTCAGGACAAGCCGTTGTCGCTGGCCGCCAGTATCGCCTTTGAACAATCATATGGCGGTATTGATGGTGATTCGGCGTCATCCACTGAACTCTATGCCTTGCTGTCCAGCTTGTCTGGTAAGCCTCTCCGTCAATATGTGGCGGTGACAGGGTCCGTGAATCAATATGGTGAAGTGCAGCCCATTGGCGGCGTGAACCAGAAGATTGAAGGATTCTACCTCTGCTGCAAGAATGCTGGACTGACTGGCAAGCAGGGCGTCATGATTCCGTATTCTAACGTCAAGGACCTCATGCTACGTGACGAGGTCATCAAGGCCGTCAAGGCAGGCAAGTTCCATGTCTGGGCGGTCAAGACCATTGATGAGGGTATTGAAATACTGACTGGCGTAAAGGCTGGCGAGCCCACGAAGAGTGGCAGCTACCCCAAGAATACAATTAATGGTCTGGTGGACGAAAAGTTGAAGAATCTGGCTGACCAACTGGCTGCATACGGTAAGGATGACAAGGGTAAGAAGAAGACCGCTTCGAAGAAGAAGCCTGCCAAGAAGAAGGCTCCGGTGAAGAAGAAGTAGCGTCTTCTTTATTGACACTATAGCGTGCTAAGTGGAAGGGTTGCGATGTCAGTCGCAACCCTTTCCATATGGAGATCGTATAGAATGCAATTACTGAAACTGAATATCTGGCGAAAGCTTATTATTGTGGCCTATGCGCTGAGCATGATTGCCATGTTTTCCATAGACTGGGGCTACCACTACCACATTGGTCATGTCATTAGACTCGGTGTTGGCGCGGTTGTTTTCTGGGTCGTTGTCGACAGGCTTTAATACCAATGTGATCGTTGGATGATCAGTGCGGTGACAACGTTTAGCTATATATTGTGCTCAAGAGTCGGCGGGGAAATACTCGTCGACTTTTTCTTTGACTTCACGCAACCATTGCTGCCGTTCTTCCTGTGAACTGGTCACGACAACGCCGAACATACTTCGATGGAATTCCGGCACTCCGCAGAGATTAAAAATACAATCTTTCCAGATACGTTCCAGTGGATCGCCGAAGGCCTTTTGTTCGCGTTCTTTTTCTGTATTGGAAGTGTTAAATACCAACGCCTTATCAGCTTTCAGCAGTCCAGAGGGAACACCTTCACCGCCATCGCCTTCAATGAATTCGTAAGCAATGCCGGGACGGATGACGCGATCTATCCAGCCTTTGAGCAGGGCGGGCGGCATTCCCCACCAGTTCGGGTGCACGATGACGATACCATCGGCGTTGGCTATTTCTTCACAATGTTTGGCAATTTCTGTGGGAAGCTCCGCATTGCGCGCTATTTCCTGGCCGGGAAGTCTCGGGTCAAAATCTTCTTTATAGAGGTCATGGAAAATGGGTGTGTGCCCATTGGCTTTGAGAGTCTCGCACGCCTGTTCGGCAATGGCGTGGTTGAAGCTGGATTCGTCCGGGTGGGCCAGTATGACAAGAATATCCATCTGTTCTCCTTATGAAAATGATTGATGGAGAGTAAGTCTTTTGGCGACAATGACAAGCGTAGTTTTAAATATTGCTTGACGAACTATGGTGAGCTTGATTAGTTCTTAATGAACAAACAGATAGGTTTAATTACATTATGCGTACTTTTGACACCACATCCATTATCCCGAACGACCTACTACTAGTAGTAGGCGTAAACGTCGTAGTGGACGTAGTAGGTGAGGTCAAACAGGACGCACTCTAACGGGAATGTAAGGTAATTCAGAACTTTCAAAACCCCCGTCGGTGCAAACCGACGGGGGTTTTTCTTATTTAAAGGCCCGTCGGAAGTATCGGCGGCAACCCAGGAGACTCGACATGAAATTCAGCGGCGCGGAAATCATCATTAAATTGTTGGAACGGCAGGGTGTTAAAACCATTGCCGGTATCCCGGGCGGTGCCAATCTGCCCATGTACGATGCATTGTCGCAGAGCGACGCCATCAAGCATGTCCTGACCCGGCACGAGCAAGGGGCTGGATTTATTGCCCAAGGTATGGCGCGTGTAACTGGTAAACCAGCGGTCTTCTTCGCAACCTCCGGCCCGGGTGCCACCAACACCCTGACCGCCATTGCGGACGCCAAGCTGGACTCCATTCCCATCATCTGCATCACAGGTCAGGTTCCGCAGTCCATGATCGGCACTGATGCCTTTCAGGAGGTCGATACATACGGCCTGACCGTGCCTATCACCAAACATAATTACCTTGTGCGTTCTGTCGAAGAACTGCTGGAAGTTATTCCCAATGCCTTCCGTATCGCTATTTCCGGACGCCCCGGCCCGGTTGTTGTTGATGTACCCAAAGATGTGCAGATGGCTATGCTTGAAATTGATGAATGGCCTGAACCGGGTAAACGCGGCGCAGGCTCTGAGCTGATTTCTGTTGAAATTGAGCGGGCCGCAACCATGATCAATAATGCAGAGAAACCGATTTTTTACTTTGGCGGTGGTATCACGCAGTCCGGTTCCGCTGTTGATGCCTTGGCTGCTGCTGAGAAGGGTTCGATCCCATCAACGCTGACGCTCATGGGATTAGGTGTCATACCCAATGATCACCCCCTGAACCTCGGAATGCTCGGTATGCACGCGGCTCGTTATACCAATATGGCCCTTGAGGAGTGTGATCTGCTCATAGCCGTTGGTGTACGATTTGATGACCGTGCGACTGGCAAAGTTCCAGAGTTCTGTCCCAATGCGAAAATTGTTCATATCGACATTGATCCTAGTGAGTTGGACAAGATCAAGACATCGACTGCATCCGTTACTGGTGATGTCTCTGATATCCTGAAAGCCCTGCTGCCGATGATCGAGCAAAATGATCGCAGCCAGTGGTTGTCCCGCGTTGATACCTTGAAGCAGGAAAACCCGATGCTCATTCCCGGTGCGGATGATCCAGCAACTCCCTATGGTGTTATCCTTAAGGTCGCAGAGTTGGCAGGGGAGGACGCTATTGTTGCCACAGACGTTGGCCAGCACCAGATGCGGACTGCTCAGGCGTATCCGTTCAAACACCCGCGCCAGTGGCTGACCTCTGGTGGATTGGGAACCATGGGATTTGGTCTGCCTGCCGCTATCGGCGCTGCTTTTGCCGCCCCGGATCGGACAGTCATCTGTTTCACTGGTGACGGCTCGATCATGATGAATATCCAGGAATTAGCAACGGCTATGGAGCATGATGTTAACGTCAAGATCATCCTGACCAACAACAATGCTCTTGGTCTGGTTCGCCAGCAGCAGGACCTCTTTTACGGCAAGCGGTACTTCGCATCTGATTATACGCGTCGTGTTGATTTTACGCGGATTGCCCAAGGGTTTGGGATCACGACCTATGATTTCAGCAGGACTGATGATCCGGCAGCGATGCTGGCAAAAGCAATCGCCGCGCCCGGCCCAGCCCTGATTCATGTACCTATCAGCGCAGATGAGCCCGTGTACCCGATGGTTCCTCCCGGAGCTGCGAATATCGAAATGATCGGAGGAGAATCCAATGACTAAACAAACAGTGCTTGAACTGACAGTAAAGAACCATCCTGGCGTCATGTCTCACGTCTGCGGCCTTTTTTCGCGGCGTGCGTACAATGTGGAGGGTATCGCCTGTATGCCCGTCAACGGCGGTGGCACGAGTAAAATCTGGCTTCTGCTCAACGTTGAAAAACGCCTCGACCAGATGGTCAAGCAGGCGGATAAACTCGAAGATGTGACTGGTGTCGAGCGCCACGATGGTGGTCACGAAGTCTTTGATAAAATGGCCGAATTCGTTCGGTAATGTAGGAAGTCGAGTCTCTGAATTGAAAAGGGCCGGTCATTGTGACCGGCCCTTTCAGGCCGCTGACAAAGGCCCGATTGCGTCGTTGCTGCAAAAAGATCAGATCCTAGCGTACAGGAAGTACGCGTCGGCCCTGATCTTTTTTTGCGCCTAGCACTCGAACCTTTCTCAGCAGCCTGCCAGTGACTATTCTGATCAGCTCTTATTGTTTTTGCTTGGGACTATTATGCATCTTCAGACTGAGCCTCGTGTAGAATTCCCGTAAATCATCGGTGAGGGGCAAGCGGTCGTCTGTGGCGAGCATGGCATAGGCATTAACCATAAATCGGCGGGCGAGGTTGGGCTGTCTTTTGCGCCAGGTCGGGCCGCTTTTCAAAATTTCTTTGGCTCGTTTGATAATGTGCTCGGCCCGTACTTTTGAGGAATGGTGCGCAAGAACTTTGTCTCTGCCTTTGGCGGCCAGTTCGGCCAATGCTTCGGGATTGGAAAGGGCGGCTTTGGCTATGGCTGCGGCAACAATGGGGTTTTCTCTGGGGTAAAGAAGAATGTCTTCGCCGTTTTCAAAGAGTTCATTGAGGCCATTGTCCGTATCTTCGGTCAGAAGGGCGGCGCCACAAGCCATGGCTTCGAATATCCTGAAATTCAGTTCACCCGCTGCACTTTGGTTGAGTACGACCCGGCTCTGATTGAAGATCGGGACATAGTTTCCTTGTTTGATAACAACCGGATGCCGCTTATTGAAGATGTCCAGAAATGGTTTTCTCTGCACGTTAATACTCCCTTCAACTGTGCCGACGAAGCCCACCGGGATATCGCGTTTTCTTCCATGATCAATGTCTTTGGACGCATTGCAGAAAAGGGGAAACCATTCGCGTTCGTTCTCCGGGCCAGCGTTCTCAAACATCTCCATATAGTCTTTCTGGGCTACCAGCATGAGGTCGAAGGCCGCGCTGTACGGTGCGTGCCAGGGATTGCAGTACTGGTCGATGGAGAATCCGACAGTTACAGCGGGCAGGTGCTCGATACCAATGACAGAAGGTGGTTTGCACAGGTCACTCCACACGATCAGATCTGGTGTGAAATTTCGTTCGTCCAGTATTTTCATAAGGTTGGAGAGAGATATGGCTTGGTCGAGTACTATGTCACTCGCCGCTTGAGGGCCAATCCACAGGACGTCATGCCCCATGGAACGAAAGGGTTCGACAAAGTAGTGTCCATCAAGATTGAGAATACGCATTGCCATTGTGCATACACGGCTTGAACCCTGAAAATCAAGTTGTAGAGAGTATAATAAGAAATATTGTTGAGCCCCTAAAGATGTCACCTTTTGTGCCGATAGAGTTAATGGGAAAGCACGAATAGTATCCCAGGAGAGACGATGGCACTGACTGATGTCGAAAAGAATTATATCTACAACTACTCAACGCAGTTGTTGCAGCAGGATATGCTGACCAACCAGCTCTTCGGAAGCTCCAAGGTCGGTCAGGATCTGCGCAGTCTTGTGCTTGGCGAACGCGTCAGGGCTGAGACGTTCACTAATCCGTATGAAGAGGCGATTAGTGGTTCGTTGAGGGCTGATGCTGGTTCGACTCGTCAGGCATCACGCAATGTTGGTGAAGCCGCATCAATGATGGGTGTCGCAAGAACCGATATGGCGACAATTGTTGATGCGCTTGGAGATATGCAAGACATCATCGATAAGATCAATACTGGTGAATTGGACGAAACAAGCGCCGTTGTACAGGCTGATTACGATGCACTCAGAGATAAGATCACCGGGACGGTTTCGAATTCTAATTTCAATGGTATAGCGCTGCTTGATGGATCCCAGTGGGACACTGATCAAATCGATACTAATGGTAACGTTTTCATTCAATCAAACAAAAGTAGTGGTTTCAACATAACTTTCCACAATGTTGACGGTTACGACTGGGCATCCCTCCAAGGAAGTGAACTTGATGA
Organism: Pseudodesulfovibrio sp.; assembly: GCA_022712855.1. Classification (GTDB taxonomy): domain Bacteria; phylum Desulfobacterota; class Desulfovibrionia; order Desulfovibrionales; family Desulfovibrionaceae; genus Pseudodesulfovibrio. Next base: position 211 of record JAFLJT010000163.1, on the reverse strand, counting down.
TGCTTCTGGTGGCGATATAGCTGCTCAGCTTGCAAATGTTCAGTCATATCTGGGTGATATGGAAGCCATTGTTGATATGTATGGAAGTAAGGAAGATAGCCTTGAGTCGCAAACAATGCACCTGCAAAGCCAAGCGCAACTACTCGACCAAGCGGCACAAATGCGAAAGCCATCCGATCCTACGTATTCACTTGAACAGCTGCTAGCTGAC
>JAFLJT010000269.1 GCA_022712855.1 Pseudodesulfovibrio sp. | reverse complement strand
TGAAAGGATCTCATGAAAATATTCATGATCACCGCTGGTGTACTCTGGTATACGAATGGTCAGAGGTTCGGCGCAGGCCTGCGTCGGGGTGATAAAAAGTGCAATCAATAGAATTGCAATGAGTGCTTGGTATCTGCGCATGATCAAAGTGTTGAGCAATCGAATGATGATGTCAATCGAATTGGAGTATATGAGCCGCCTCCACCCCTTGCTAATTAGGGCGGGGGAGGGGGGGGGAAAGGGCTGAAGAGAATGAAGAAAAGGGGCAAGAGGTGGGGAAATCGCCTTTGGCGGGATGAAGAATTGGGTGAAAGCTCCTTCGGAGCAACGCCAGTTAGGAGGCTTGGCCTCCAAAAGCTTCCATGTCCTGCGCGGACGGCGGTCCATTTTTTGGCTGAGCCGCCACAAAAAATAGACGAAAAAATGTCGGCTTTTAAGAACGAGCTTGGCCGCCTCGCATTAGCAGATCAAGAATCTGATCAAAGCGGCGGAGGCTCCAGCGTCGGAGTGTGGAACGCCCTGCGAACCATAGAGAACGAGGGCCGTCCGAAGTCGTGCGTATCCCGGTAATGGAGCCGCCTCCACCCCTTTGTCAGCTTCTAAGCCTTGCTAATGAGGGCTGGGGCTGGGGCGTTTGATGGGGAATTGAGTGGTGTTTCTATTAATCCCCCGAAAAGAAGTGGATATCATAATTAGGGAGGTGTCCCCCCAATTCATATAATTCATACTAAGAAGCCACCTGAGGTCTACCTTTTGGGTCTTGCCCATAAATATTGGCACCACAGACTCCATTCAGAAAACCAAGTTGAATCATTAGAATGATATTTGCCATTGGAACATACAAAAACAAGAGATACCCACCAGCGAGACCCCGATCATGCAACCTCTTGGTGCCAGCAGCAAGCACTATCCACTGACTTACAATAATCATAGGAATGAAAAAAACGGTATCCATCCCTTCCGGCCACGATGCCTGCGGTACAAAAAAAGCCAGAAACAACAAAGTGTTTGCAGGTATCACACCTTTCACCCAATAATCCAAACGAGTGCAGCGCCCTTTGAAACTAAAGAGCATGTGAAGAATTGAGTTGTTGTATGCAGGAGCTGTAGAATAGATAATCTTATCCCTTTTGGTTACATAACTATGCCGAACGTTTTAACGCCTTATTGATAAAGCCACCTATATTCATATCCATTGCGAGAAAGCAAGAGAGCAACGGTATTTAACGATACGCCTCCCCCCCCTACAACGCCCTGAATGAAAAAGTTAGGAACACAATACTGTTTTTCAAACGAAGCCCCACCCCAGCCCTTATTTGCAAAGCCTTAGAAGCTGACCAAGCAGTGGTGGCGGCTTTTCTACCGTAGTACGCACGACCTTGGACGGCCCTCGCCCTTAATGATTTGCAAAACGTGCCACACTCCGACGGTGGAGCCACCGCTGCTTGGATCAGATTCTTAGCGGCAAATGCGGGGCGGCTAAGCTCGTTCTTAAAAGCCGACATTTTTTCGTCTATTTTTTGTGGCGGCTCAGCCAAAAAATGGACCGCCGTCCGCGGAGGACATGGAAAGAGCGTAAGCGACTGGAGTTGCTCCGTCTGGAGCTTTCATCTGATTCTTCAATCCGTCGAAGACGGTTTCCTCATCTCCATTGCCTTTTCTTTTCTCCCTCTCCCTCCCACACACCAACCAAACAAAAAACGGGCCTGCCGCATACCGCGACAGGCCCGTTTAAATCTTAATTCCTAATCGACTATTTACCAGTCAACACCTTGCCAACTTTGGTCAAAGCATCAACCAACGTTTCGTCGTCGACTGCGTAAGAGAACCGAATACACTTGTCATCGCCGAAGGCAGAACCAGGAACCAACGCTACGCCAGCCTCTTCGAGAATCTTGGTACACATGGCCGCCGAATCCGGCGCGTCCTCAGTGTAGAACTGATCAAGAACCGGGAAGAGATAGAAAGCGCCGTCAGGCTTGGGACACGTTGCGCCCCAACCAGTGATGATGTCGTAGGCGATGTCGCGACGACGAACAAAGGATTCCTTCATCTCGTCGACGATATCCCAGGAACCATTGAGCGCTTCGAGGGCAGCCATCTGGGTGATGGAATTGATGTTGGATGTGGACTGACCCTGAATCTTGGACATGGCCTTGATCAGACTCTCGTGCGCCAACGCATACCCAACACGCCAGCCAGTCATGCAAAAGGACTTGGAGAGCGCACCGACAATGGCGATGGTCTCCGGGTAGGCTTCCCATGTCTTGGAGAGGGAAACAGGCTCGAAAGGTGCGTAGACCAGACGGTCGTAGACCTCGTCGGAGATGATGAAGATGTTGTTCTTGCGCGCCCATGTAGCGATGTCGTCAAGCTGCGGCTGGGTGTAACAACAACCCGTCGGGTTGGACGGCGAGTTGAGAATGAGGACTGTGGTCTTGTCCGTGCGTGCGGCTTCGAGTCCGGCCACGGTGACGAGATAATTTTCCTCGGCAGTGGTGGACACGTAGACGGAATTGCCCTCGGCGAGCTGGACCATGGCGGGATAGCTGACCCAGTACGGGGCCGGAATGAGCACGTCCTCGCCGGGGTTCACCAACGCCATGAGCAGGTTGTAGAGCACCTGTTTGCCGCCGTTGGAGATGATCGTGTTATCGCCACAGGTCTTTGCGCCGTAAAATTTGGTGTAATAATTGGCCACCGCGTCGCGCAGTTCGGGGATACCGGGAACCGGGGTGTAGCGCGTAAAACCATCGTCCATGGCGGCTTTGGCAGCGTCACAGACGTGTTGGGGTGTGCCAAAATCGGGCTGACCGACGGCCAGACTGATGATTTCTTTGCCTTGAGCGCGCAGCTCCATGGCTTTGGCGTTGACAGCCAGTGTGGCTGAGGGCTTGATTCTTTCCAACCGTTCGGAAATTCGCATCTGAAGGCTCTCTTGAGGGTTAAGTTTGTATGGACCGCATAAAGCCCAATAGACCAAAATATATCTGAGGTAAATCGCGTTTTGACCTCCTTGGGAAAAAAGTTCATATTTGCGTTGACCTGTCTATAGGTTCAGAGCCTAAGCATGAGGATTTTTTTGCGCCATCTATCCATACCGGACAATGAAATATCGGCCATCCGCTCCATGGCGGCTGCGCCACACACTATACTGAATATTAATAAGGAATCAGGTGAGTTTATGGAGATGTTCTTTAAAATTTACGAGGGCTTGGACCGGGAAGGCCCGGGGAGTTTCGAGATGACCAAACGCGCATTCGACCTCTGTGAAGGTCTGCCAGAAGCGCCTGCGATTCTTGAATTGGGCTGCGGTACGGGCGGTGCGACTATCCATTTGGCCAACCTGTGCGAAGGGACCATTGTCGCCACGGACGTGTACCAGCCATTTCTGGATCGGCTGATTAAAAGGGCGGAAATCAACGAAGTCGCCGACAAAGTTGCCGTCGCCATTATGGATATGGGCGATCTCGATTTCGGGCCGGAGAGTTTTGACCTTATCTGGTGCGAGGGCGCGGCCTATATCATGGGCGTGGACAAGGCGTTTCAGTATTGGAAACAGTTCCTCAAACCCGGCGGCTGCCTTGTCATCAGTGACGCGGTCTGGCTGAGCCGGGAAATTCAGGAAACCGCACCTGACGAAGTGAA
>JAFLJT010000365.1 GCA_022712855.1 Pseudodesulfovibrio sp. | reverse complement strand
TTTGCCAATGGAGCGTTCGATGCTCTTGGGTTCGACCAGCTTGACCTTGGCGGTGACGCCGAGGAATTCCTTGATGTTCTTCATTACCTTTGATTCAACGCGCTGTAAATCCTTGATCTCGTCAGAGAACATGGACTCGTTACCCTCGACCTGAACTTCCAGAGAATCGAGATTGCCGTGGCGATCGACAATCAGCTGGTAATGCGGGCTGAGGCCTTCGGTCTCAATAAGGATCGATTCGATTTGGGACGGGAAGACGTTGACACCGCGGATGATGAGCATGTCATCGGAACGGCCTGTAACGCGCTTCATGCGGGCGGTTGTACGGCCACATTTGCACGGCGTGGTGTTCAGCGTGGTCAGATCGCGGGTGCGGTAACGGATAAGCGGGATGCCTTCCTTGGTCAGCGTGGTGAAGACCAGTTCGCCTTCTTCGCCGGGAGCGACAGGTTCGCCCGTTTCCGGGTTGATGGTTTCGGCCAGGAAGTGATCTTCCTGAATGTGCAGACCGTCCTGGGCTTCGTGGCATTCGATGGCAACGCCGGGGCCCATGACCTCGGAGAGACCGTAAATATCGATAGCTTTGATGCCGAGTTTTTTCTCGATATCAAGGCGCATTTCATTGGTCCATGGCTCGGCGCCGAAGATACCGATGCGCAGTGGGAGATCCTTGAGATCAATACCCATTTCAACGCCGGTTTCGGCCAGGAAGAGGGCATAGGAAGGAGTGCAGCAGATGACGTCCGGGGCGAAGTCTTTCAGAAGAACGACCTGCCTGCGGGTTGCGCCACCTGAGATGGGAACGACGGTTGCACCGAGGGCTTCTGCACCGTAGTGAGCACCGAGGCCACCAGTGAACAGGCCGTAACCGTAAGCGTTGTGCACGGTGTCGGCTGCGGATGCACCTGCGGCCATGAAACAGCGAGCCATGAGTTGGCCCCAGTTTTCGATGTCGCGTTTGGTGTAGCCGACAACAGTGGCTGTGCCAGTGGTTCCGCTTGAGGAGTGGATGCGGACGATCTGTTCCTTGGGCACTGAAAAGAGTCCAAAGGGATATTGGTCGCGCAAATCCTGCTTGACGGTGAAGGGCAGCAGGGTGAGATCTTTCAAGGACTTGATGTCTTGGGGCTTGATGCCTTTTTCGTCAAATTTTTTCTTGTAGAACGGTACGTTGGCGTAGACTCGTTCGCACAGAGCCTGCAACCGTTTCAGCTGGAGTTTTTCCAGGTCTTCCCGTGGTAGGGTTTCGTTTTCTACGTCGTAAATCATCCTGTCGTCCTCCTTGGGGGTCTGTCATCGACCACGTCTCAATAAAGAACCACGGTCTCGTAAGCCCGTGGTTGGTGTCGGCATCTTTGCCTGCGCTACTCCACGGACTTCTTAAACGAAGCTCGCAAAGAAAAAGTGACGCAGATAGAGATATTTTTGCATAGGCCGGAGTTTGCCCCAAGTTCCATTATGCGTCAAGGGGTTTAGCCCAGTAGGGGCGGTCGATTCATCCCCGGTGCAAGGGAAATGAAGCCCCTGTCAGCTCGTCGCTGACAGGGGCATTTCTTGTTTTACCAGCGCTTATTTCCCGTGGCTATATCCGCCGGCCTCGACTTCGGTCAGTGGCGTAGTGACCGGGTTCCTCTTGAAATAATCGAGGCTCCGTTGCATGTCAGCCAGCAGTAAATCTCCAAGATCACGACTGACGCCATGACGAATGAGAATACGCATGATGACGAGGTCTTCCCGATTGGCAGGCATGGAGTAGGCTGCAACCTGCCAGCCTCTGCTGCGTAACCTGTCGGACAGATCGTAGAGCGTAAAGCCGTGGTCCACGCCTTCCTTGAGCGACCAGCTAAGGGCAGGGATGCCGCCTTTACCATCATAGATGATTTCGAAGGGTCCCATTTCGCCGAGCTTTTTGGACACAGCTTGGGCAGTGTCATAGCAAGCTTGATGGATTTTCCGGTATCCTTCTCTGCCGAGTCGCAGGAAATTGTAGTATTGGGCCACAACCTGGCCGCCCGGGCGCGAAAAGTTCAGGGCAAAGGTAGGCATGTCGCCACCGAGGTAATTGACATTGAAAATGAGGTCTTTGGGCAGATCTTCGGGATTGCGCCACATGATCCAGCCCACGCCAAGGGGCGCGAGACCGTATTTATGGCCGGAAGCGTTGATGGATTTAACGCGCGGCAGACGGAAGTCCCATTCCAGATCAGGATCGACAAATGGGGCAATAAAACCGCCGCTGGCTCCGTCTACGTGGATAGGGATGTCCAGCCCGGTTTCTTCTTGCAGCTTATCAAGAGCATCACTGACTTCTTTGACTGGCTCGTATTGGCAGGTGAAGGTCACGCCCAAGGTCGGTACAACGCCGATGGTGTTTTCATCACAGCGCTTGATGACCTCTTCGGCATTCATGATCAGACGGCCTTTCTCCATGGGGATTTCGCGGAGTTCGATGTCCCAGTACCGGGCGAATTTATGCCAGCAAACCTGCACGGGACCGCAAATCATGTTGGGCTTATCTATCGGTTTGCCCAGCTTCTTCATTCTGTCGCGCCAGTTCCACTTCAAGGCCATGCCGCCGAGCATGGCCGCTTCGCTGGAACCAGTGGTGGAGCAACCAAGGGTGTTTTCTGCATCGGGCGAGTTCCACAGATCAGCCAGCATGTGTACGCAGCGGGCTTCCAGTTCTGCCGTTTGCGGGTACTCATCCTTGTCGATCATGTTCTTGTCCACACATTCGTCCATGAGCGCATGGACTTCCGGCTCCAGCCATGTCTGGCAGAAGGTGGCAAGATTCTGGCGGGAATTACCGTCCAGCATCAGTTCGTCATGTACAACTTGGTACACATGCCGGGGGTCGTGTTCCTGCTTCGGGAATTTATATTTGGGCATGCTGACGGATAAATCCGAAGATGCATACACATCATCCAACAGTTTCTCTCTGACAGAATCCTTTTCATGAAGTGCCATATCAATTCTCTCCGTTGTTTATGATCTACTTACTAGAGTCTTGTTTCCATTCTGGCTTTTTGAAGGCGTGAATCAGCAGCGGCAGGCCGATGAAGACGATCATGCCGGATGCAACCAGCCCTACATAGAGTACGGGGTTGCCCACGGGCAGATTGGTTGGTGGGAAAAATCCGACCAACAAAGCGAAGCTGACACCGACTAAGCCAATCCCTGCCACCACGCACATGCCGATGTTGCCACCGGGGACTTTGTACGAACGCGGCAGATCGGGTTGGGTGAAGCGCAACCGGATGGCTGCCGCGTACATGAGGATATACATTGCTAAATATAATGTGACTGTCATGGCCGACAACACGAAGAAGGCGACGCTGACATTCTCCATGATGAAGTAGAGTGATGCCAGGGCGCTGACGATAACGGCCTGAATGATCAGGATGTTAACTTGAACACCTTTCTTGTTTACCTTTGCCATGAATGGCGGGATTTCGCCTTCTTCTGCTGTGTGCAGTAAACCACGGCTAGGCCCCCCGACCCACGACATGACGCCGCCGATGGCTCCAAAGGCTGCCAGTAGTCCTATGACGGGTGTCAGGAAGCCGATGTTAAATGTTTCGAGCAATTGTTTGAATGCTTGCATGAGTCCGGCGGTCAGGCTGATTTGTGATTCTGGAATGACCGCAGCAACAGCCAAGGAACCCATGATGAAGAGACCAAAGATAATGGCGGCTGCCAGGAACATACTGGCCGGGAATTGTTTAGCGGGATTTTCAAGTTCATTGGCGCGAACAGCGTGCACTTCAACGCCCGCGAAAAGGAGGACGATGCCAGCCAAGAAGGCGACACTGCCCAGTCCGGAAATATGCGGGAAGAAGCGAGCATGGGGAGATTCTCCCACCAATTTTTCGGCAGCTACTACCGCAGTGCTCGGTTCGAGGAACTGAATGGGGTTACCCTGTTGAAGCCAGATCAGGCCCAATATTATAATAAAAATACCCGGCAGCAGGGTGCCGAGCAGTACGCCGTATTTGGTGACCGAGCTGGCGATATCGGAGCCCGCCATGGTCAGGAAGGTGGCTCCCCAATAGCATACGAGGATGACAACGCCTGTGTAAGCGCCGTTATCAGCCAATGCGGGGTCCATGAACAGGTAGGCCAGTGCGCTGGCGGCAAAGGCGAGCACGGTGGGATACCAGACGACGTTTTGAATCCATTGCAGCCAGATGGCAGTGAAGCCCCATCGTGAGCCAAAGGCTTCGGAGACCCATGTATATACGCCGCCGCCTTTCTTGCTGAATGCGCCACCAAGTTCGGCAGCGACCAGCGAGGCGGGGATAAGGAACATCACCGCCGCAAAAAGGATATAGAAAATCATAGAGAGGCCTTCTTTTGCCATGAGTGGCAATCCACGCAAGCTGACGACGGCCGCAACGGTCATCATACTCAATGTGAAGACTGTGATTTTTCCGGATTTAGCCATGAATAAGTGCCTCCTATTATTACAAATGATAGGAACACTAGCACCGCTTTCGTTAAATGGCATTCTTTATATCATGGTGATGAGATGTTTTTGGGTTCTATCTTTTCGGTTGTGGTATAGAGATGATCGAAGGAGTTGATATGCGTTATTTGTGTGGAATATTGTTGGTGCTGTTTGTTGTGTTCTCGCCTGTCGCTTCAGGGGCAGGCGTAGACAATACATTGTATGCAGAAGTCTTGAATTTGTACGTGAAAGATGGGCTTGTGGATTATACGGGACTCTCGGCGCATCGTGAGAATCTGGATGTATATCTTGACAAACTCGGTGACCTGAATCCCGATGAGATATCCAGAAAGGAGCAGCTCGCATTCTATCTCAATCTCTACAATGCAAGCACGCTGAAACTCATCGTTGACCATTATCCATTAGAGAGTATCAAGGACCTCGGTTCATTTTTCTCGTCTCCTTGGAAAAAGAAGATCGTCAAACTGCGTGGCAAACTGGTCACGCTTGATCATATTGAACATGATATCGTGCGTCCAGAGTTCAAAGATGCGCGTGTCCACTTTGCGCTTAATTGTTCGGCCATGAGTTGTCCGCAGCTTCTGGGTGTACCGTATGAAGCTGAAACGTTGGATGCGCAATTAGAGCAAGTAACAATCGCGTTTATCAATGATGGAAAGAATAACTATCTTGATGAAAAAGCTTTGTATGTCAGCAAAATATTCGATTGGTTTTCCGAAGATTTTCCCGATGACCTTGTGGGGTGGGTGACGGAATACGCCAGGGGCGACCTGAAAAACGAGCTGTTACGCCAGAAAACAGGAAACCGGAAAATACCAGTGCAGTTCCTGATGTATGATTGGAGTCTCAATAAGCAGGTGCAATAAATCCACGTTGCAGGGCAGGGCAAAGTCCTTTACAAAATGGAGGCTTACCTTTGGGAGGGAGTATGAATTTCAAGGAACTAGTGACCCAGAACCGAACCCGGCGAAAATTCGATGAATCGCAGCCGATGGACGTTGACACGCTGGTCGAACTGGTAGACCTTGCGCGACTCACGCCATCGGGCATGAACAAGCAGCCGCTCAAGTATATTGTTACTGCAGATACAGAACAATGCGCCGAAATCTTTCCGCTGCTTGGTTGGGCTGGTTATCTCAAGGACTGGAAAGGACCTGCCGAAGGTGAGAGACCCACTGGGTATGTCATTATTATGCTCGATAAGGATGTCGCGGATACTGCGCACATCGATCACGGTATTGCCTGTCAGACGATTATGCTCGGTGCGGTGGAGAAAGGGCTGGGCGGTTGTATAATCGCCACAGTGAATCGCAAAAAGCTCGTTACTATTTTCGATATTCCCGACACCCTTGAGGTGCTTCTTGTGCTTGCCTTGGGCATTCCTGCCGAGAAAGTGGTCGTGGAAGCGCTTCCCTCCGACGGAAAAATCGAGTATTGGCGCGGCACGGATGGTAAACATCATGTTCCCAAACGCAGCATCGACGAGTTGATCGTCGGGCGTTATCCCGGCGATAAATGAGCCGGAAATATATTTTAATTGAGTAGGATAGATGAACAAAAACAAGAATTACAGCGAGATCCCCAGCCAAGAAAAGGCGCTTCTCGTAGCACAGTGGCTTGATGAAAAGCAGGGCGAGAATGTCGTCATCATGAATGTCGCCGGAATTAGTTCGGTAACGGATATCACTCTGGTTGTCTCCGCGCGCGGTGTGAAACACGCTCAGGCATTGTGTGATCACGTTTTGGACATGGCGGCAGAGAACAAGATCGAATTCCTGACCATCGAAGGCCAGAAGACTGGCGAATGGATTCTGGTTGATCTTAACGATGTACTGATCCACGTATTCATTTCCGAACTCCGCGACTTCTACAACATAGAAGGTATGTGGTCCGAGGCTCCCAGAATCAAAATCGACAGTTAAAAATAGCCCGATTGCTTCGTTGCTTTAAAAGATCAAGCCCCTCACGTAGGAAGACTACGCTTCGGTCTTTGATCTTTTTCGCGCCTAGCACTCGAACCATTTAAAACAGTCTCTAAGATTGTAATAGTAAGAAGTTGTATCGGAGACACCATGGCCGAGCCGAAGAAAACACTGCTGCTGATTCTGGACGGATGGGGAGTCGCCCCTGATGGTGAGGGTAACTGCGTGAAAAACGCTGTTACGCCGTATCTTGACGGGTTGTTGGCTGACTATCCCAACACACAGCTTGCGTGTTCCGGGCGCTCTGTCGGACTGCCTGACGGTTTCATGGGCAATTCCGAGGTAGGCCATATGAATATCGGCGGCGGGCGTGTCATCTATCAGGACATGACCCGTATCGATATTTCCATTGAAGACGGGACTTTTGCTGATAATGCAACACTCACTGAGCTTATCGCCAAGACCAAGGCGGGCAGTGGGCGGTTGCATCTCATGGGTCTTGTCTCCGACGGCGGTGTGCACAGTCATCAGAATCATATTTACGCCATTCTCGAAATGGCGAAACGCCAGGGGCTTGAGCAGGTCTTTGTCCATGTTTTCCTCGACGGTCGTGATACACCGCCCAGCAGTGGGTTGGAGTATACGCCCCTCTTGATGGAAAAGATGGACGAAATCGGCATTGGTCAGGTGGCGACCGTCAGTGGTCGCTACTGGGCCATGGACCGCGATAAGCGGTTCGAGCGCGTGGAAGTGGCCTATAAGGCTCTTGTGGATGGTGATGGCGTGGTTATGGCCGATCCGCTGGCTGGTATCCAGGCATCCTATGACGCTGGCAAAAACGACGAGTTCGTCAAGCCGGGTGTCATTGATGGTGTGGATGGCAAGATCGGTGATGGCGACGGCCTGTTCTTCTTCAATTTCCGCGCTGACAGGGCGCGTGAGATCAGCCGTTCCATATTTGATGCCGATTTCAGTGAATTTCCCCGGCAGACTGTGCCCAAGCTGGTCGAATTCGCCACAATGACGCAGTACGAAAGTACTTTCCCGCTGCCCACGGCCTTTGCGCCGGAAAGTTATGTGGAGACACTGGGCGAGATCGTGTCCGGTAAAGGCATGAAGCAGCTTCGCATTGCCGAGACCGAGAAGTATGCCCATGTGACGTATTTCCTCAATTGTGGCCGTGAAGAGCCGTTTGAGAACGAAGATCGTGTCATGGTTCCCTCGCCGCGCGAAGTGGACACTTATGACCAAAAGCCGCAGATGAGTGCTGACGAAGTGGCAGACAAGCTCATTGCCGCTCTTCCGGACTATGATCTGTGCGTCTGCAATCTCGCGAATCTGGACATGGTAGGGCATACCGGCATCATCGATGCCGCGCAGCAAGCGTGTGTGACGGTTGATGGATGTGTGGCCCGTATTGTGGACAGCGTACTGGAGCTGGGTGGGCGCGTATTGCTCACGGCTGACCATGGCAATGCCGAACAGATGATCGCTGAAGACGGCACGCCGCATACTGCGCATTCGACCAATCCTGTGCCGTTGGTTTACATCGAAAAAGACTGTGAGAATGCTGTGCTCGAAGAGGGCATTCTCGGCGATATCGCCCCGACCATTTTGGGTCTGTGGGGCATCGACCAACCCGGCGCAATGACCGGCAAAAATCTCATCAAAAAAGGGTAACCATGTCTGCATCGAAAAAGCCTATCACGCCGGTAAAGCCTTCGGGCATGGAACTTATTTTTCTTTACGCCTGCCCTCATTGCAGCCGTGAAGTTCCCCTTATCTCACCGTCTCGTCCGGCCATGGCCCAGTGCGATGCCTGCCGCGAAAACTTCCCCATCGTGCCTGTCGATGACCGCACCATTCGTTACATGAAAACTATCCTTGCGAGCGGAAAAGCCGCCATCGATCCCGACTTTTTGTAGCCTCTTTCCCCCTTCAAAAATCTAGACTTCTTTGAAAAGCGTTGTAACACGCCGTTTTTTCTCTGATAAATCTCTAGACTTTTTCTAAAAAAGCCACAACCTGCTGAATTTGTTTACACTTTTCTGGACATCCAGAGAAGTGCAAGCATTGCAGTGCGTTACAAAATTCACTCGTACGAACGAATAAAACGGGTGAAATTGGGGTAATAATTGAGGATTTTTGTTGTGTGCGAAGGGGCGTTTCAGGAGATTGTTAAGGCTGACAGGGGGATGCGATTACTTTGATTTTTTCGGGTTGTATTGCATCAGCGCATTGCCTGCGATGATGAAGCCGAGGCCCATAATTGTGGCCGGGAGAATCTCTTCGCCCACCAGAAAATGGATGAAGATGAGCGAGACGAAGGGCGAGAGGAAAATGAGGTTTGCAATGCGAACTGTGGAGCCGCCATCGGGCAGCGCTGCGTACTTCATGGCCGTCAACCAAAGGGCGAACGTAATACCCATTTCGAAGAAGCCAATATAGGCCGCGCCGAGCATTCCTTCCATGGTGAAAGCGGGGAGTTCGGAATAGAATAATGTTGTGCCGAGGATGAGCGGTAGGCCGAACAAAAAGTTGAGGAACAAACCCACCGTGGAGTCGACGGTGCTGCGCGTATTAAAGATCCAGAAGAGTGCCCAAATGATGGTGCTGCCAAGAGCAAGAGCTACGCCTGTTGGATTGGAAAACTCAAGGGCAAGTATGTCGCCATGGGTGGAGATGACCACCACGCCGAAGTAGCTCACGAGAATAGCGCCGAGGTCCTTGAGACTCATCTTCTGGCCGAGCATCGGAACGGCAAGCAAGGAAAGGGTGATGGCCCATGTGTAATTGAGCGGCTGTGCCTCTTGCGCCGGGAGCAGGTCATACGCTTTGAATAGGATGACGTAATAGAGGAAGGGGTTGAGTACTCCGAGGAGTCCGCATCGTATTAACTGCGAACGGGTGACTTTCTTCAATTCGCCAAGCTTGCCTTGAAACGCCAATATGCCAGCCAACGCTACAAGCGATGCCACGCATGCGCAGAGCAGCAATTGTAGTGGGTCCAGATGGCGAAGGGATATTTTGAAGGCCGAGGCAACGGTGGACCAGATGGCCACCGTGCCAAGGCCGAATAGGAGTGCTTTTTTACTATTGGTCACGAACGGTTACAGAATGACGTGCTTCTTGATGTAGGAAACGACTTCATCGGGATCGTCGGTGACGATGAACAGGTCGAGGTCCTCTTCGCTGGCAAAACCGTTGGGGATCATCTGATCCTTGATCCAGTCAACGAGGCCGCCCCAGAATTCGGTGCCGAACAGGACGATGGGGAAGGGCTTGATGCGATGAGTCTGGATGAGGACCAGTGCTTCAGCCAGTTCGTCCAGAGTGCCGTAACCGCCGGGCAGGGCAACGTAGGCCAGCGCATACTTGATGAACATCAGCTTACGGATGAAGAAGTAGCGGAAATCACTGCGGATATGGAGATATGGGTTGTTGTGCTGCTCCATGGGCAGGTGGATGTGCAGCCCGATGGATTCGCCGCCGTTTTCGAATGCACCCTTGTTGCCCGCTTCCATAAGGCCGGGACCGCCGCCGGTGATGACGGAGAACCCTGCTTTGGACAGCTTCTTGGACAGCTCAACAGTGCTTTCGTACAGCGGTTCTTCCGGCTTGACGCGTGCAGATCCGAACATGGAAACGGCAGGGCCGATTTCCGAAAGATTTTCGAAACCCTCGACGATTTCGGACATTATCTTAAAGAGTCTCCAGGACTCCTGCATGGAAAGATCATCAATAAGGTACTGCTTTGAGCGGTGCATCATCAGTGTACTCCTCGGTTGTTGAAAAACGCGCGATTGCGGCGTTGCTGCGAAAAAGCCAAACCTTCACGTAGAAAGACTACGTTTCAGCCTTGTCTTTTCCTTGCGCCTTGCACTCGCACATTTTTGAACAACCTGCTTAGTTCGATGTTTGTTGGAGGCCGTATCGTGGTTGCCTGATTGTCGATTATGAGGCATGTAGTTGCAGGTGGTGGAAAACGTGTTCCATCTCCCTGTAACTTTCTTAATACACCGATTTTTTCCCTTTCGGAAGTGGATATTTTTATAGTCCAAACCCAAGGGATTACCCGCGAGGATTCTCGATGAAAATCACGTTTATGGGCGCTGCCCGGACGGTTAGTGGCTCTTGTTATATTATTGAATGCGCAGGAAAGAGATTTGCCCTTGATTGCGGACTGCATCAGGGAAACAAGGAAATTGAGAAAAGAAACTGGAATTTTGAAGAGTACGACGCCAAGTCGCTTGATTTTATTCTGATTACACACGCACATATCGATCATAGCGGCCTTTTGCCCGCCCTGGTTTCCAAGGGATTCAAAAATCCCATCTATTGTACTGCGCCCACCAAAGATCTTTTGGAGATCATGTTGCTCGACAGTGCGCATATTCAGGAAATGGAAGCAGAGTGGAGCAACCGCAAACGGATGCGTACAGGCATCCAGCCGGTGCGTTCCCTCTATAGTCTTACTGACGCTGAAAACACGATACCTCTACTCGCAACTGTCGAGTATGAAGCAGTTTTTGAGCCTGCTCCAGATATCAAGATCACCTACAAAAATGCCGGACATATCCTTGGTTCCGCATTTATCGAGATCGAATACGTTCAGGATGGCAAGGTCACCAAAGCGGTCTTTTCCGGCGATTTGGGACGGCCTGAGCAGCTTATCGTAGAAAATCCCACTGATGTGGATTGCGCTGATTACGTCTTTCTTGAGTCCACCTACGGCAACCGCAATCATCCCACGGAAGAGGACAGTCTGGACGAGTTGGCAGCAGCCATCCAGTACAGTTATGCCAAGAAGGAAAAGGTCGTTATCCCGGCCTTTGCTGTGGAGCGTTCCCAGCAGATTATTTACAGCCTGTTCTTGTTACGTAAGCAGGGTCGGCTGCCGCACGATATGCCCGTCTATCTTGATAGTCCTCTGGCTATCAGGGCCACCGAAATCTTCAGAAAACATCCTGAATTTTATGACGAACAGACCCAGGAGCATATCCGCAACGGCGAACATCCTCTTGATTTGCCCAACCTTCATTTCACTGAAACCCGTGATCAGTCACGGGCCATCAACGAGACGCCCGGTGCTGCCGTTGTCATTTCGGCCAGCGGTATGGCCAATGCCGGGCGCATCAAGCATCACCTGCGACACAACTTGTGGAGAGCGGGTGCCAGCGTCATCTTTGTCGGTTGGCAGGGCGTCGGTACACCGGGACGAAAGATTCTTAATGGTGCTAAGAAAATCCGCATATTCGGCGAGGAAGTATCCATCGCCGCTAAGATTTTTACGATCAACGGATTTTCCGGTCATGCCGGACAGGACGAGCTTATGAATTGGCTCGGCTCCATGCAGGGTAAGCCGCTCAAGGTTATTCTGGTTCATGGCGAGGCCGAGGTGCAAAAGGAATTTGGTGCACTGATCACGGAGAAGTTCGGGTTCGAGGTCCATATACCTGAGTATATGGAAGAACTTGAGCTGGAACCGGGCACGGAATTGCAGCCAGTGGTCGATATGGCCGTTGCCAGACCGCCTGTCGATTGGGATTTCCTGCTTCGGGATTCCGAGAGCCTGTATGCGGAACTCAAGCAGCGCATCGAGGACGTGGAGAACCGCCCCTGGGTCGATCAGGTGGACCTGCGCGACAAGTTGCTCGACATCAACCGTAATATCATTGAACTCGTTTCAGAGATGTAATCGATGCGTATTATCGGGGGACAATATAAAGGCCGCAGCATCAAAACCTGCGAAGGCCCGGGCTATCGGCCTGCCACTTCGAAGGTGCGCGAGTCCATCTTCTCCATGCTTATGGCGCGGGGAGTGGACTTTTCCGAGGCCCGAGTGGTCGACATGTTCGCGGGCAGCGGCAGTTTGGGCATCGAATGCCTGAGTCGCGGCGCGCCTGAAGCGTGGTTTATTGAGAAAAGCAACAAGGCTTCTGCCCTGATTCGCAAGAACATGGCGGAACTCGGCATTGAAAAAAGCCGAGTAAGGGTGGTCAGCAAAGATCTTTTTAATGTATTGTCCAAGCGGCCGGACAAGCCTTTTGATCTGGTTTTCATCGATCCGCCCTATGGCAAGGATTTGTTTGTGCCAGCCTTGGAAAAGGCGCTCAAGAAAGGGTGGATTGCGGACGGCGCGCTGCTGTTGGCCGAGGTGGAAACTTCGGTAGAAGCACCAACCGAAGGGCTTATAGGCGAAATGGAACTCTTAACCGACCGGGAATACGGTCAGACCAGGATACTCTTATGGCGGAAATAGACCCAAAAGTTGCAGTTTATCCGGGAACTTTCGACCCTTTAACCATGGGCCACGTCAGCCTCATTCGACGTGGGCTGAAGGTCTTTGACAAGGTCATTCTGGGCATTGCCGAAAGCACGCCGAAAAAGACGCTTTTCACCATTGGTGAGCGCCTTGCTTTGGCAAAGGAAGTCTTCGGAGACGAGCCTAATCTTGTTATCGAGCCGTTCAACTGCCTGCTTATCGATTATGTCGAGAGCAAGGGAGCCGGGGTCATCATGCGTGGCCTGCGCGCGGTTTCTGACTTTGAGTATGAATTTCAGATGGCGCTCATGAATCGTAAGCTGGAGCGCGATATCGAGACCGTATTTATGATGACCGATTTTAAGTGGATGTACCTGAGTTCCACCATCGTCAAGGAAGTGGCCCAGTATGGCGGCGAC
>JAFLJT010000238.1 GCA_022712855.1 Pseudodesulfovibrio sp. | reverse complement strand
ATCCCACGCGAATTTGAGGGATTCGGTGACTATCCCGGCCAGGGCGCCGTTTTTGATGGTCACTTTCTTGAGCCGCTTACCGTCGTGCTTGACCATCTCTTCACGCAATATACCGAAGATGGATTGAACTATTGACATTTCATGCATGGGGATTTGGCTTACCCCATAATTGTTGGGGGAGCAAGGGGAGGAACGGAGCAAGAAGCATGTCTTCCTCCTCTTTTCGTGCGAGCAAACAAATGGTATACTAGGATTGTATATGCTTTCGTGATACTTCGTTCATCTTGAAGAGTCGTTGACCGACCCAAGCGGCTCCTGTTCGTCCAGCAATGAGAAAGCCATGAAACTGAGAAATGTCACATTCATCAGCCTTTTTCTCCTCGCCCTTGCCGTTATGGCCGCAGAATATGGCGTGGGGCATTATATTGTCAAAAAAGGTTTTGACGATCTGGAGAAGGAGCATGTCGCGGTCGATTCCAGACGGGCAAAGAACGAATTCCTGAAAGAAATCAAAGATCTCGATATATTTCTCTGGGACTGGTCGTCATGGGATGACACCTTTGTTTTCGCTCAGGATGGGAATGAAGATTACCTCAAGTCCAATCTGCGCATTGAGACCTTTACCGAACAATCGCTCAACATCATCGCCATTTTCGGAACCGCTGACCGCGTGGTGTATGGTCGCGCCATTGACTTCGAGAAAAACGACGACGACGCTTTACTGCACGATTTTTTTGCTTCGATCAAAAACATTGAACTTCCGCGCATTGCCGAGGGTGGCGGGCACGGCGGCATCATACTCCTGCCTCAGGGGCCACTCCTATTCGCACAACGCCCCATACTCAAATCAAGCAGCAAAGGCGCACCAGCAGGGGCCATAATAATGGCTCGACTGCTGACGGATGACATCATTGAAGACGTCGCCACGCGTCTGGAGCTCGACCTCACCGTCTCAAGTGTGAACAGTAGCTTGATGCCCGATGCGTATCCTGCGATTCTCGATTCACTTGCACTCGGGGCGAAAACCGTTGTCGCCGTCAAGGACGAGAACACCATCAACGGCTATGCCCTGCTGAGTGATATCAAGGGACATCCGGCGCTCATGCTCGAAGTGACCCAGCCTCGCCAAATATCACAGCAGGGACGATCTGTAGCCCTGTACAACACCCTGTTCCTAGCTCTGGTCATTATCACTTTCAGCGCATTTGTCTTCTTCCTGCTGCAAAAACGGATCATCTCAAGGATGGAGCGCCTGAATAATCAGGTGAAGGATGTGGACATGTCCGGGAAAACGGCCACCCATGTGACCCACGACGGAAAGGACGAGATTTCCGAATTGAGCCAGAGCGTCAATGCGATGCTGTTCCGCATTGCGCAGGACCAGAAATCCCTGCAGAAAAACCATGATGAACTGGAAGACAAGATTGCGGAACGAACGCTGGAACTGGAAGAAGCCAACCAGGAACTCATGGGACTGGACAAGGCGAAGTCCCATTTTCTCTCTTCCACTTCACATGAGCTGCGCACTCCGCTCACCGCGATTCACGGCTTTGTCAAACTCATGGAGAGAACATTCAGAAAGAATTTCCAACCGCATTTGGCTGCCATCGACACTATCTCGCCGAAAATCGAGACGTATCTGGACAATTTCAAGATCGTTCACTTGGAAACAGAGCGATTGGGGCGGCTCATCGACGACTTGCTCGACCTGAACAAGATCGAGGCTGGCCGTGTGGAATGGCGCGACAGGGACGTGGATGTACCCAGTTTGGTCATGGGAGCTGTGACAACCATCTCCGGGCAGCTGGAAAGCAATCCCAACGTCGAAATGATCGTCGACATCCCGGATGAAACGCCCCTGCTCCACGTGGACAAAGATCGCATCCATCAGGTCCTGATCAATCTTCTCAATAATGCTGCCAAGTTCACTGAACATGGTTTTATAAAAGTCCTGGTCACTGTTACGAACACAAAGAGCGTGGAATTTTCCGTGGAAGACTCCGGCCACGGCATTTTGGAAGCGGACCGGGATCAGATCTTCGAGATTTTCTACCAGAGTAAAGCGCAAGAGGATTACGAGGGTAAACCGTTTGGCACCGGCCTGGGTCTTGCTATCTGCAAGGAAATTGTCGAGCATTACAACGGTACAATCCGGGTCGAATCAACAATCGAAGAAGGAAGCGCGTTCAAGTTTACCCTGCCGATCTCGTGACGGGCCCCGTATGGAGTGAATAGACAGGCCACCAACGCGGTGGCCTTTTTTTATGGCCGAAACGCCTTTTCCCCTTGTCTCCTACCCCGTTTAGACGTACTCTCGACAAAATCTAGACTTAAATCCGTTGCACGTCTCCTATGACGAGAGCAACACGGTACAAACAGCGCAACCATGGTAAAACAAAGCGTATTTGCGGGAATCCCGGACGTTCTGGACGAACAGAAATTCGCCCACGGCGGTAATTTGCGTCGCATGGCCGAGCTTGCCAAGTGTTCGCCGGACGAAATTCTGGATTTCTCCGCCAACGTGAATCCTTTGGGTCCACCGCCATGGCTCGGTCAGGTGGTCGGCCAAGCGCTGCAATCCGTCGACTCCTATCCCGATCCCGACTGTCAGGACCTGATCATGGCCGCTGCCGAGGCCTACAAGGTCTGGCCAGCACAGGTCATCGCAGGTAACGGCGCGTCCGAACTCATTTTCGCCGCAGCCGGACTGGGCCGATTCTCCAAAGCGATCATCCCGTCCCCCTCCTATGTGGATTATGTCCGCGCCTGCAAAGCGCACCGCCTGATGGCTGTCGAAGTGCCCATGACCGAAGACTTTCAGGTGGATTTCCCGGCCCTTGGTGTTATGCTCACCAAACCGTCTCTCGTTTTCCTGTGCAGCCCGAACAACCCCACGGGCACGACTATTTCCTCTGCCGATCTGCGCGAAGTAGCGGCCATGTTCCCTCAAAGTCGTTTCATCGTGGACGAATCTTTCGCCGAATTCATGCCCGAGGGTACGGACCGACTCATCAAGGACAGGCCGTCCAACGTCATCACCATCCTGTCCATGACCAAATTTTTCGCCATCCCCGGCATCCGTCTCGGGCTGGCATTCGGCGACCCGGACGTCATCCTGCAACTGAAACAGGCCATGCCCGCATGGTCGGTGAACACCATGGCCCAGAAGGTCGGCGTTCGCTGCCTGCGCGACAAACAATACGCCACCTACACCCGCCAGCAGACCGCCCTTCTGCGCGAGAATCTCGCCGCCGGATTGCGTCAGGTACCGGGCATCAAGGTCTATCCCGGCGAGGCCAACTATCTGCTCTGTCGGATGGAACGCATCGGCCAGGACGCCGTTCCGCTCTACGAACGCCTGCTCCACGAGCACCACATCGCCATTCGTCTGTGCGGCAACTACGAGGGGCTGGACAACAACTGGTTCCGCGTGGCCGTGCGTAACGAAGACGATAACGAACGTCTCATCAAGGCCATGGAAACGATCAGCGGCACAGGTCGCGCCCCGATCATAAAGCGGACAAAGCGCACCCCGGCCCTCATGATTCAAGGCACCAGCTCCAACGCGGGCAAATCCGTATTGGCCGCCGCATTTTGCAGAATTTTCCTTCAGGACGGTTACTCCGTCGCCCCGTTCAAGGCGCAGAACATGTCCAACAATTCATACGTCACCGATCAAGGCGGCGAGATGGGCCGCGCACAGGTGACGCAGGCCATGGCGTGTCGGCTCAAGCCGGACGTGCGCATGAACCCGGTGCTGCTCAAACCCGGCTCGGACACCGGCTCTCAGGTCGTAGTAATGGGCCAGCCCGTGGGCAACATGAGCGTGAAAGAATACGTGCGTTACAAACCGCGCGCCTGGGAGGCCGTCAAAACCGCCTACGATTCCCTCGCCAACGAATACGACATCATGGTCCTCGAAGGCGCTGGCAGCCCGGCGGAAGTGAATCTCAAGCACCACGATATCGTGAACATGGCCATGGCAAAGTATGCGGACGCCCGCGTGCTGCTGACTGGCGATATCGACCGCGGCGGCGTCTTCGCGTCCATGGTCGGCACCATGCACCTGCTCACGCCCATGGAGCGCGATCATGTTGAGGGTTTCCTCATCAACCGCTTCCGTGGCGACCCGTCGCTCCTCGACCCCGCCTTCGGCCAGATGTTCGAACACACGGGCAAACCCGTCATGGGCACCATCCCGTACATCCATTCGCTGGGCCTACCCGAAGAGGATTCGGTCTCCTTCAAAGAGGGCCTGATTCCCGGCGGCGACAAGCTGCCCAAAGAAGAGTGCGTGGATATCGTGGTCATCGACCTGCCGCGCATCTCGAATTTCAATGACATCGACCCGCTCTTCGCCGAACCCGACGTACGTATCCGCGTCGTCTCCAACGTCCACGACATCGGCACGCCGGACGCGATCATCATCCCCGGTTCCAAATCCACGGTGCCGGACATGAAGGCCCTCCGAGGCGGAGGCATGGCCGCCGTCATCCGCGAGCTCTCCAACGGCGGGCACAAAACCCGCGTGGTCGGCATCTGCGGCGGTTTCCAGATGCTCGGCGAGATCGTTGACGATCCCTACGGCCTCGAATCCGAAACCACCCGCATGGAAGGTTTTGGCCTGCTCCCGGTCCAGACGACATTGGTCCCCGAGAAGACCCTCACCCGCACATGGGGTACCCATTCCAAGTCGGGTCACAAAGTGCACGGTTACGAAATTCATCACGGTCTGACCAAGCCGCTCAACGACAATTTACGCGTAGCTCTGCGCGACAACGAGGGCCAACCGTTAGGATTCACACGCGCCGATGGCCGCGTCTGGGGTACGTACCT
>JAFLJT010000352.1 GCA_022712855.1 Pseudodesulfovibrio sp. | reverse complement strand
TTTTTGCTCGATGTCTGGTATATAGACAACCAATCGGTTACACTTGATGTGAAAATCCTCTGGCTGACCGTCGGCTCTGTGTTTAAGCGCGACGATGTCTGCCAGCCCGGCCACGCGACCATGGAAGAATTCATGGGGAGTAAGACGCCGAAAGATTAATTTTCTCGTATAACTAGGAGGTTTCATATGAACGCTAACCGAATTCTTCTTCCAGTTGATGGCTCCAGCTTTTCAGACGCAGCAGCAGACATGGCCATCAACATTGCCACCCACGACGGCGCCTCCATTGTCCTTCTGCATGTACGCAGACCCGTGCCCACTGGCCTTGGCCAACCCAATGCTGACGAACTTCTCAATGTCTTCACCGAGGGAGCCGAAGCGGTCATTGAGCTGTACCGCGACAAGCTCACCAACGCCAAGATCGAGTTCACGGAACTCATCATCGGCGGCGACGTGGCCGAAGTGGTCACCAATGTCGGTGAAGTTGAAAAGTGTGACCTCATCGTCATCGGCTCCAAGGGCAAGAGCGACCTGGCAGGGCTGATCCTCGGATCGGTCACGCACAAGGTCCTCCACGCCACCAAGCTCCCGGTTCTAGTAGTAAAGTAAAACGACAGCGAGGGCGTGAGAGGCTAACCTCTCGCGCCCTTTTCTTTTCGCATCAAAAAAGTCCCAATATACACGCAAGAGTTGCTGCGGTGACGTTTTTTTTCGAGATTTCCCAAAATTTCACAGTAATGTGACCAATTTTCGCCCATATTTTTGTCACATTGGCGTTTTGTTCACAAAAATGTCGTGCTTTCATGACAACAAAGGCCAATAATTCCCATTATTGTTACAAAAAGCCGTCCTTGTGCGGAGTTACTGCTGTCTCTTTTCGCTAACTGATATACATCGTTACCATTTCGTTTTATGGTACGAGGATTGTTAGAGAGTATTTCGGTTAAGTATACACAGACGATTCAAAGCATATTTTGGAGGACCACATGAACATTCCTGTTTTCAACTGCCAAAACGCAGATGACGTGATGAAAGCGGTCAAAGATTATAATGTCAGCTTCATCCAGTACTGGTTTCTGGATATCCTCGGAACGCTGAAAAGTTTTCAGATCACACCCAACGAGCTCGAAGCATCTTTCGAAGAAGGTATGGGTTTTGACGGCTCGTCCATTCTCGGATTCTGTCGTGTCGACGAGTCCGACATGGTCGCCATGCCCGACCCGACCACCTTCCAAATTTGCTCATGGCGGCCAACCGATCGGCCCGTAGCTCGCATGTTCTGCGACGTGGTCAGCCCCGACGGCGCACCTTTTGAAGCCGATTCCCGCTATGTCCTCAAAAAGGTCATGGGGAAGGCTGCCGAAAAAGGCTTCACCTTCTACGTCGGCCCAGAACTCGAATTTTTCCTTTTCGCCGACGACCAAGGCACCGAAGTCCTCGATTCCGGCGGCTATTTTGACGCACCGCCCCTTGATCTCGGCAACAACATTCGTCGCGATATCATCTTCGCCCTCGACGCCATGGGCATCCAGGTCGAATATTCCCACCATGAAGCCGCGCCGTCTCAGCATGAGATCGACCTGCGCTACAAAGATGGGATGAGCATGGCTGACATCTCCATGACTTACCGTGTGTTAGTCAAAGAGATGGCCCGCAAGCACGGTTGTTACGCCACCTTCATGCCCAAGCCCATGGCCGGTGAAAATGGGTCCGGCATGCATGTCCACCAGTCGCTTTTCAAGAACGGCAAAAACGTCTTCTACGACGCTTCCGACGAGTACCATCTCTCGCCCGAAGGCAAGTCCTACATCGCAGGAATCCTCAAACACGCCCCGGAATTCACCGCCGTAACCAACCAGTGGGTGAACTCCTACAAGCGGCTCGTGCCCGGTTACGAAGCGCCAGTCTACATCGCCTGGGCGCGCCGAAACCGCTCCGCCCTCGTCCGCGTGCCCATGTACAAACCCGGCAAAGAAAATGCCACCCGTATGGAACTACGCAGCCCCGACCCGGCCGCCAACCCATACCTCTGTTTCGCCGTCCAGCTCGCCGCCGGACTCAAAGGCATGGAAGAAAACTACGTCCTCCCCGATCCCATCGAAGAGGACATCTACTCCATGAACGAACGTTCACTCAAACGAAGCAAAATAAAAGCACTGCCCGGATCACTCTACGAAGCAACCATGAATCTCAAAAAATCCAAGTTCATGAAAGAGGTACTCGGCGAGCATCTCCATTCCGCGCTCGTCACAAACAAAATCGCCGAATGGGACGAATACCGCACACAGGTAACCGAATACGAAATCGACAAATACCTGCCCATTCTGTAACAGCGCCATACGATGTGAAATAGAAAGGTCCTCCGATTCGGGGGGCCTTTTTTTGTGGGATGGTGTGAAAAGGATGCCTCCGGCGGCCCTTCGGGGACCCTACCGAGGGACTCTCCGAGGGCGCTTTCCAGCGGGGACTCAAGGCCGAGGGCCTTAATAATCCCATCTCGCCTCCGGCGAAGGGTGCCCATAATGCGGAAAGGATGATGTGAAGAACATCACCCTTTCCGCATTATGGGCGGGTGGGGTTTTAAGAGTCCTAAAAAGCCACATTCTACAGCGTTCGTGCAACCTTGCCTTTCAACAACCTACCAAAATCGCACTGCCTGAGCGGTTAAGCCTATTGAGGTTTAGAAGCTGACAAAACAGCGTAAGCGGCGTTTTCGAACCACCCGGAGCCTCTTGTGTCTCTGGCGACCTTGGTTCGTGGAGCGTCGCTGTTTTGATCAGATTCTTAGCCGTATAGGCTGCGGGTAAACGAGCGAAAAAAGAGCGACTTTTGGTTACTTTTGGTCGCTCTGGCCCAAAAGTAACTCGGGGCCGGAGGGTTCGAAACGCCTTGCTCATTTTTCATCCCGCCAAAGGCGGCTCCCCCACCTCTTCCCTTCTTTCCCGTTCCTTTCTTTTTTTTATTCCCCTCCATCACACCTTAACAAACCACCCCCATCCCGTTATAGTCCCCAACAAATGCAAACTTGGATACTCCACATCGACATGGACGCGTTCTTCGCGTCCGTAGAACAACTCGACAACCCCGACCTGCGTGGCAAAGCCATCGCCGTCGGCGGCACATCCGAACGCAGCGTCGTCTCTGCCGCCAGCTACGAAGCCCGCAAATTCGGCGTC
>JAFLJT010000026.1 GCA_022712855.1 Pseudodesulfovibrio sp. | reverse complement strand
ACACCGTCAGCACCCTCGACTTCATCAACAAGAGTATTGCGAATGACTTCGATTTTATCATGATTGAAGCATTTGTCCTGATAACAAATCAGGCCACGGAAATCGTCACGACGATGAATAAGGTAGACCTTGTTCACCAACCGCGCGAGATACAGCGCTTCCTCAAGAGCGGAGTTGCCGCCACCGATAACAGCGACATCCTGCCCGCGAAAGAAGTTTCCATCGCACAGAGCGCAATAGGAAACACCTTTGCCAAGCAGTCGTTCTTCACCGGGGATACCGAGCTTGCGGTATCTTGAACCGGTCGCGAGGATGATCGATTTGGCCTGCACTTTCTCATCGCCCACCGTGATGGTGTGGATAGTGGTACCATATTCGATACTGCGTACTTCGTCATTAATACGATCAAGAGGATATTTATCCAGATGTCCTGCGAACTTGTCAGCAAGTTCCCAGCCCTGGAGTCCTTCAGGAAAACCAGGGTAATTCTCAATTTCAGAGGTCATGAGAACCTGACCACCCGGAGAGAGCTTCTCGATCATGGCAGTCTTCACGCCTGCGCGCAAAAGATAAAGGGCAGCCGTCATTCCTGCCGGGCCGCCCCCTATGACTACGGCGTCATAAGATTTCATGTATTACAGAGCCTTCTTGGTGATCATTTCCTTGATGCTGCTCTTGGAGACAGCGCCAGTGGACTGGTCCACAACTTCGCCGTCCTTGAAAAGGATCAGGGTCGGGATAGCACGGATACCATATTTGCCAGGAGTGGCAGAGTTTTCGTCAACGTTCATTTTAACGATTTTAACCTTACCGGCATACTCTTCGGACAGCTCATCAATAACAGGACCCATTGCACGGCAAGGACCGCACCAGGGAGCCCAGAAATCGATAAGGACAGGGATATCACTTTTCACGACTTCCTGATCAAAATTGCCGTCCGTGATCTGATTTGCCATACAAGTCTCCTTTTTTTCGGCTCCAGCCGTCATATTCATGTAAATTCCAAGCGCATTCATTAACCTTGAAAGCGCTCTATATTCAATCAATTTATTTAAAATATGTCCCTACATACCCTACTGTCAAGGCGCAGGTTAGAAAATAATTACTCAACAGCAATATTCTTTGCCTTACAGGTCCAATCCAGCGGCACAATACGCCCCCGAGGTATGGCTTCAAGGTCCAATTCGTGACTGTATCCCGCCTGCGCAAAAAGCGCTCCGGCATACGCAATCATAGCCCCGTTATCCGTACACAAAGAAAGCTCCGGCAACACGACGTGTACGCCTTTTTTCTTCGCCAGACGGGCCATGGTCTCCCGAAGCCGTGTATTGGCGGCCACGCCACCGGCAACAATCAGACTCTTGACCGGACCGACTTGGTCCAAGGCTCGTTCTACCTTGATCTTGAGCGTTTCGGTCACGCTCCAGTTGAATGATGCGCACACACGACACAGCGCCTCGCGCTTTTCACCGGAAAGCGCAGCAATAGCTGCTGCGTCGGCCATCTCGGGAAAAACCAATTCTGGATGCGCCTGAACATACAGCGACACCGCCGTCTTGAGTCCACTAAAGCTAAAATCAAGGCTCGGATTCTTAACATATGGACGAGGGAAAAGTTTGGTATCCGGCTCCGCCTCCTGAGACAGATCGTCAATATAGCGACCGCCGGGATACGGAAAATTCATCAACTTCGCAACTTTATCAAAAGCCTCGCCCGCTGCATCATCAAGAGTTCTGCCGAGCAGTTCAAACTCCACTGGCGATTTGATCAGATATGTATGGGTATGCCCACCGGAGACGAGCAAGCCCAGCGCGGGAAATTTCAGGTCCTCGGCAAGACCGGGAGCCAGCAGGTGTGCCCAAAGATGATTCACTCCCACAAGGGAGGCGTTGGTGGAAAGGCATAACCCTTTGGCGAAACTCACGCCGACCAACAAGCTACCCAGCAAACCGGGGCCGCGGGCTACAGCAATAGTATCAATATCCTTGGGAGAAGTGCCGGTTTCGGCCATCAGTTCCTTGAAAAGACGCGGCAGTACGCGAAGATGCTCTCGTGAGGCGATCTCCGGCACAACGCCACCAAAAAGTGCATGCACGTCAATCTGCGTGGCGAGCTTTTCGCCCACCAGTCGGCCATCGTCGACCAAGGCAACGGCAGTTTCGTCGCAGGACGTCTCGATACCAAGGGTGAGCATTACTTTGTCTTCTTTCTCCGGGCGCCGCTTTCAAAGATCTCCTGCACAACCTGAACATCGTTCAGGGAACCACAGAAAAATGGAATACGCTGATGCAAGTGCTCAGGTTCAACATCCAAAATTCTTGTCAGGCCATCCGTTGCCATGCCGCCCGCCTGCTCGACGATAAACGCCATGGGGTTGCATTCACAGGTCAGACGCAGCTTGCCAACGGGTTTTTTGGGATCGCGAAGATCCGGCGGGTACATAAAAATACCCCCGTACAAAAGATTGCGATGAAAGTCGGCGACTAATGAGCCGATGTAACGACCACTGTACGGTTTACGCAGGGCATTCTTCGGCGATTTGAAATAAGCCAGCGCTTTTTTGGTGTCACGATCCCAGTACCGTTCATTCCCTTCGTTGACCGAGTAGATCTTTCCTTGTTCAGGAATACGAATATTGGGATGCGACAGAAGGAATTCGCCGACACTTGGGTCCAACGTGAAACCGTGAACACCGTCACCCGACGTGAAAACAAGCATGGTCGAAGAGCCGTACAGAATGTATCCGGCTGCAACCTGCTCCTTGCCCTTTTGCAGGACATCGCTTTCCATGAGCGGAGCATCGGAGGCGCTTTGGCGCTTGAAAATGGAAAAGATCGTCCCGATATTAACGTTGACGTCAATATTGGACGAACCATCCAAGGGGTCGAAAATTATGATATAATCGCCACGCGGCAGACTATCCGGGACTTCGATGATATCCGCATTCTCTTCTGACGCCATGGCGCAGAGAACGCCGGAACGAGCCAGACGATGGATAAGAATCCGGTTGGCGTATTCATCGAGTTTCTTGACCTCTTCACCCTGAACATTGACGTCTCCGGTGAAGCCAAGGACATCGACAAGTCCTGCTTTATTGACAGCACGTGAAATGATCTTGGCCGAAAGCACTATTTCATTGAACAGTCGTGTAAACTGTCCAGTGGCTCCCTGCACCATCTTCTGGTGCAGAATAATATGTTCGGTAACTGTGACCTGTTGCGGCATCCCCATTCCTTGTATCCCCGCTCTCTACGCGATTAAAAAGACCACCAGGATTCAGCGTCGGCATTAGGATCAACGCTCTCCGTAGCATAGACATACTGGTCTTTTCCAACATAACGCGTCAGCCACGTATAATATTTTCCGCCAACTTCGATCTGACCTTGAACATCGCTTTTCAGAACCTTATCCCAAGGAAGAGCAAGCAGCGCTTCCTTGTCCACATCCGCCCCACGGCTCCATACCCCACCACCGGGGTGAATGATGATCAATTCCTCAGGCTTGGGGCAAAATGAAAGCAGTGTTCTTGGATCAAAACCAACGCCAATCAAACCGCGAAAATCCGTATCCTGAAAATAAGGTCTCGCAACATAGAGTTCCGGGCCAAGATCAGAATACTCAACGACGCTCATCAATCGAACATCACGCCAGACTCCCTCAAAAACGAGTTTCTTGTCGATTTTCTTAATCGGGATTGCCGGCTGCATGAAGATGATGGTGCCTTCTTCATCCGTCACGATGACACGGTGTACCCACGGGAAACGGGCAAGCAGCAGGTCGAGCCAGTCGACTTGGGGCAATGTATCCGTATTTTCCACGAATCGGGACAGCGACGTCAACGGACCATCCACGGGTGTGAATAGCTGGGCCAGCTTTTCCTGATTAGGGCTTTCAAATTTATAACTGTCCGTATCGATCTGCGGTGGCGGATCGACATAGTCCTTGGTGGTATCCCAGGATTCCTTGGCGTATTTTGTCGTGCTATTCCAGGCACCGCATCCTGTAAGCAGGAAGAGTGTGGCCAGCAACATCAGGCTTATGTATTTCATAAAGTTTGTTATCATAATAAAAAACGACGGGCACCACAACCAATGGATGCCCGTCGCAATTTGTTGGTTATTTAGTTCTGGACTCTGGCCTCGAAACGGGAAGCCAATGTTTCAAGAGTGTCGAGGAGACGGTTCTTGGCGTGGACACTGAATGCGTCTTCGCCCTTGTGAGAGTCAGCAGACTCACCATTTTTACCCTCAAGCTCAGCGATACGCCCTGTCAATTCTGCACGGCGCTCATCGGAAAGAGTTGCATGCAACAATTCCCGAAAAATTTCCAGTGCTCCTTCAACGTCACCCTGAGAGGCAAGAAGGTCAGCCATGGTCTTGGTGCGGAATACCCCGCCTTTGGGACGAGCAATCTCAGGCTCATGACCAAACTCAAGATCATCAGACACAAACTCGACTTTCGGAAGATAGGACGGTGCCGGAGTATCGGCTGGCGGCGGCAAAGGCGCGCCCACGAGCCGGTCGGCCAGAGTGCTGATGCCTTCGAACACAACATCGGTCCATGTGATTGTTTCGCCAGAAATATTGGTGGAAACGAGCATCAGGAAGACGGCGAGATCGCGCTGTTCAGCGGGCAGACTCCTGGCCCAACCACGCCAAAATGCTGGATAATCGCGTAAGGGATTGATAACGCGTGTGAGCTGATCCTGCACTTCATCGTCACGATCCAGTTCGGTGAGAAGCTCCACGAGGAGCATGCGCGCTTCCAGATAGTCAGGATGGCGATCCAGTCCCCGACGCAAGGTAATGACCGCATCTTCGGCCATGCCATTTTCAACGAACAGTTTCGCCAGGGGGAAGAAGATACGCGACCCCGGCTCCAAGGAGAGTACTTCTTGATACCATTCAATTTTCTTACTCATCGGTTCCTTCTCCGCTGGGTTTGGCGGTCTCGTCCGGAAAAATATAGAGGATCTCGTCCTTTTTCACAAAATTCATCCGTTCTCGGACAATCTTTTCCTGGTACGCCGAATCGGACTTGAGGCGACGAATCTCCTGGCTCAAATCCAGGCTCTTTCCATCGACCCCATCGATTTTGCTTTGCAAAAGCTCGTATCGGCTCTTGAGTTCCAGATATGCGAAAACGCCCTGGTCACTCCAGATCAACCTGAAGAGTAAAAACAGATTGATAACGAGCAACAGAGCGACAAGTACGATGCGACCTTGCATATTGGTTACTGGAGCCTGCGTCCTTTGTTCCCACGAGTCTCAGCCTTTGAAAGCGGGACTTGCAACTCCTTGAGAAAGTTAGCTGTGGCCGTTTCAATACGCTCAACATCAGCCTCGCTCAAATCCACCTTGTCGATCTTCTCAAGAAAGGATTTCAGTACCACAAACTCGTCCAACAACGAGTTACCGTGCTCCAATTTTTCCAACTGGGACTCAAGGTCCAAGATGGTTTGGAGACAGTTGGTAATACGGACTAAATGTTTCACCGAGCTGGACTCATTCATGCTAAATACCGTCTCTCTGTTCAATTCTCTGTACTTTTTAACCACTTTTTATAGAAATTGTACAGATAATTTCCGCCAGAAAAAACTGTGAGGGCTAAAGCGATCCACAAAAGCCCCTGCCCAAGCGGCCTGGGGTCCCAACCGAACAATGGATAATGGAAGATCAAAAAGCCTGCTGCCAGGCTCTGAGCCATGGCTTTTGCCTTGCCAAGCTTATCGGCAGCAACCACTTCGCCCATCTCGGCGGCAATGGCGCGCATGCCTGTGACAGCCAGTTCGCGACAAACAATAATGATAACAATCCATGCCGGAACTTTCCATTCAGGCCCAAGATGGACGAGCATGATGAGCACCGAACAGATGAGCAACTTATCGGCCAGAGGGTCCAGAAATTTACCCAGGTTGGTTATGAGATTTTGCTGCCGTGCGATCAGCCCATCGAAGTAATCTGTGATGGACGCAACAAAATATACGCCAAAGGCGCAATATGCTCCGATTTTGTAACCATACCACATCTCAAGATAGAGGAGGAACACGATAATTGGCGCCGCGAATATCCGGGCCATAGTCAGACAATTGGGGAGATTGTATATTTCTTTATCCATATCTTTCACCTAAGCGTGGGTGGTCGATGCCGCTTCTAAACTGTTTTGCGCCGATTCGGCAATTGTATCCGCCAACTTGGTAAAGGCCTGTTTGGCGAATGAATCATCCTCAAGCAGTACCACAGGAGTGCCGATGTCGCCAGCCACAACAGTGGCCGGGTCCAGAGGTATAGCACCGAGAAATTCCAGACCGTACTTTTCTGCCAGCTTCTCACCACCGCCCTTCTTGAACAGGTCGATGTCCTTATGGCAATGCGGACAGACAAGCCCGCTCATATTCTCCACCACACCAAGCACATTGGCCTTGGCATACTGAAGGAAATTTATGGATTTTCGCACATCCGACAGGGAAACTTCCTGTGGTGTGGTCACCACGACACAGAGCGCATCCGGAATAGTCTTCAACACAGTCATCGGTTCATCGCCCGTACCGGGAGGCGAATCAATGACCAGAAAATCCAGCTCGCCCCACTGGGTATCAGAGATGAACTGACGAATGGCCGATGTCTTCATGGGACCGCGCCAGATAACCGCCTGATCCGGGTCCTTGAGCAGAGACTCCATGGAGATGACATGGAGATTCTCATTGTATTCCATGGGAACAACCAATGAGCCACGGTCCATATCCAGCATACCGGACAGGCCGAGCAAGGTCGGTACACTCGGACCATGGATATCCACATCGAGAATGCCGACTTTGAAGCCCTTTGCAGCCAGAGCCGCAGCAACATTAACGGACACCGAGCTTTTGCCCACGCCGCCTTTGCCGCTCATGATGAACAGCTTATATTTGATCTTTTCCAGAGTGGACTTGATCATCTCATCCTGGATTTTCGTCTTGGCGCTTATTTTCCCTTTACTCCCACAGGAGCCGGAGCTGCAACCACTCATATCAATCTCACTTTATCGTTTGCCGCCGTAGCGGGATATATGATCCAGCAGCAAGACAGCCACCACACCTGCCATAGCCAGGCCGATGGCAACAAATATTTCAAGACTCACACCCTCGGGCAGCGAGTTCTGTTCTTGCAGTACGTGGAGTTTACCACGGATAGTCACGGACTCAAGCACTTCCTTCCACGGCCAGACCTTTCTGAGCGCTCCGACCATAAAACCAGTCAGCACGCTCACTGTAGCCGCATGCCACCGATGCAAAAGATAGTGAAGGATACGTGAAAAGAAGACGATTCCCGTCAACGCTCCACCTGCGAAAACACCGATGATAGCGAGGTTTTCCGCAACAAATGGATCCTTGAGAGTGGCGGTGATGTATTCATATTTCCCCAACATCAGGAGGAGAAAGGCCCCGCTAATACCCGGGAGGATCATCGCGCAAATGGCGATGGCACCACACATGAAAATATATGGCATTGTTTCCGGCGTGGAAACAGGGATCATGCCCACCAAAAGGTAGCTCCCCGCCGCGCCGAAGAGAACCAAGAGAATATTAATGGAATTAAACGGCTTGATTTCACGCCCTACCACGTAGATGGATGCTGTAATCAGGCCAAAAAACAGCGACCAAATTTCGACGGGATGCGTGCCCATCATATAGTGCATGACCCGGGCCATGCTCACCACAGCTGTCAAGACACCGAACACCAGGCAAACAAGAAAACGCAAATGTGTGCCGGCCAGTGCACCCGTAATATCCAGAGTGAACAGTTTGCGGGCAAAGGTTACGTCAAAGGAGCGGATGGCATCAATCAACTGGGTATATATACCAGTAATAAAAGCGACGGTTCCGCCGGATACACCGGGGATAATATCAGCACCGCCCATGCAGAATCCCTTGACCCACAAGAGGGCAGCACTCTTCATGCTGTCCGGGCCCGGGCTTTCCATAAAAGCTTCGCCGAGTGTAAATTTTTCTTTGTACATATATTCCTTAAACTCTTATCTTCAGGCTACCAGCCGTGATTACCGACGAGATCGACGAAAGCAACGGCACCTTTGTCAGTGCGGGTGACTTCGCCATCTTTCTTTTCAATGAGAATAAGGGTCTGGTTACGTTTGGATGTCCCCACTGGGATAAGCATCCGACCGTTGTCAGCCAATTGATCGACCAGCGGTTCCGGTACTTCCGGGCCTCCTGCCGTGACAATTATACGGTCAAAGGGAGCTTCGTCAGCCCAGCCCATGGTACCGTCGTCGAGCTTGAGCTTGACCGAAAACATGCGCATGTCCATGAACCGTTTGCGGGCCACGAAAAAGAGTTTCTTGATGCGCTCTACCGTATATACTTCCGCGCCCATATGAGCCAGGACGGCGGCCTGAAATCCTGAACCTGTACCGATTTCGAGCACTTTCATGCCCTCCTCGACCTCAAGCAGTTCAGACATGAGTGCTACGATATATGGTTGGGAGATGGTCTGCCCTTCACCGATCGGCAACGGCCCGTCAGAATACGCTTTATATGCCAACGCCTCTTCCACGAAAAGATGCCGGTGAAGCGATCGCATGGCACTCAAAACTGCTGGATCGGACACGCCGCGTGCTTCGATCTGTTCGCGCACCATTCGTTCTCTGGACCTGACCGGATCAACCATGAAATCTCCTTCAAAAAACGGACTTCCGCCGAATAAAAAATGTCTGCGCGATGCTGACCAGATTATGCCACCAAAGTCAACTAAACCGCCTCTGGGGCATGATAATTCCTCGGACTGCCTTGACACACTCTATGCTTTAAGGAACACTTGAAATATAAAAGAATTGGAGGAAATATATGCTCAAGATCAAAGAACTCATGTCAACGCCGGTCTTTTCACTCAAGGAAAGTGATTCGCTCTATAGCGCGCGCTCTTTGATGGACCTGCAACGCATCAGACATATCCCCATCGTTACGGTGGACAACATCTTCACGGGCCTTGTCACCCATCGTGACATATTAAGCGCAACCATATCCCAACTCGCCGAATTGGACCCGGACACACAGCGGGAGATCGACTCCGGCATTCCCATCCGGGAAATCATGCGCACAGATATTGCCACTGTTGAAGAAGACACACTCGTCAGGGAAGCGGCACAAACGCTGCTCAACCATAAGTATGGCTGTCTGCCTGTTGTCCATGAAGGCGAACTCGTCGGCATCATCACCGAAGCGGACTTTCTGCGCCTGACCATCAACCTTATGGAAGCTCTGGACGAACAGAAATAGCGCTTTCCTCACTACGACGCCATAAGCCGCCTTCAACGAGGGCGGCTTTTTCTTTGTATACCAGCCCCCTGCCCATCAAATGACAATTTACCCCACTCCCCCCTTGTGTCCATCATAGTATGAGTATAGAAATAGTCTAGAATTTCAAATTAAAGAATCAATCATGAGCAAAGAGGCGATCAGTTTAATGCAGAAAGACAGTAAGAAAACATTCCCCATCGTTCTGACGGCGGTGATTATACTTCTGGCCCTCGGCGCAGGAGCATTCCTTATATTCAAGGACACCACGCCTCCTGTCATCGCCATTGGGCCAGACATTCTGGACGTGGGTAAAGGCACAGAGTTGGTTATCACCGTGGCAGATCCGGACAGCGGGCTTAAATCCGTCACCATCGTCGCGCTCCAAGGCGACAAGACAATACCACTCGTCAACAAGACATTTCCTGCTGGGTCCATGAAACTCGAAGAGGTCATTAATCTCGACAAGGGCGAAATCAAGGAAGGCGAATTCACGCTAGTTGTCACAGCGCAGGATTCATCCATCTACCCCTTTGGCGTAGCCGGATTGTCCACAGCCCAGCAGAGCTTCGCCTTTGACGCCACCCCGCCGCGCATCTTTGTTCAATCACACACCAACAACCTGAATCAGGGCGGTGCAGGCCTCATGGTCTTCGCACTCTCCGAAGTGGCTGCCGAGACCGGCATCCGTGTTGGCGAACGCTTCTTCCCGGCCTACCTGCAACCCGCAGGCGGTGATAAGAATCTCTACTACTGCATGTTCGCCATCCCCTGGGACACCACGCCCGGACAATTCAAGCCTGTCATCGAAGCCACAGACAAGGCTGGCAATAGCGCCAAGCGTTCGTTTAACTACCACGCCAACGCGCGCAACTTCCGCCACGACAAGATCGGCCTCTCCGACTCTTTCATGGAACGGACCATCCCCGAGTTTCAGGGTCTCGTTCCCAATGAAGGAACGCTCATTGACCAGTATCTCTACATCAACAATACCCTGCGCAAGGAAAACCGCGCCGAGCTCGTGAAATTCAGCCGCCAGACCTCACCGACCATGCTCTGGTCCGGTACTTTCAAGCGACTGCCCAATGCGGCCAACCGCGCCCGTTTCGCCGATGCACGCGACTACATGTTCCAAGGGAAGAAGGTCGATTTCCAGACCCACCTCGGTCTTGATCTCGCCAGCCTCAAGCACGCGCCTGTCCCGGCAGGTAACGACGGCACAGTTATCTACGCCGATTTCCTTGGCATCTACGGTAACGTCGTCATCATCGACCATGGCCTCGGTCTCCAGTCGCTCTACGCGCACTTAAGCTCCACCGCCGTCAATGCTGGCGACATGGTGGGCAAGGGCGATATCGTCGGCAACACCGGCTTCACCGGACTGGCCGGAGGCGATCACCTCCACTACGGCGTTATGGTCGGCGGCATCCCGGTGCAGCCGATCGAGTGGTGGGACGGCACATGGATCAAAAACAACATCACATCGAAAATCGAATAAATTAAAGAATAAGGCCCGTTAAATAACGGGCCTTATTCTTTCAATAACAAACCCCAATCTCGCAGGCTGTTGAGAAAGGTTCGAGTGCAAGGCGCAAAAAAAATCCAAGGCCGACGCGTATTTCCTATACGCGAGGGTTTGGATTTTTTGCAGCAACGCAGCAATCGGGCCTTTATCAGCAGCCTGCGATTCGGCATACTTTTCCCCGGCCCAATTCTTGCTTATATTCCTGCGGTGGAAATTCTTTCCCACTCAGGAGCAAATATGACCATTGGTATAGATACACACTCAATTTTTCCGAACATGGAGCAGAACGCACGCGATGCGAGTAAGCGTGTGCGCGAAATCAATGAAGTCGGTAGCGGTGGAGCCTCTGGTAAGGAATCCGTTGAAGAGAAGCCGAAGTTTGAAGTTTCGTTTGCCAGCCTGCAACGTGACCTGACAGCGGAAGAACAACGGCGGGTGGAGTTCCTGAAGAACCTGCTGATACAGACGTTGACCACGGCTCAAGGCGATCCGTCCGATGCTCAGAAGAAGCAGATACGGGAAGCCGAAGATGAGTTGGAAAAGCTCACGGGCGTCAAGATGCGCACCCGTATTTCCAATATCACCGACAAGATGCCGGGCAAGGATGATGACGAGGACGAAGATAAAGAAAAGGAAAAGCAGCTTCAGCAGGCGCAGGGCATAGACCCCAAGGAAGCTATCCACAATTCAGTACCCATTGAAGGGCAAGCCTTGTCACCAGGTATGCAGATGCTCAGAAACAATGCCTTGGCTACAAGCTTGAAGACATTGGATTTTGGATCGGCTAAGGATCTGCTCTCTTTATAGAATTACCCGAGCGCGGACGCTACTTTCTCTGCGTTGGCGAAAATCTCATCTTTATCAACCAACCCGTCGATGAACCGCTGGGGAATTCCCTGAATGCCGACCATGGCACCAGAGAGTGCGCCAGTCATACACGCACGCGCCATGTTATTTCCACCGCCGTTAATGGCGGTCAGCACTGCGGTTTCAAAATCTCCCTCAAATCGACACGCGAGCCAATAGGCTGCAGGCGTCAGGAAGCCAAGCTGACAAGCGAGGCCGTAAATTTGCGCGATGGAATGCGGCGGGTCGACAACTATAGCAGTATTGGTTGCCGCGTCGTGGGTTAATCCCGGGTGTATAAATGCGTCAATGAGCGCTCTGTCCACCTCATGCTGCGCCCAGCCCATGAGCGACTTGCCGGATTTTTCCAGACTCTTCCCACGAATCAGACGACAGACGGACAGCACAAATGCGAGGCCCTGCGCTTGAATAAACGGTTCCGCATGGGTGAGGTGCATGTTTGCCATGGCGTGGCCTGCCAAATCGCGCGGCTTGTCAGCATACCGAGCAGCCAGCAAAACGCCACGTATGGCAGCTTCGCCGCTATCGGACTGCCCTGCGGCCTCATCCCAATCAAGACCAGCTTTGCGCGCCTCCCAGACCTCACGCATAGCGATGTCCGTGTAACGACCGCCATTTGGTGTGCCGTCCAGAGTGTCGAGAAATGTGTCGAGCTGGCCTGTGAAATCGTCTTCAACATACTCACCCTGCTCTGCCAGCGATTTGAGCAGCAGCATGGAGACCTGGCCGGTTTGCGAGACATCGCCCGCTTTGCAGCCGCCGTGGTAACGGTCCGGCTTGGGGGCTGCATAGTCGGAAATCCACTCGCCGTATTCGGCCCGCAATTCGTCGAGATTGTAATACCAATGCGGTCCCAATCCCAAAGCATCACCCACGAACAGCCCGACAATGGCACCCATGGCGCGATCTTTTCTCGTCAGTTCCGACATGTGAATCTCCTTATTTCCCGCTGCGAATATGCTGATAAATAATTGCAGATTTCTCTGGCGGCGATGCTGCCACGGTTACAGCTGATACCACCATCTCTTTCACGTCTTTTCCATGCATAATGGCAAGCGGATCGCCCGCCTCAATATACTGGCCGACCCGAACAATGTCCGTCAGCCCAACGGAATGGTCGATAGATTGCCCCACATTGGTCCTACCACCGCCCTGAGAGACTACGGCAAGACCAAGCTGGCGAGTATCCCAAGCTGTAACATACCCACTTTCGGTCGCGAGGGCAGCTTTCTGTTCAGATGTAATTGGCAGGTACTTTTCATACTGTTCAATAAAATCAGATGGCCCACCAAGAGCGGCGACCATGCGCCCGAAGCGTTCAGCCGCTTGCCCACTCTCAAGCGCGTGGCGCAGTTGTGTTTTTGCTGTTGCTTCATCATCAGCAAGGCCGCCCAGAACAAGCATTTCTGCACATAAGGCCATGACGACCGTATCGAGACGTTCATCGCACTTCTGTCCAACGAGATACTGCACCGCCTCCCGCACTTCCACCGCATTGCCCGCACAGGGAGCCAGCGGCTCATCCATACAGGTCACAATGGCGGATGTTGGCAACCCGGCCTTACCCGCCACGGACACAATAGATTCCGCCAGAGCCACGGATTGATCATGCGTAGGCATGAACGCCCCGCTGCCCGTTTTTACGTCCATAACAAGGGCATCGAGGCCCGCTGCAAGCTTCTTGGAAAGGATGGACGCGGTAATCAGCGGAATGGACTCAACAGTGGCAGTCACATCACGAATGGCATAGAACCGCCCGTCAGCCGGGGCAAGGTTCCCTGTCTGGCCAATGATGGCGACACCCGCCTCGCGCACGGTTTTTCGAAAAAGATCATTGTCTGGTAGAGCATTATAGCCGGGGATAGACTCCAGCTTATCCAAAGTACCGCCCGTATGCCCCAGCCCTCGCCCTGAAATCATGGGGACATAGCCACCGCATGCCGCAATCAGGGGGCCAAGCACAAGGCTGACCAAATCACCCACACCGCCCGTGGAATGTTTGTCCAGTACAGGCCCGTCAACATCCCACGAGAGTGTATCGCCGGACTCGGTCATGGCCTTGGTCAAGCATGCGGATTCTTCCGGCGTCATGGACTGAAAATAGACCGCCATACCAAACGCCGACACCTGCCCTTCGGTGATGGAACCATCGGTTAAACCCTGAACAAAGAAACGGATTTCCTCGTCAGCCAACGACAGGCCATCCCGTTTACGGCGTATGATTTCCTGAGGCAACATAGTTAGTCACCCGTCGGAATTTCGAAGGAGTCCGGCAACAATTCTTCCATGGTCCAAGCGATGATCTCGCCCGAATCGCACGCTGAATAGATGAAGACTTCGGGTGTGAAAAATTCAGTCAGCACCTGACGACACGCGCCACACGGTGCATGGCAGACCTGCCCCGGTGTGTAAATGAACAACGCGGAGAAATCGCCCCGCCCGCGTCCATCTGCCACCGCAGTGAATATTGCGGACCGCTCGGCACAATTAGTCAGACCGTAGGACGCGTTTTCAACGTTGCAGCCCACATAGATTTCGCCGTTCTCGGTCAGCAGAGCCGCGCCCACGGGAAAGTTGCTGTACGGAGCATAGGCCGTCTTTGACGCCTGGCGCGCCGCCTCTTCCAATGTATTGAGTATCTTTTTGGATATCTTGATCATATGTGATTCTCTTTACCATAAAAAAGGACCGGACAGCAAAGCTATCCGGTCCTTAAATGAGCATATATTCCGCTTACTGATGTGCGGGCTTTTGCTGGTCTTCCTTGAGCAGATCATTGGCAATCGGCGGTTCGCCGTGTTGCTTGATCAGGACGGTTTCGCCGCCGTTATCCAGCGCCTTGTCGATGACTTCGTCCATGGTCTTGACCGGGATGATTTCCAAGTCTCTCAGGATATCCTTGGGGACGTCCTTCAAGTTCTTTTCATTGTCAGCCGGGATAAGCACGGTCTTGATCAATCCGCGATGCGCTGCCAGCAGCTTCTCGCGAAGGCCGCCGATGGGCAGCACCCGACCGCGCAGGGTTATCTCACCAGTCATGGCGAGGTCGTGGCGAACAGGAATGTTCAAGAGCGCAGAGATCAACGCTGTGGTCAGTGTAATACCTGCACTGGGGCCATCCTTGGGCGTCGCACCGTCAGGTACGTGCACATGGATGTCCACCTTCTTGTGGAAGTCCGGCTTGAGACCGAGCAGGTCGGAGCGGGCGCGGATGTAGGAAAGCGCAGCCTGTGCGGATTCCTTCATAACATCACCCAGCTTACCCGTTGTCTTCACTCCACCCTTACCGGGCATGAGTGCTACTTCGACCAGCAGCATTTCGCCACCAACCGAAGTGTAGGCAAGGCCGTTGCAAACGCCAATCTGCGCTTCGGCATCTCGCTCACCGTGGGTGAACTTGGTGACGCCGAGCATCTTTTCGAGAGACTGCTTGGTGACATTGATTAGCTTATCGCGGTCCTTTTCCTCCACTATCTTCATAGCGGATTTACGACAAACGGATGCCAGTTCGCGTTCCAAATTACGGACGCCAGCTTCACGGGTGTAAAAGCGGACGATGTCCACAATGGCGTTTTCAGAAACCTTGAGGTTTTCCGGCTTCAAACCATGTTGTTCTATCTGCTTGGGCAGGAGGAACCCCTTGGCTATTTCCACCTTTTCGGTTTCCAGATAGCCGGGCAGGCGGATGATTTCCATACGATCCTGCAACGGCAACGGAATACCCTCAAGCTGGTTAGCCGTGGTAATGAAAAAGACCTTGGACAGATCGTAATCGAGGTCCAAATAGTGGTCGTTAAATGCGTAGTTTTGTTCCGGATCAAGCACTTCCAACAACGCGGCAGACGGATCGCCACGGAAGTCGGCGCTCATCTTGTCCACCTCATCAAGGCAGATGACCGGGTTGTTGAAATTCACCCGTTTCAGAGACTGGATGATCTTACCGGGCATGGCGCCGACGTAGGTACGGCGGTGGCCACGAATCTCCGCTTCATCACGGACACCACC
>JAFLJT010000171.1 GCA_022712855.1 Pseudodesulfovibrio sp. | reverse complement strand
CTTAAATCAAAGAACGCAAACTTTTCTGGATTGTTGCTAAAAAAGACCGTATTTCCTGTTCATGGCAAAAACAAATCCCACATCCTCAGAGGTTATCGCCGCCGCCAAGAAACTTGGTCGGCCCATTGAAAGCAATCAGGGCAAACCGCTGGCGGTCTACCTGGACCAGCTTATTAAGTGGAACAAGAAGATGAATCTTGTCGGCCCGACCAATTGGCCGACGGTTTTCAAAACGCTGGTTGTGGACTCTCTGCACTTGGCGGATTTTCTGACCTCCATGGAACTTTCGAAAGACAATCTGACCCTCGATCTTGGTGCCGGGGCTGGCCTGCCGGGCATACCGCTCCGCGCACTCTGGCAAAAAGGCGAATACTGGCTCGTGGAATCCCGCGAGAGACGGACGCTCTTTATGCGCTCGGTGGTGGGTAAAATCCACCTGCCAGGAACCCATGTTTTTGAGGGGAGAGCCGAAGAGGTCCTTGACCATATCCGCGAAACCCAACCGGATGCCATGGCCGATCTTATCCTCAGTCGTGCGTTTATGCCGTGGCTCAAGCTGCTCGATTTCGTGCGGCCCATGTTGCGAGAAAACGGGACTGTCGTCATCCTTGCCAACACACCGCCACCGAAGCCGGAAGAACTGCCGGAAGGCTGGCAGCTTGAAAGTGAGGCAGACTACGCTGCTGCTGGCAAAACACGCTACTTCTGGTCGCTGAAAATGGTGGCATAGCTGGCCGCCAGACGCCCTTCTCTGCCCTTGGATTGCGCGGGCTTTCGTGCTAATCAGCGTCCACCAGATTGATTAAAAAGCCCGATCCAGCAGGCTGCTGAGAAAGGGTCGAGTGCTAGGCGCAAAAAAAGTTCAAGACCGACGCGTATTTCCTATACGTTAGGGTTTGAACTTTTTGCAGCAACGACGCAATCGGGCATTTATCAGCAGTCTGACCACGAGCTTTATTTAGGAGAATATACAAGTCATGAGAGCAAAAATACATCTTGAGATCGCACTGAAAAAAGTGCTGACAGACAACGGTTGGGACTGGCCCGAGAAGGCAGTCATCGAACCACCCAAAGACAAAAAATTCGGCGACATGTCCGTGAACGTCGCCATGATGCTGGCCAAGCAGGCAAAAAAAGCGCCCCGCGCCATTGCCGAAGATATCATGGCCGCCATGGAAAACGATGTCTTGATCGACAAGGTCGAGATCGCCGGACCGGGTTTTCTGAATTTCACCTTCGCGCCGTCATTCTGGCACGAGACCGTTGGCATCATCACCGATGCTGGCGAAAGCTACGGCACTTCCACGCTGGGCAACGGCACCAAGGTGCAGGTAGAGTATGTTTCCGCTAACCCCACAGGCCCGCTGCATATCGGCCATGGCCGTGGCGCCGCACTGGGCGATTCGCTCGTGCGCATCATGGAAAAAGCCGGATACGAAGTCGAAGCTGAATACTACATCAACGACGCTGGTCGTCAGATGTTGATCCTCGGCGGCTCCATTCTGTATCGCGCCAAATTGGAAGCGGGGCAGGATCTGCCCGAACCGGAAAATTTCTACAAAGGTGCCTACATCGC
This sequence comes from Pseudodesulfovibrio sp., assembly GCA_022712855.1. Lineage (GTDB taxonomy): Bacteria > Desulfobacterota > Desulfovibrionia > Desulfovibrionales > Desulfovibrionaceae > Pseudodesulfovibrio. The sequence goes on along the minus strand of JAFLJT010000171.1, from coordinate 2,106 downwards.
CGACATCGCTAAGGATGTCATGAAGGCCACCCCCGGTCTGCTGGAGATGGACGAAGCCGAAGCCACTGAGCTCTGCACGGTCTACGGCAAGGACGTCATCCTCGAAGGTATCAAGGAAGACCTCGCCGCATTCGGCGTGCGTCACGATGTCTGGTTTTCTGAAAAGAGCCTCGTCACTGACGGCAAAGTCGATGAGACATTCGCCGATCTGACCAAGTCCGGCATGGGCTATGAGGCCGACGGCGCGTACTGGTTCAAGTCCACCGAACTCGGTGACGACAAGGACCGCGTGCTGCGCAAATCCAATGGCGACACCACGTATTTCGCTTCCGACATTGCTTACCATGACAATAAGTTCAAGCGCGGTTTCGACCTCGTTGTGGACATTTGGGGCGCGGACCATCACGGGTATATCCCTCGCATGATGGCTGCGTGTGAAGCGCTGGACAAGAAAGGCGGACTGCATGTCATTCTCGTCAATCTGGTCAACCTGCTTCGCGATGGCGAGCCTGTTGCCATGTCTACCCGCGCAGGCCAGTTCGAGACGTTGAAAGACGTCGTGGACGAAGTCGGGGCCGATGCTTCGCGCTTCATGTTCCTGTCGCGCAAGTCCGATTCCAAGCTCGATTTTGATCTGGAATTGGTCAAGCAGAAGTCCATGGACAACCCGGTTTACTACGTGCAGTACGCCCACGCCCGCATCGCATCCCTGAAGGTGAAGGCGGCGGACGCAGGCACCAAGGCCGCTACGGTTTCCGCCGATTCGCTGGCCCTGCTCGACACCGAGTACGACATGCAAATGCTTAAATTGCTCGATCAGTACCCGGATTTTGTCGAGGCTGCCGCGCGCACCCAAAGCCCGCACCTTATCTCCATGTTTTTGCAAGACCTTGCAGCAACGCTGCACAGATACTATAGCAATTGCCATGTCCTCTCTGCCGAGGCCGACGTGGCCTCTGCACGGCTCATGCTGATGAACTGCGTGGCCGGAGTGATCAAAAACGGTCTCGGACTGCTCGGTGTAAGTGCACCGGAATCAATGTAAAGGAATCCATGGCTGACCAGAAATCCAAATATAAAGTCAAGGTGCCCAAGCTGAATGCTGCGGGCAAAACCTATGACTTCTCGCTCTCCCTACCGGCCATGATCAGTGCCGTGGGGTCGGGCGTTCTCGCGCTGACTTTTTTCTTTGTCATGGGCATCCTCATCGGACGCGGTTACCGCCCCGAATCGGATGTGCCGCCGCTCAATCAGATCATGCCTTCCAAAGAGCATGGGCAGATAGCCGAGGAGCAGGTCAAGCCGGAGATCCTCAGGGCCGATGAGTTGGACTACCCCGAACGTCTCAAGGAATCAGCCGCCGACGTTATGGATCAGCAGCCTTCTGACAAGAAGCCGGAAACCAAGCCTGAAGCCAAACCCAAAGTGGTAGCCAAGCCCGACGCCGGACCGGAAAAGCCGGAAGTGTTCGAGCCGACACCAGCCAAACCGGGCGAACCAGTCTATGACTATATATATCAGGTCGCATCCTTCCGCGAACCGAGCATGGCCGAAGCCCTGAGCGCCAAACTCGTAGCCGCCGGACTACGCACCAACATCGAAGCGGGCGAAGCCAAAGGCTCCACCTGGCACCGAGTCCAGGTATTGTACCACGGCACCCCGGCATCCACTGCCGAGATGAAGTCGATACTCTCCAGCCAAGGGGTTGGAAAGCCGCTCCTAAAAAAGAAGACAGCCGTACAATAAAACAAAAAGAGGCGAACCATCAGGTTCGCCTCTTTTTTTATATTCCTGCCCTCGAAGCCCCAAAACACAAACCACCATGAACAGACCTTCCACATTTACTTCAACGGATTGCACCAGCCCTTTTTAGCAAGGCCTAGAAGCTGACAAAGCAGTGGAGGCGGCTCTAGTTCCGCAACCCGTATGACTTTGGACGGCCATCAATTGTATTGATTTGCAGGGCGTCCCGCACTCCGACGCTGGAACCTCCACTGCTTTGATCAGATTCTTGATCTGCTAAAACCGGGCGGCCAAGCTAAGCTCTTAAAAGCCGACATTTTTTGGTCCTTTTTTGTGGCGGCCCAGCCAAAAAAGGACCGCCGT
>JAFLJT010000025.1 GCA_022712855.1 Pseudodesulfovibrio sp. | reverse complement strand
GGAGGAAAACAATGAGTGAAGGTACGATTTCAATCGAGAGTGATCTCAAGAAAAGTTATCTTGAGTATTCTCTCTCAGTCATTATCGGACGTGCAATTCCCGATGTGCGAGATGGGCTGAAACCAGTCCACAGGCGTATTTTGTACGCCATGCACGATCTCGGAAACTACCATAATCGCGCGTACAAGAAGTCCGCTCGTGTTGTTGGTGACGTCATCGGTAAATACCATCCGCATGGTGACTCGGCCGTGTATGATGCATTGGTCAGGCTGGCGCAGGACTTTTCCATGCGTGACATGCTGGTGGATGGTCAGGGTAACTTCGGTTCCATTGACGGTGATTCCGCGGCTGCCATGCGTTATACTGAAGTGCGTATGGCAAAACTTTGCTCGGAGTTCCTCGGGGACATCGAGAAGAAGACTGTCGATTTCAGGCCGAACTACGATAACACCATGCAGGAACCGTCGGTATTGCCGACCAAGGTTCCGAACCTGCTGCTTAATGGTACCACCGGTATCGCAGTTGGTATGGCAACCAATATCCCGCCGCATAACCTGGGCGAACTCATCGATGGTTGTCTGCATCTGCTGGATCAGTCAGATTGCACAATTGAAGACTTAATGGAATTCGTCAAAGGGCCCGATTTACCCACAGGCGGAATGGTCTTTGGTGGACAGGGACTGAAAGACGCGTACCTGACGGGTCGCGGTTCTATCAAAATGCGTGGTGTGGTCGAAGTCGAAGAAGCCACTAAGGGTAAGAAAGAGTGCATCGTCATCAAGGAAATTCCTTATGCGCTCAACAAATCGTACTTGGTTGAAAAGATCGCAGCGCTGGTTCATGAGAAGAAAATCGACGGCATCTCCGATCTGCGTGACGAATCAGACCGTAACGGTATCCGTATCGCCATCGACCTGAAACGCGGTGCCATCGCCGATATTATCATCAACTCTCTGTACAAATATACGCAGCTCGAATCGAGCTTCGGTATCAATATGATGGCGATCGTGGGCAAACGGCCCATGCTGTTGAACCTGAAATCTGCTCTTTCGCACTTTCTGGATCATCGCCGCGAAGTTATTACCCGCCGCACTAAATTCGATCTCGACAAGTGTGAAAAGCGCGTCCATATTCTGGAAGGCTTACGTATCGCGCTGGATAATATCGATGAAGTGGTCAAGCTCATCCGCGCATCAAAGTCGCCGGACGAAGCTCGCATCAACCTTATCGAACGTTTTGAGCTTTCCGAGATTCAGGCCAAGGCCATTCTCGAAATGCGTTTGCAGAAGCTCACTGGTTTAGAGCACGATAAGCTGCTCGAAGAACTTGCCGAGTTGATGAAGAAGATCGAATACTTCAAGTCCATCCTCGAAAACGAAGAAGTCCTCAGGGGCGTCATTCGCGACGAGTTGGTGGAGATCAAAGAAGTTCACGCCACACCGCGTCGATCCCAGCTGATGAGCGCTGATCCGGATTCCATCGACATCGAGGATCTGATCCCCGACGAGGAAACCGTTATCACCCTGTCCAAGCGCGGCTATATCAAGCGCACCCCGCTCTCCAATTACACGGCCCAGCGTCGTGGTGGTAAGGGCATCGCAGGCGTTCAGACCAGTGATGGCGACTTCATCCATACCTTCATGTTGACCACGAACCACCAGTATCTGGTGCTCTTCACCAATAAGGGTAAGATGTTCAAGATCAAGGCCCATCAGGTGCCGGAAGGCAGCCGTTACGCCAAGGGCGGACACGTTGCCAACCTGCTGCCTCTCGACAAGGACGAACAGATCGCCGCCGCGCTCTCGCTGCGTGAATTTGACGATGACCGCTTCTTCCTGTTCGTGACCAAGAAAGGCATGATCAAGCGTTCCTCTATCGGTCTCTACGCAAATTGCCGGACTACTGGCATTCGCGCCGTGAACTTGAAAGAAGGTGACGAACTGATGATCGTTCGCGAGATCGATCCCGATGTCGATTGCATCCTCGCTACTCGCGAAGGTTCCGCCATCCGCTTCAACATCAACGACGCCCGTCCGCTCGGAAGAGCCACAGCAGGCGTCAAGGGTGTAGCACTCAGGCAGAACGACGAGGTAGTATCCTGTGTCGTCACTGGTGATGAAGACCGCGACCAGCTGCTCACGGTCTCCGAAGGCGGATTCGGCAAACGCACCAACATCGACCAGTATCGCGTCCAGACACGCGGCGGAAAGGGCATCCTGAACATGCGCCTCACCAACAAGACCGGCAAGGTCGTCGGTGCACGCATGGTCAACGAAAACGATGACGTCATCCTGCTGACAACAGCCAACAAGGTCATCCGCATGTCCGTCAGCGAAGTATCCCAGACTCGCGGCCGTGCCACCCAAGGCGTCCGACTCGTCCGCATGGCCAAAAATAACTACGTAGCAGGCTTCGACCTCGTCATGGACGACGACGAAGAACTGAATAACGACAAGAAAGAATAAAAAGGCATAGAAGATGCCTCCGGCGGCTGGGGGAAGGGAAGGAGAAAACCCTTTGAAAAGGGTTGTTCCCCTTCCCTTCCCCCAGACCCCCAAC
>JAFLJT010000335.1 GCA_022712855.1 Pseudodesulfovibrio sp. | reverse complement strand
AGTTCGGCGGAAAAATATTCCCGCCAGACCCTAAAAGTAGCAAGGAACGTAGGAGGAACAAGGCATGAAGGGACTTTTTGGAAGCCACATACAATTGACAGGCACGGTCATGAACCTGCAGCTGGAACGTCAAAATCTCGTCATGGCCAACATCGCCAACGTTAACACGCCTGGCTACAAGGGGCGCACTCTTGAGTTCGAAGGTAAACTTCAATCCGCACTCAACCAGGACGCTCGCGGAAAGATGACCCGCACCAACAAGAGCCATATGCCAGTGGTATTTAATCCCAATGGCTTTCAAGGTGACAGTCTCACAAATTTCAGTGCTCGTGAGGTTCATGGCAAAGACTCGGTAGATCTGGACAAGGAGATGGCCACCATGACCAAGAACGGCATGATGTACAGCGCCCTGGCAACCGTCATTAAGAAAAATATGTCGGGCCTTCAAAAAGTTATACAAGATGGAGCTAAGTAATGGACTTCATGACCGCACTCGATATTGGTGCCTCAGGCATGACCGCACAGCGGGCCAACCTGAATGTTATCTCCATGAATATGGCGAACATTCGGACCACAAAAACTCTGGAAGGGGGGCCTTACCAGCGTAAGTCCGTGTCTTTCGAATCCACGCCGATATACTCTCCGTTTGATGCCGCCATGGATCAGCAGAAGAATCGCGAACTGCACGGCGTCAAGGTTCTCGGTGTTACAGCCGATGAGCGCCCGTTCAAGCAGGTATATGAGCCGCATCACCCCGATGCCAATGATCAGGGGTACGTATTTTATCCGGATATCAATGTGGTCGAAGAAATGACCAACATGATGAACGCCACCCGTGGCTATGAATCCAATGTCCAAACAGTTGTTGCCGTCAAGCAGATGTTCGCCAAGGCTCTGCGCATCGGTCTCGGCTAACCAAAGGAGCTAAGTCATGGTCGTAACAAGCGTAGCAATCAATGCATATCAAAATGCAATGGCCGTCCGCCGCAAGGCAGTAGACAACACCGTCGGTAACGCCCTGCAGAAGCCCCAGGCTCCAGTCCAGGAATTCAAGGATACGCTCAAGGATTCACTGCGGAACGTTAACGAGATGCAGGCCGAAAAGAAGATGATGATCGAAGAGTTCGCAACAGGTAAGAAGCAGAATGTTCACGAACTGATGATCACCATGCAGAAGGCCGGGCTCGCAATGCAAATGACAGGTGCCGTTCGCTCCAAGCTGATGAGCACCTACCAAGAAATGATGAAGATGCAGTTCTAGCGCAAGCGCACTGAACTACAGATATTTAATCGAAAGCCAACACATTACTTCGGGAGATAAGCGATGCCTCCGTCTGCAGCAGAATTCATAACCAAGTTAGAGGGCCTTTGGTCTGACCGTACCATGTCCCAGCGAATTCTCATCCTTGGGCTCACCGTTTCGGTGGTCATGGCCTTTGGCCTGATGATTTTCTGGATGAACAAGCCGGATTACAAGATCCTGATGACCAACCTCTATCCTGAGGATGCATCCAGGGTTGTCGGCATGCTCCAGCAGACCAAGGAAGATTACGTGTTGGAAGACAACGGCAGGACCATTATGGTTCCGGCCGATCGCGTGTACGAACTCAGGCTGCAGGTAGCCGGTGAAGGCAACCTCCACGGCCAGGGCATCGGCTTTGAGATTTTTGACGAAGTCCAGATCGGTCAGACCGACTTCGTACAGCACATCAACTACCAGCGTGCCCTGCAGGGTGAACTGGCTCGTACCATCACTGAATTCCCGCAGATCGTGAAGACTCGCGTTCACTTGGTCATTCCGCAGAAGTCTCTCTTCATTGAAGATCAGATGTCCCCGAGCGCTTCCATCATCATTCAGCTCAAGGACGACAGTAAGCTCGACGCTACCGAAATCCAGGGTGTGGTCAACCTGGTCTCCATGGCTATTGAAGGCCTCGAAACCAAGTATATTACACTGACAGATATGAAGGGGCGTCCGCTCTACACTCCCGATGACGACACCGCTGGTTTGGCTCTGTCCAACACACAGCTCGAATACAAGGCAGACATGGAATTTACGACTCAGCGTCGTATCATGGAACTGCTCGGCCCCGTGGTTGGTCCTGAAAAGGTCATCGCTCGCGTTAACGCGGACCTCGATTTCAGCCAGAAGACCATTCGTAATGAAATATATGACCCTGACGGCGCAGTTGTCCGCTCCGAGACTCGTAGCGAAGAATCCACTGCTGGCGCAGCCTCCCTGGCTGGCGGCGAACCTGATGCCAACTTCCGCGGCGACGGTTTTACCGGAACCAAGACCACGCAGGATTCCACCCGTGAGTCCCGCACCACCAACTATGAGATTAACAAGTCCGAAGAAAATATTATTGCCCCTGTTGGGGAGTTGAAGCGAATGACAGTTGCGGTTATAGTCGATGGCACATGGCAGGCCAACGAAGAGACCGGGGAGATGGTTTACGTGCCCCGGACTGCCGAGGAAATCGAACGCATCAAGGCGCTGATCAGCAATGCTGTCGGGTTTGACAGCGTTCGTGGCGACACCATCGAGGTATCCAATATATCCTTTGGCAAGCCCGCACTGTATGACACCGAGTCCCTCATGCGCACCATGCTTGAGTACGCACAGCGCCTCGGCAAGCCGTTCCTCAATGGCCTCCTTATCTTCCTGTTCCTCGTCTTGGTCGTCCGTCCGGTAATCATGGCCCTTATCAGGCCCCGCGTTGCCGAATCGGAGATCGAGGAAATGGCTGGACTGCCCGGCGCAGAACGCTTAGCTCTGGAAGAGGAAGATGTGGATGAAGATGCCATGGATATGTCCAGGCGCATTGAAAACGCAAAGAACCACGCAATGTCACTGTCTGACGACAACATCGATCAGGCTGTACATCTGCTCAAGAGCTGGCTCGTCCAGGAGGCTTCTTAAATGGCTGACTTCACCGGACCGCAAAAGACCGCTATCGTGCTCCTCGCCCTTGGCGACAAGTTTACGGCAGAAGTATTCAAGCGGATGGAACGTAGCGAGATCGCGGCCGTATCGCGGGCCATGGTCCATACTGATTCCATTCCCAGAGAGCAAGTTCTTGAAGTGCTCAAGGAATACAACGAAGCTTTGGCCTACGGTGCCGAACTTCTGGTGGGCGGACCGGAGACGGTCAAGCGTTTGCTGACCAAGTCTCTAGACTCCGAGACAGCCAAGTACATTATTGATTCTCTGGAACTGGATAGTGGTCCCGTGCCATTCCAGGAACTGGCAAACGTCAGCCCCCGTATCCTGGCGCAGATTCTCAGGAACGAGCACCCGCAGACATTGGCACTCATTCTTGGTCACCTGCACCCGGATCAGGCTTCCGAGCTTCTCCAGCATCTGCCCGCCGGTGTTCGCGCCGAAGTGCTCATGCGTCTGGCCAAGCTGGAAGCTGTTGCCGAAGAAATGCTCATGGAAGTGGACAAGGTGCTGCAAAGCCAGCTCATCGCCATGGGTGGCAAGGAAGGCAAGAAGGTCGGCGGCGTCCCGGCAGTTGCAGAAATTCTCAACGCCGTGGATCGCAACACCGAAGAAGAAGTCCTCTCCGAGATCGAAGAGGAATCCTCTCAGATGGCAGAAGATATCAGAAACCTCATGTTCGTCTTCGAAGACGTCAAGACTATCGACGATATCGCCATCCGCGAATTGCTCAAGGAGGTTTCCAACGAAGACCTCACCATCGCACTCAAGGGCGCCTCTGAAGACTTACGAGACAAGTTCTTCAAGAACCTGTCCGAACGCGCCAGTGCAATGATCAAGGAAGACTTGGAAATCATGCCTCCCAAGAAGCTTTCCGAAGTGGAAGCAGCCCAGCAGAGTGTTGTTAAGACGGTGCGTCGTCTCGAAGACGAGGGTAAGATTGTAATCAGCAGAGGTGGTAGCGATGTCTTTGTCTAGCCAAACAAGTTCAGGGTCCAATCTGACCGGAAAGGTCGTCATGGGTATGAGCACCCCCGGACCGGACGAAATGTCCATCCAGGAACTCGAAGGCAAGCGCCAACTCTTGTGGGACGATTCAACCAATGAAGAATATCTCGCACGCGTCAAGGAAAAGGCCAAGGAAAAGGCCAAAGAAATCATGATGATGGCTGAACTGGAAGCAGAAGCTATGCGCGCCACAGCCCACCACGAAGGATACGAAGAAGGACTTGCCAAGGCTCAGCTTGAGCTGGACCAGCATACTCAGGCCATGTCCACCGAAGTGGAAGGCATTCTTGGTCAACTCGGCGCTCAGGGCGCGACCATCTATGAAGATCGCCGTCAAGACATCATCGCTCTCGTCAAGCTCGCTGTTGAGAAGACTCTGAAGGTCGAGATGGACGAAAAGCGCATAGCATCGCTGGAAGCATTGATGACCGAATCGTTGGAACGTATTGAGTCCCAACGTCAGATCGCCATCAAGTGCGCCCCCGAAGATGCAGAAGATTTGAGCGCATTTATCCAGTCTATTCAGGATCGGAATCCTGCGCTGAAGTACTGGACTGTCAAGGGCGACCCCGCTCTGAAAGATGGCGGCATCCTGCTCGAAAGCGCTGATGGCAAGGTGGACAATTCCATCGCCAACCGTTGGCAGGGCGTGGAACCCATTCTGGACCAGCTTTCCAGTCAGATCACCGCTCCTGAAGTCGAGGGTTAGCCCATGGCTCAGGATTCGAGACTCGGGCTGCTCGAAGAACTTGACCCCTGCCAGACTTTTGGCAAGGTCACTAAGGTCGTCGGCCTTATCGCCGAAGGCCACGGCATCAAAGCCCCGCTTGGCTCGGTTTGTTATCTCATCCCGGACAATAAGGACCCCATTCCCGCAGAAGTTGTTGGCTTCCGCGATGGCGCCTGCCTATTCATGCCCTATTCGGACATGCGCGGTATCAGTCCCGGTAGTCTCATTCAGAACGCTGCAACCCCGCCCCATATGCCGGTGGGGTATGGCATGCTCGGCCGTGCCGTAGACGCTTTTGGCGAACCTATGGATGGCAAAGGAAATTTTGACGTAGAAGCATATGTGCCTCTGCATCGCGAGCCGCCCAATCCGCTGGAACGCCCCCGTATTGACGAGCCCCTCGATGTCGGCATCCGTTCAGTCAACTCCATGCTCACCCTTGGCAAAGGCCAACGCGTGGGTATTATGGCTGGTTCTGGTGTCGGTAAATCCACGACTTTGGGCATGATGGCCCGGTATACCAAGGCAGATATCAACGTCATCGGTCTGGTTGGTGAGCGTGGTAGAGAGGTTGTGGAATTCATGGAACGTGACCTTGGTCCTGAAGGTATGGCCCGCTCTGTGCTTATCGTTGCCACCTCGGACAAAAGCCCGCTCATCCGTATGCGCGCAGCGTTTGCAGCCACTGCCGTGGCAGAATTTTTCCGTGATCAGGGCAAGGATGTCCTGCTCATGATGGACTCGATCACCCGTTTTGCCATGGCTGGCCGCGAAGTCGGACTGGCCGCTGGCGAACCGCCTACACGTGGTGGTTACACTCCCAGCGTTTTTGCCCAATTGCCCCAGCTTCTTGAGCGTGCAGGCAAGGCGAAGGTCGGTTCTATCACAGGTATTTATACCGTTTTGGTCGATGGTGATGATTTTACCGAACCGATTGCTGACGCCACACGTTCAATCTTGGACGGACACATCGTACTGACTCGTGAACTGGCAGACCTCGGCCATTATCCGGCCATTGATGTGCTGCAATCCATCAGTCGTTTGCGGACCGATATCACCAGCAAAGAAGCCCAGACCGACGGACGCTTGATGCTTCGTCACATGGCGACCTTCAAAAAAGTTGAAGATATGGTCAATATCGGCGCGTACCAGCGCGGAGCCAATGCCGAAGTGGATGAAGCCATTGCCATGGTTGGTCCGATTAACAATTTTTTGCGGCAACTTGTGGATGAATACGAACCCCT
>JAFLJT010000318.1 GCA_022712855.1 Pseudodesulfovibrio sp. | reverse complement strand
ACGAACATTCGAACCGTATTTCAAAACATTCGAACGAAGGACATATATCATGATGAAAGTCGGAGTTGTCGGTTTGGGCTGGATGGGCCGTGTCCACCTGCGCAATTACACCGAAATGGCTGATGTGGAAGTGGTCGGCGTCGTTGACGTAGACCCCAAGGCGCGCGAAGAAGTCACTGCCCAGTTCGGCGTGAAAGCGTTTGCCACCCTCGAAGAACTGCTGGAACTCGATATTGACGCCATGTCTGTCTGCGTTCCCACCAGCTTACACCACGAGACTGGCCTCAAAATTTTGAGCAAAAAGATCAACGCGATCATTGAAAAGCCGCTGGCCGCAACCGCTGCCGAAGGCCAAGAGCTGGTCGACAAGGCCGCTGAAATGGGCGTCGCCCTCATGGTCGGCCACGTTGAGCGTTTCAACCCGGCTGTCGAGCGCGTCAAAGAACTTATCGGCGACGATGTCATCTCCATCCAGATCGAACGCGTTGGCCCATACCCGCCGCGTATTCAGGACGTCGGCGTCATCAAGGACCTCGGCTCCCATGACATCGACCTCATTCGTTACCTCACCGGTTCCGAATACAAGTCCGTCTACGCCGTGTCCTCCACATCCTTGGGCAAACACGAAGACAGCGCACTCATCACCGCAGAGATGGAAAACGGCGTCCTCGCCAACATTTCCACCAACTGGGTAACGCCGTACAAAGGCCGCACCATCAACGTTGCGTGCGAATCCAAGTACATCCAAGCCAACCTGATCACTCAGGAAGTCAAGGAATATTCGGCCTTCTCCACCTATGACAAGAGCTACTCCGTCCGCGAATGGCCGCTCATGTTCCGCGAGCCTGTCAAAGAAGAGCTGACCCAGTTCCTGAACGCCCTGCGCAACGGTACCCCGGTCCCCATCACTGGCGAAGACGGCCTTGAAGTCTTGAAAACCTTCGAGCGCATTTTCGAATGTGCGAAATAACCGAGAGAACAAACCACTAAAAACGGCCCCGTCTCATTTGAGACGGGGCCGTTTTATTTTCACAGGAAATTTTGTTAATTCAGCGCGACTTTTTCGACCTCAGTTTCGGGCTTGGGTGGAGCCAAAACCTGAATGTAGTCGACTACTTCTTTAATCCCACCGACTTCAGCAGCAACCGCGAGGGCGGCTGATTTCTGGCTGTAATCTCCGGCCTCGCCAATGAGGATGGCGTTGCTGCGGATCACTTCAAGGCGCAGTTCAATATTATCGAGGCGTTTTGTCTCGCCAATTCGTTTGGACAATTTGCCAAGCAACAGGGTGTCGTTCTGTGCTTCGCGGGGTGTGCTCATGGGGAAGAATTTGCAATTGATAGTCTTGAGTCCCTGCACTGATTGAGCAACGTTCACGGCTGATTTTGCCTGACTCTGTTCCATGAACTGACCTACAAGGTAAGCTTTGCGTTCAAAGACATGGGCGGAAACGGTCTGGATATTTTTCATTTTTAGCCGCTCGCGCAACCGACGTTCCAACATCCGATCTTCGTCCCTGTTGCGTTCTCCGCCTGCCACGTGATCACGCGGAATATAATCATCGGCCATTATTACTGCATCATAGCCAGTCAAAGCCCCACCCGCCACCTGAACAACGGGATACAGCGCACAACCAGCCAGCAGCAAAGCGATGCTGGAGACAAAAACCAGATGGTAGATATTTTTCTTCATAACTAACCAAAGACTGTACTCAAGACTCTAGAAAATGTCTAATCGTTTAGGTTTTGGCGTCGAAGCGAGAAGCGTTAGTCTTTGATAACAAGCAAATAATCCATACCAGCGATGTTCTGGTGGTCGAGAATGGTGAGATTCTCAGGGCGATCCTTCCACTCTTCCCAATGCCTTTCACGAATGGACAGCACGATTTTTTCAGCACCGTTAACCATGGAGGTTATGGTGTCCCAATCGCTCGTTTCTTCGACGTCATGCCCGGCGTAATAAGTGAAAATACCAGAGTAAATCTTGAACGCCATGGGGGCATAGCCCTTGTCCACGTATTCGGCGATCATCAAGGCCTGACGCTTGGGACTCATGGCGTCATCAAGCGACGGCGCGACCATCAACCCTACCGGGTAGAGCCAAACGGTCAGGGCTATAGCGGAGCATAAGATTCCAGATTTATTGCCGAAATTGCGCGAAGAATAAATCCACAGACCACAGATGATGAGCACGGCGGCGGCGATTCCCATACCACGCATGGGTACCGGGAACGGCAGCAGGTCGCCCGCCACTATCAGGCCGACGCCAAGCACACACCACAGCCCGCCGATAAGCGTCCAGAATCGCACGGTGCGTTTTTCATCCAAGCGCGTCATGGCATCACCGATAAGGAAAGCCAACGGCGGGAACATGGGCAGGATGTAGATCAGTACCTTGCCGCTCAGACTGGAAAGAAAAACGAAGATGGATATGAACATTATCCACAGGAACGTTCCGGCCCCAGCCTCTCGACGGGATGCCCATATCTCGCCCCACAGTTTTGGGGAGACGAGGCGCTTCACTGGCGCGACAAAGGCGAACAGCGTCCACGGCAACCACGCCAAGGGGAAAGCTACTATATAGTAATAGAACGGTTCAGCGTGATGAAATGTCTTCGTGGCGCGTTGGATGACATGCTTGCCAAGGACTGTGTCTGTGAGAAAGGTCGGCCCTTCAGCGAGGATCACCCCCCCCACCCAGGCGGCGAGCATCGCGAGCATCGCGACAAGACCGAGCAGCATCTGGCGAGTGAAGAATTTACGAATTTCACCCTTCCAAAGCAGATAGATCACGCAAGTAAGCAGCGGGAAAATGAATCCGAGCGGCCCTTTGGTCAGGGTAGCGAGTCCGGCCAGCAGGAAGGCATAGAGCGGCCACAATCCTTGCTTCTCTTCCTTGAATGCTTTGAACAGGCAGGCGTGACTGAGCACGATGAAGGCGGAGAACATGAGGTCCATGCGTGAGTAATGGAACAGCCCGGCCAGCAGGAATGTTGAGAGCAGAATGAGTACGCCGGAGAGGCTGACCGTCTTATTCAGGCCGATGACACGGGCAAGGACATAAGCTGAAGCCAGAAAGAACAGACCGGACAGTGCCGCGCCCAGAAAGAAAACCGTGGGCATATCCGCCGGGGTGCATTTGTCGAGCAGCCAGAGGAACCAGAAGTAGATGGGCGGCTTATCAGGATACGGCTGACCGTTGAGTGAAAGGACCATCCATTTACCGTTCTGCACGAGATTTTGATAGGCGTTGGCATAACGAACTTCGTCCGAAAACCACAGAGCGCGGTTGCTCAAGCTGAACCATGTCTGGGCGAACACCCCGACGATCATTGTCAGCCACGGGTGATCTTCAAGTATCGTCCAGATGCGTGAAACAGTCGTTTTCATGATGTTCCTTGTGATCCGTTATGCTTTCTTTTGAAAGAGTGAGGAGTCAGCAATTATCTGCGTTGTGAATCCGGCAAAGCTACCCAGCAACCAGCCGAAAAACACATCGGTGGGATGATGCCAGCTCAGGTAAATTCGAGTGAAGCCGACGGTGCCGACGAGCAAACCAAGTATGACGGTGAGCCATATCCGGTGCTGCTTCAATGCCAGCGGCAGGGACCAGCCTGTTATTTCCGTAGTATGGCCCGACGGCAACGAATGGTAGTTACCACGCGAGGTCAGGGGATCGAAATACCATCCCTGCCCGGGGCGGGGACGACCGATAGTGGACTTGATGAAATGGACAGCACAAAGCGCGACCACCACTTGGACACCCAGCAGGATGAATATGTATCGTTTGCCAGCATAGTCCTTGGCCTTGAAAGCCTTGATGAGAATGAAACCATACAGGGCATAAAAGACCGGATTGCTCCAATCGGTGATGAACTTGAGGACCGCCTTTATGAGCGGGTGTGCGGCGCTGTGTTCCTTGAAAAACACGGCAACATCCGCCTCGGAATCAAAGCCGAGCCAGACGGCAACAAGCATGAGCAATAGAGGTGCTGAAAAGACAGCCCAGTGTTTTAAAAGCGAAATGCGCATGTCGATCTTTTAGGCCAATCAGAGAGATGGGGCAAGAAGAGAAGCCTAATCGGTTTGTTCTTCCGTAGACGCTTCCTCAGTATCACCGGGGAATTTCTCGTAAGTATATTTTCCCCAAGTCTCTTTGTCCACGCCGAGTTCTGTCAGCACTTCGGACATGGATTTGCCTTCCTGCTTCCAGTATTTATGGGCGTGGTCAGTGCACTCAAAGGGGATGACGAGTGTGCCGTCGTCGTCAAAGTAGGGTTCGATTTTGTTCATGAATGGGGACTATTTCACTTCTTGAAGAGAAACTCAAGGGGCATGAGGGCATGAACAAAAAGACAGCAGGAAAAGCAGTGTTCCCTGCTGCCTATCTCTTCACTATTTAAGAATATATTCAGCCAACATCTTTTGAACGCCAACCACGTCAGTTCCCTTTTTGAGTTCCTTGACGATGGGATCGCGCAGGCTGGATATCCAGAGTTTGAGTTCGGAATCCATGTCGAAATGCCCGGAAGTCTCCACAGCAAAGTGCGTGATCGATTTGTAAGGCAACGAATGATAGTCGACTTTTTTGCCAGTCAGCCCCTGCTTATCCACCAGCACAAGGCGCTTATTGGTGAACACAAACATATCGCGCACCACTTTGTAGGCCATGACCACAGATTCGCCAGTTGCCAGAATCGGCGCAAATTCGGTCTGTATGTCGTTCACATCCACTTCGGCTGCGTTGCCGAGTACTTTATCGAGTAATCCCATTTTCTTCTCCCGTTGGTTGCAATGCGTTACATTCCAGTCATCTTTCGCGCCAAAGCCAGCGCCTTGCCACCGAGCGGCCCCACTGAACCGAGGGCGGCCAGCGTTTCAACATCTTCTAAGGTATCCGTATCTTCAAGTCGGGGGAGTTCCACATACGCCTTGCCCGAATCGTCGAGCCGCTTGGCTGTCTGTTGGAACACGTCTTCGGTACTCCACTCCATTGAGCGGAAAACTTGCGGCACGAAGCCTTGTTTGTGGAACCCGATCAGGTAGTAACCGCCGTCATCTGCCGGGCCGATACAGGCCGTATCCGTCGTGAGAGAATTGAGACCCTCGGCAACGATGGCAGGCGTCAGCCCGGGAATATCGCTCCCGGCGAGAACGACACGTTCGTAGCCGAGAAGGAAAGCCTCTCGAAATGCGTTTTCCATACGCCTGCCCAGCTCTCCACCCTTTTGGCCAATATATTGGTTATCGTCACCGAGCCAGTCCGGCATATCGTCTTTTCTGATCTCCGGCGCAAAGGCGACGACCACATCAAAATCAGTCGAAACATTCAGTTCGACCAACTTCTCGGCAGCGAACACCTCGTAGAATTCAGCCGCCATCTCTGGCGAGGTGTCTTCGGCCAGACGCGTCTTGACCTCGCCGGGTTCGGGGTATTTCACAAAAAAAAGCAAACAATCGTTCATGAATCGGACTCGTGGTCGTGAGGACGGTAGTGTCGCGCCAGATCGCTAGGCGAAGCGCCCAGACGGTAGCGGATGCGAAGCCACCAATTGGTCAGCGTACGCCGCAGGACTCCCTCATTATCCCAACGGCGCGGGGATGTTTTCACCGTACCCGGCAGGATGAGCATGGGCAATCCCCCGTCACGAATTCGTCGAAATAACTCGACATCTTCCATGATCGGGATATCGGCGAACCCGCCCAGCTTGTGGAATATATCCGTGCGGACAAACTGCGCCTGATCACCATATGGAACCTGTTCAAAACGTGTGCGTAAGTTAGCGAACCACGCCACCATCTTCAGCGACGCCTTGGGAGAATCGATGGAGAGACGGAAGCCACCAGCCTTCGCGCCCCTGTTTATGGCATCACGCACCGCAAGCAAGCCATCATTGGGAAGTTGCGTGTCGGCATGAAGGAAAAGCAGGATGTCACCTTGAGCCACAGCCGCGCCCGCGTTCATTTGCGGTCCTCGGCCCGGCGCACTTTTCACAGCAATCACACCTTTGTCTTCAATAGCCGAAAGCGTCTTGTGTCCCGGACCGCCATCGCTGATGATGATCTCCACAGGGGCGGCATAGGAAATAACGCGCAAACGGCGTATGATAGCGCTAATATTCTCCGCCTCATTGTACACGGGGATGATGACGGAAATATGCTTTCCAATGGTTGTGTTCTGTTCCATGGAGGATTAATAGACGGTTTAGCCGATTTTTAAAAGACCGGAGAAATATTATGCGCAAAGGCGTTACTGACAATCAAGATGTCATCAAAGATGTCCTCGACAGGGCCGAAGTGCTCTGGCTGGCATTCGCTGATGACGAAGGCCCCCACTCAGTTCCCGTGAACTTCGCTTACACCGGTGGGAAGATATATATTCATTCAGGAAAGAAGGGACGCAAGGCTGACGCATTCAATGCAGGTTCACCCGTCGCTTTTTCCGCTGCTGTCGATATTGCAATGCGACAAGGCGGCGGTGACGCATGCGACCAGGGCTACTACTTCCGTTCGGTTATGGGCCGGGGCACACCACGGCTGACCGAAGGCGATGAAAAGATGCTCGGTCTGAATGCTATCACTGTCAAACACTTGGGCAAGCAGCTCCCCTACAAAGAGAAAATGCTTCCCCTGACACTCGTCTATGCCATTGATATTGAATCCATCAAGGGACGAATTAAAGAAGGTTAATCCATGATTATCTGCTACTTCGGTGATTCCATCACCCTCGGTTTTGGCGACGAGGCTGGCCTCGGCTGGCCCGGACGCATCAACAACGCCCTGCGCGAAAAAGGCCAGGATGTCACCTCGTACAACCTCGGCGTGCGCAAGGATTCCGGCATGCAGCTACAGCATCGCTGGAAGAGCGAAGCCATGATTCGCCGAATGCCGGACACACCTTTCAAACTCGTGTTCAGCTTTGGCGTGGCTGATGTTTTTTCCGGCGTACCCGTCGAACAATCTCTGGCAGCAGGCGTCGCCATACTGACACAGGCCAAGGCCGTGGGAGACGTTCTGATGGTCGGCCCCACTCCGGTCAACGACAAGGACAAGCGTGAAGAAATCACCGCGCTGTCCCGCATGGTGGAAGGACTGTGCAAACGAGTCGATATCCCGTTCGTTCCGACCATAGACAGCATGCACCGCTCCTTTGTTTACGGTCAGGCCCTCAACGATGGCGACGGCGTACATCCGACAGCATCAGGATACGCAGACCTCGCCGATCACATTTTAAAATCCAACACCGCCCGCGAATTCTTCGGGCTTGAGTAAAATAATGAAATCATTTGCTAGCGATAATAATTCCGGCGCACACCCTTTGATTATGGAAGCCATGGTTGCGGCCAACGAGGGCCACGTCAAATCCTATGGCGAGGACGAAATCTCCATCCACACGGATGAGGTACTCAAGAAGTTCTTCGGTTCCCTTGCGCGTATCCACTACGTGACCACCGGAACCGCTGCCAACGTGCTTGGTATCCGCGCCGTAACGCACACGTACAACTCCGTTATTTGTGCCGCTCAGGCGCATATCAATAACGATGAGTGTGGCGCTCCCGAAGCCTTCGGCGGCATCAAGCTCGTGCCCATCCCGTCCGAGGACGGCAAGCTGACGCCCGGTGCCATCGCTCCGCATCTCGGCCACATCGGGTTCGTGCACGCCTCCCAGCCCAAGGTTATCTCCATCACTCAGCCCACAGAACTGGGCACGCTCTATACCTTGAAGGAGATCGAAGACATCGTGGATTTCGCCCACGACCGCGACCTGCTGGTGCATCTTGATGGTGCACGGATTGCCAACGCCTGTGCTGCGCTCGATTGCTCATTTTTCGATATGACTACCGCGCTGGGCGTTGATCTCGTCTCATTCGGCGGCACCAAAAACGGTTGCCTCATGGGCGAGGCCGTGGTTTTCCTGAACCCGGAAATCGGCGAGGGATTCCCCTACCTGCGCAAACAGGCCATGCAGCTCGTCTCCAAGATGCGCTTTATCTCCGCGCAGCTTGAAGCGTACCTCAAGGATGACCTCTGGCTGACCAATGCCCGCCACGCCAATGCCATGGCAAAACGGCTGGCAGACAAAGCCGGGGCCATCGACGGCGTGACCATCAAAGGCACCGTGGAGTGCAACGGCATCTTCGCGCACATCCCGCCCGAGGCCACGGAAATTCTGCAAAATGACTACTACTTTTATGTTTGGGATGAACACGACCACACCGTTCGCTGGATGACCTCCTGGGCCACCACCGAAGACATGGTGGACGAGTTTGTGGCGGATATTAAAAAAGCTGTGCAGGCTGTTTCATGAAACGGATCTGCGTCTATCTCGGTTCCAACCCGGGCTTTGATCCGGCCTATGCCGAGGCGACACAAGCGCTCGCGCTAGAACTTGCCGCCCGAAAGATCAGTTTGGTCTTTGGCGGCTCAAACGTCGGCCTCATGGGACTCATCGCCAACACCTGCCTTGAAGCAGGCGGCGAAGTCATCGGCGTCATCCCCAAACTTTTGGTGGATAAAGAGGTTGCCCACACAGGCCTGACCGAACTGCACGTGGTCAACTCCATGCACGAGCGAAAGCAACTCATGGCCGACCTGTCAGATGGATTCATTGCCCTGCCCGGCGGTATCGGCACACTCGAAGAGTTCTTCGAGGCACTGACATGGAATCAGCTCGGCTACCACGCCAAACCGTGCGGCCTGCTCGACGTGAATGGCTACTACGCTTGTCTCGCAGACCACATGGACCATATGGTCAATCAGGGATTTGTGGTCAAGGAACATCGTCGTATGGTCATGACGGCATCAACACCCGGTGATCTGATCGATCAATTCGAAGTATACGATCCACCCACGGTGGATAAGTGGATTGAGAAAAAGAAAGGGCTGTAACCTGCGGTAAAGACTACCCTCTTCCTTCATTCCGTCCCATATTCCGGAGCAAGGTCAGGCGGTTTGCGGATGTGATCACGGAGGTGCGGGTGGGAGAATAATTAGGGAGGTGTACCGGAGGTATCCCCATAATTCCCAGCCTCCTAGTCAAACCTAAATCCGAACAGGCCACCGTCTTCTTCATCGGTAAGACGGGTTTCCAGCACATAATCATTTATATAAAAATCGTCTGAGAAGTCATGGAGTGTAGAGAAAAAGTCTGAATTCATCGTGACGATGTATTGAAATCCTTCTTTCTTAGCATAGTTGCCCGCTGTCTCTAAAGCTATGGCAGCCTGGCGCTCATCAACTCCATCAAAGAGATGGCTGTCATGCGCCAGGAAACCGGGGCCGCGCCCTTGCCTGGTCATTAAGATGGTCAGCATGAGGTCAAAGCAGAAAATCAACATGCTCCTGATTCCTTCACTGCGAATACCCTGAATTGTAGGCTCTACAACCAGACCTTTTTTTGTGCTTTCGATCTTGAGATTTGCTTGGGCTTTGTCTCCATACAAACTTACTGCCAGTTCATGGAAAATATTGATCGCGTCGGTGATGATTGCATCGCGCTCATTGATGTCGTCTTGTAGTTGTTTTTGAAGTTCGATCCGTTCTGATTTCAAGTTGAGTTGCGATTTCTCAACCTTTTTCACCAGCGACATTTTTTCACGGAGAGATTCGGCGTGTGCCTCGGCCTTTCCTAGCTCCGCCTGGATACTGGTAAGTTGTTCAAGGGCTCCACCATCGCGAAGGGCAAACATGATGCTGGTTCGATGTTGGTCCTCTTCGTTCATTTTGTTTGAGCGTTCTACAATGCGCCCACGGAGAGAGTCGAGTTCTGATTGGAGATGAATTTTCCTGTTCCTGACAACCGCTTGATGAAATTCTTGGACCTCATCAAAGCGATGTTTGATGTTGTCCTTGAGCAAAACCCCAGCCTGTTCATAAAGTTCAAAGAGTGAATCGGCTTCAGGAGGGGCCTCGCTGGCAAGAGCGTCAAGAAGTTGGTCCTTGAGAATCCGATCTGTCGTGTTCTCATCACTCAGCTTGTCGAGCAACCTTTTGATTTTGGAGGCTTCTCTTTCAAGCTGGCGATATTGGGGGACAACCTTAAATCCTTCAACGGATTCTTTTAGGCGTGCAAGCTGGCCTTCGGCGCGGGCGACCTTGGGACGCAGTTCAGAAGCTGTGCCAATAACCTCTGACAGCTCGCCATCTTTTGAAAGTTTACGCAGTTGCTTCATCTCAGCATCTTGTCCGCGCCATCCTTCAAAATTCCTTGAGATTTCCCAATCCAGACCGAGCAGGGCAGAAAGGGATACCTGTTTTATCCAGGCTTTTTGCTTTGGCCTGGTCTCGGTTGGCTCCAGAAAGCCTCCGCCAGCATTATTCCTGACAAAGAAGGGGAAGAGCATTCTAAATGTTGGAGAGTACGAGGGGAGACCAACTGGAATGTTGAAAACGACGTTTCCAAGGACAGTTCTCCAGTCTTCAATTGAAAGCGATATCCTTGTGTCAGCGTCGGGAGTAGGAATCTCAGAAGGCCATCCTGGGACCTCTCCCCTCATGGTAACTATGCTTGATTTGTTCCCTTTTCTACTCGTTGTAAGTCTTCCATCGCCAAGGTCCATGTCGATAGAGAAGTCAAACTTTTCAAGAGCCTCAAGGCGAAAGATGCTGCCCTTGAGTGTTGCGTTTCCTCCCATTAAGAAATGGATGACGTCAAGCAGACTGGACTTGCCTGCACCGTTTCTAGTGTGCCGTTTCTTCTCTTCGCCAGGAGTCCTTTCGGTCAACAAGATGTTCATGCCCTCTGAAAATTTGATTCCTTTGAATGATTCCAGGGAGCTAGCTATTTCATAAATCAAGATGCACTCCTTTTCAGAACGCCTTTTTTCAGTTCGATTGCACCGAGGGTGAAAAGTAGGTCGATAGCAAGAACAAACCAGTCGTAATCCACGGGAGCAAGACCGCGAGAGGATGACCGTTTTTTACGGAATATATCCCAGAGAGCCGATACTGTTTTGGGAGATCTTAGGTATGGCAGCAACTCCGCTCCTATACCCATCAGACAACGGCTGGGGTGTATGTGTTTGGTCGGGAGAATCATGCCACCTGCTCCTCGTCTGGATCTTCAAATATGTCACATCGTTCAAATAAATACGCTAATACTGCCAGGACCGAAGCTGATCTTTTGGGAGTTCCTTCCAAGCCGCCAGCGAAGTGTAATAATTCCTGAAAAATTGTATCCGCGTCAATATCAGTGTCTCTGAGCGAGGCGTATCTGTTGTGGAACTCCTGAGCGATTCTCTCGCCCAGGAGCGGGTCCGGGTGCATGTCTATAAAATCAGCTACCAGTTGCTCCCTCTGACGGCCCGTGGAAAGAAAAAGGGCTACATCTGGAGAAAGATCGTTCTTTTTTATTTTTTCAGGGGAAGGGGCTTTGATTTGGGCATTAGGGTCAAAAATTAGCGGGGCTGTCTGAATTGCCTGAATCACATGCCGAAGGTCTTGGAAGTCTATCGAGTGGAGGTCTGCAATTGTTGGGACTATCCCAAAAAGGTCTTCGAGATTTGAGAGGGACAACCCCATAGTGATCTCTTTGAGACGGGATTCTCCCAATACCCCCATTTCAATTTTATTTTCTGATTTGAGTTTCCTGATAAGTTGAGTGGCTGTTGGAGGAAATCCGTCTTTGTCATTATGGACGAAAGTCCACTCTTGCATTTTGTCTCCCCATTTGACCAATGCACCAGAAAAATCGGAGTTCATTTTGGCGATCAATTTATCTTGCTTCATTTCCCTTGGAGCATAGACCGCGAACAGGCTATCCGATGACATTATGTAACCATCACATTTTTTATCGCCTTCGTTTCCGTATGGCCTAACTCTCACAAAATCTTCAGGGTGGGCTTTTTCCATGATATCAGCAAAAAAGTCTTCAAAGGCCGTCCCTTCTTTTTTGAGGAAATCAATTTCGAACGCTTGGCGGTAGAAATATCGTTGAAGTGGGTCAAGTGTCATACAATCCCTTAATTGCTTCTGCAGTTACGACATACATGTTCACCTAAAAAACTAATAGAAGATATAATATTTCTCTAAGGTTGAAAAGGGGGTAATAATCTTAAATGGTTGCCAGGTGTCGCCGAAGGTTATGTGGATTGGTTCCTGACCATTTTCAGCTTTTGAACCAATTATTTGGTATCCCCCCCTGCCCCCCAACTGTATACCATGCGTATACTAAGGCACGAATAAGGGATTCAGAACGCGCTCGACATATCAACCTAAGTTATTGTTTTTTATAATTTTACTCTGTATGAACAAAAAACAGGGGAGGGGGCGGGGGATTGCCCCTCAATCATTTGACATGGAACCAGCTCGGCTACCACGCCAAGCCGTGCGGACTCCTCGACGTGAATGGCTACTACGCCTGTCTCGCAGATCACATGGACCATATGGTCAATCAGGGATTTGTGGTCAAGGAACATCGTCGGATGGTCATGACCGCGTCAACACCGGGTGATCTGATAGATCAATTTGAAGTGTATGACCCACCACAGGTGGACAAATGGATTGATAAGAAGAAAGGACTGTAAACGAAACCTTTCTTCTGTGTGGGGTAGCCGGGGTGTGTGGAGCGGCTATTGAATTAGGGAGGTGTCCCAATAATTCCTATAATTCTGGTGCGGGTTTTCACCTTGCAGTCCACGCGTATCCATGTAAGCGTCATTTTTTGCGACGCACGAAGTCGCAACGGCAAAACCACATGGTTTATTTAAATTCTTATATTCAAGCTTACAGGAGCACGCACATGGCAAAAGCATCTGCCCGCCATCTTTTGGTTAGTGATGAACAAACCTGTCTGGACCTGAAAAAACAAATTCAGGACGGCGCAGATTTTGGTGAACTGGCAAAACAACACTCCAGCTGCCCTTCCGGACAGAGCGGCGGTGATCTGGGACAATTTGGCCCCGGCCAAATGGTACCGGAATTTGACACCGTTGTGTTCAACGAAGCAGTTGGCGAAGTTCATGGCCCGGTAAAAACACAGTTCGGTTATCACCTGCTGGAAATCACGAGCCGCGAAGACTAAACATCTCTTCACCGTTGTAATAAAAAAGCCCTGCTGTTTTCAGCCAAGGCGTTTTCCATTAATGTTGATAAGAAAAAAGGCCTCTAATTGAGGCCTTTTTTTATTTTAGAATTCAGTGTAGAAAATCTAATATCGATATTATTTTATTCTGGAGTTGATATGAAAACTTGCCCAGTTTGTTTAAACGAAGCTCAAAGTAGAAGCCATGGGACAAAAGACATAACTCTGTTTAGTTGTGATGTTTGTGGCGATTACAACATCACGTATGAAGCTATCATTCACTCTCGTAGTTTAGAGTACGAGCATAGGAAAAGAAGCAACCTATCAGGTTGGATTAGAGAGAACCAAGGAGCCAGCATAACAACATATTTGCTGGATGATTTAATTCACCTCTCGACCCCCACATTTCTTGAAAGAGCAGAAAAGCTACTGATTGCACTCAGTAAAGATTCTGACCAACTGGGTGCCTTTCTAAGACACCACGATCATATCTATCAATGGATTGCCAATTCATGGTCTCTGAATAGCACTGAGGTTGATGCCATTACTAGATACTTAGGGGAAATCGGCTTTATACGATTATCAAGTATAAATGGTTACCCACAACTACAAATTACTCCTAATGGGTGGATACATCTTGATTCACTGAGAAAGGCTAATGCTGATGAAAATCAAGGATTTGTCGCAATGTGGTTTGATGACGAAATGCAAAAGGTATATAAAAATGCAATAGCACCAGCCATCATCAACGCTGGATATGAGGCTCATAGAGTAGACCAACGAGAGCATAATGGAAAAATTGACGATGAAATCATACTCCAAATCAGAAAAAGCCGATTTGTTGTCGCAGATTTCACAGGACATAGGGGCGGCGTATACTATGAAGCAGGATTCGCACAGGGGCTAAACTTAGAAGTTTTTTGGACTTGCTTAAAAGAAGATGTTTCGAAACTCCACTTTGATATCCGTCAGTACAACTGCATTGTTTGGGAAAAAAACAATGTCGATGAATTCAAGAATCGCTTATCGAATAGAATTGAAGCGGTCTTGGGACATGGAAATAACAAATAATAAAAAGGCCTCTAATCGAGGCCTTTTTTTATTCGCAAATTTCGTTTTTATCGAGAGTCTTCAGCCATGCGTCTGGACCGTAGCCGATGACCATGTGCTTGCCTGCAATAAGGACTGGCGTACCGGGTATCTTCGCGGCCTTGGCCAATGCGGCACTTTTAAGGACGTGGGGTTCGTACTCTTTTTGAAGGCGGTCATACACCTCTTCAATGGTCGAATCGCCAAGCAGTTGCGGGAAGAAAACCAGGAACTGGGAAAGCACGACCGTACGTGCTTCAGCCAAGTCTTCGGTTTCCGGTTGCTTGAGATACTTATAAGCAAAATCGACTTTCGTCTTGAGATCATCGGTTCCCACGGCATCTTCCAAAATCCAGGCCGCCATATCCGAGCCGATGAAGCTCTTTCGTGGGAAAAATGACAGTTTCAAACTGCGATATTTTTCCGGGTATTCACCCAGCAGCTTATGGGCCAAACGGCAGTGCCAGCAGAGTGGATCAGTCAGTATAAGGATATCCTTGTCGCCGGTCCCGTGCAATTCGACAACGGCATTATCGGCCAGCGCCTTGAATTCCGGCCCACAACTGTCGACACTTTTTTTCTCTTTCTCGCCTTGTGCACTCTTTTCACTCTTAACAGGTGCTTCCTTGGTCGTTTCAACTTTGGATGGAGTCTCCTCGGAAGGAGGCTGGCAACCAAGAAGAAGCAAACCAGCAAAGAGCAGGGCCGTGAGCATGATCAGGTATTTTTGCATGGGCGGACTCTATACCGATCTCAAAAGGATGCCAAGAACAGATACGCTTTCTATCCGCCAATACAGAATGTGTTTTGAGAACAGCTGGAATAAAAAACCTCAACTCCGGCACACATATGCGCACGGAGTTGAGGCGTAATTTCAATAATGTATTCAAACTCTATTACTACTGGATCATTCCATAGTCATCCTTAACCTTCCAATGTGTCTTGGGGATCGGCAGGCACAGAGACCTTTCAGCCACATCCGTGCACATAATCAGGCCACCGGAGTTCTCTTCCCAGAAAACCTTGTCTACAAACAGGGCC
>JAFLJT010000298.1 GCA_022712855.1 Pseudodesulfovibrio sp. | reverse complement strand
GAAGTCGTCACTTCAGGTTTCCGTGCACCCCAAGGGAAAGCAATATCGCCCCCTGACAGCATATTTTCATCCTTTTGTGATTCAACAGCACAATAGCGATTACCTGCATCTTTCGTATGCCTATGCGCAGATATTCCATGGAGCGTGGCTGGAAGAACGGCTGTTCCCGATCATGGAACTCCAGCCCGGCGTCAAGTACGAAGGGCTGAACATCGCTCTTGAACGTGCCCGACGACGCGGTGCGGACCTTCTTATCCTCGGGTCTGTCCCATATTTCTATGCCGGACACACTCTTGATGACACAGCCATTACCATCAAGATCGATATCTATTCCGCTGGTAACGGCAACCTTCTCTGGACCATGATGCAATCCGGTCGCATTGAGGACAAGCTGCCTGATGATTATATCTATTTCCGCCATGAATACCGCCTCAGCGAAGGCCCGTTCAACAAGATCATTCGGACACTCGCCAAGGACATGGCAATACCGCTCAAGGCATGGTTGCCTGATCCGGACACCGATTATCAGTTCGCAGACAACGCCGAGGGCGTTACAACAAACCTCGTCAGCGGTCAGGGCATAACCAATGAAGAAGCCCGTGAAGATGGCGCAGACCTTCCTAAGGAAGGCGACGACACCAAGGCTGATGATGAGAATGTACAACGTCCACAGGTCAACGGCGTCAATCTCAACATCGAATTCGATTTTGACAAAGACACTATCCGCGACAAATCGCTCGTTCTGCTCGACGCATTGGGTGAGGCTCTCTCGAGTCAGGAACTCAAAGGGAAAAATGTCATTATCGGAGGCCACACCGACACCAGAGGAAGCGAGGAAGTGAACCTCGCCTTATCCAAAAAGCGCGCCGATGCAGTCAAGAAATACCTCGTCAACAAGTGGGGCATTGATCCCAACACTATAGAAGCCGTAGGGTATGGTAAATCCAGACCCCTTTCAGATGGCACTTCAAACGAAGAACAGCAGAAAAATCGTCGTGTGGAAATCCGCCTTGCAGAGTAATGAATACGGCTATTCCTTGACTTTTTAAGAACAATTACTACATTCCTATTCGGGAACGCAAAAAGGGCCTTTCCGGCCCTTTTTCTTTGGCCCAACGCACTCGACCAGCCTGGCGAGAATGGTTCCTTTTTTCGTCTTTTACACCCGGCCTTTTGTGTGGTACTCCAAGCCTTCACTTTTTAAGAGAGGTTTTAACTCAATGATAGGTATTTCTAAACTCTACTGCGGTGCTGTCGAACCGTCCGATGCGCTTCGTTACAACCGCGAATCCGGCCAGCTGCCGTCCCACCTGTTGCAGTTCGCCAAAGATAAGAAGCCCGTTGTGGTCTGGAACATGACCCAACGCTGCAATCTCAAATGTGTTCACTGCTACGCTCATGCCGTAGACCCCAGTGCACATAAAGACCCAATTTCTCACGAAAAAGCCAAGGATATCATCGACGATCTCGCCCAGTTCGGCGCGCCTGTCATGCTCTTTTCCGGTGGCGAACCGCTGGTCCGCGAGGACCTGACGGATCTGGCAAAATACGCGGTCTCCAAGGGCATGCGTGCAGTCATTTCCACCAACGGCACACTCATCACCAAGGCCAAGGCCAAAGAGCTGAAAGAAGTCGGCCTGTCCTACGTGGGTATCTCCATGGACGGTTCCGAAGACATCCACGACAAGTTCCGTGGCGTCAAAGGCTCCTACAAGCAGGCCCTGAAAGGTGTTGAGAATTGTCAGGCAGAAGGCCTCAAGGTCGGCCTGCGCTTCACTATCAATAAAAGAAACGCTCAGGATGTCCCCCACCTCTTCGATCTTATCGAAGAAAGAGACATCCCCCGCATCTGTTTCTACCACCTGGTTTACTCCGGCCGTGGTTCCGACCTGATGAAGGAAGACCTGAATCACCAGGAAACCCGTGATGTCGTCGACCTGATCATGGACCGCACCCGCGAGTCCTTTGAAAGAGGCAATCCCAAGGAAGTCCTCACCGTCGACAACCACGCTGACGGCCCGCACGTCTACCATCGTCTGCTCAAAGAAGACCCAGCACGCGCTGCCGAGGTCCTCGAACTGCTCAAGATGAACGAAGGCAACTCCACCGGACGCGGCATCGGCTGTATCTCTTGGGACGGCCAGGTTCACGCTGACCAGTTCATGCGTCACCACACTTTCGGCAACGTGCTCGAACGCCCGTTTTCCGAAATCTGGGTTGATGATAAAATCGAACTGCTGCACAAGCTCAAGGACAAGCGTCCGCACGTTAAAGGCCGTTGCGCCAAGTGCCGCTTCCTGAACGTCTGTGGTGGTAACTTCCGCGCCCGCGCCGAAGCCTACTACGACGACTTCTGGGCACAAGACCCGGCATGTTACCTCACCGATGAGGAAATCTCCGGCGAACCGCTGTAAGCACTACACGACTCTAATAGCTGGGGGGAAATTCTTAAAGAGTTTCCCCCCAGTGTTCTTTCAGAGCCAGAGTAATTCTACGCAGACGGCAATTGGTTAATCTCGCAAAAACGGTTACAGAAGAATTTCAAGACTAACTCTTCCCATGGAGTAACCATGATTCCTTCAGATTTTCATCGCGGACGTCGGCTCAGAAACAGCCTGACCTTGCGCGAAATGGTACGGGAAAATGAGGTCACAGCCAGTGATCTGATCATGCCCTACTTCGTCGTCGAGACAGATGATGATTCCTTCAAGAAAGAAATCTCGTCCATGCCCGGCCAGTATCAGCTTTCACTCAAACAGCTTGAGAAGAAAGTTGGCGCAGCCGTTAAAAACGGACTAAAATCCTGCATCCTGTTTGGCATTCCCGCCGACAAGGACGAATCCGGCTCCCAGGCATACGACGACACCGGTATTGTCCAGAAAGCCATTCGCATGCTCAAGGACAAATGGCCGGAACTGATCGTCTGTGCAGACACCTGTCTCTGCGAATACACTTCTCATGGACATTGCGGACTCGTGAAAAACGACTACGTCCTCAATGACCCCACCCTGAATCTTTTGGCGAAGACCGCCGTTGCACAGGCCCGTGCTGGTGCCGATATCGTTGCACCTTCCGACATGATGGATGGCCGCGTGGCCGCCATTCGCGCTGCCCTTGATGACGCGGGGTTCGTGAATACCCCGATCATGTCCTATGCGGTGAAATACGCCTCCGCTTTTTATGGTCCCTTCCGCGAGGCTGCCGAGTCTACCCCGCAGTTCGGCGACCGCAAGACCTACCAGATGGACCCGCCCAACGGTCGTGAAGCCATGCGTGAAGCTGTGGCCGACTTGGAAGAAGGCGCTGACATCCTTATGGTCAAACCCGGTATGCCCTACCTCGACATCATCCGTCAGGTGCGCGACAACTTCGACACTCCCGTGGCCGCCTATCAGGTCAGTGGCGAGTACTCGATGATCAAAGCCGCAGCCCAGAATGGCTGGATCGATGAAATGGGCGTTGTCATGGAATCCCTGGTCGCTTTCAAACGCGCCGGGGCTGATATCATCCTTACTTACTTTACCGAAGACGTCTTAAAGGCGCTGAAGAAATAATATGAGCGAACAAAACGGACCCCACGGCGGCAATATGGGCGGATGCCCACCCGAAGGCCATCCAGGCGGACACCCCGGCGGCAAGACACATCCAGGTGCAGAACATGCGCCCAAACGTTTTCTCGACGATGGCGTCACACCAATTTGCCGCCTCATCGCTTGGGAAGTAACCCGTTCCTGCAACCTCGCCTGCAAACATTGCCGCGCCGAGGCACACCCGGAACCGTATGAAGGCGAGCTTTCCACTCAGGAAGCCAAGGACCTCATCGACACCTTCCCGGACGTGGGCAACCCGATCATCATCTTCACTGGCGGCGAGCCAATGATGCGCCACGATGTTTACGAGCTGATCGCGTACGCCAAGTCCAAGGGCTTGCGTTGTGTCATGGCTCCCAACGGCACGTTGATCACGGCCGAAACCGCGAAGAAGATGAAGGACGCAGGCATTGAACGCTGCTCCATCTCCATCGATGCGCCTGAATCCGTTCAGCACGATGAATTTCGTGGCGAACTGGGTGCATTTGATGCATCCATGCGCGGTATTCAGTTTCTTAAAGATGCCGGTATCGAGTTTCAGATCAACACGACGGTCACCAAAAACAACCTGCACCTTTTCAAGGACATTTTTACTCTTTGTGAAGACTTGGGCTCATCTGCATGGCACATTTTCCTGCTGGTCCCCACAGGCCGTGCTGCGGAACTCGGCACCGAAGTCATCACCGCCAATGAGTACGAAGAAGTGCTCAACTGGTTCTACGATTTCCGCCAGACCACAGACATGCAGCTCAAGGCCACCTGCGCTCCGCATTATCACCGCATCCTGCGCCAACGCGCCAAAGAAGACGGCACTCCTGTCGATTTCGAAAACTTTGGCCTCGACGCGGTCAGCCGCGGTTGTCTCGGTGGCGTCGGCTTCTGTTTCATCTCCCATCGCGGTCAGGTTCAGCCTTGCGGCTATCTGGAACTGGACAGCGGCAACGTCCGCAAGACCCCGTTCCCGGAAATCTGGAAACAGTCGCCTGAATTCCTCAATCTGCGGAACCCTGATGTCTATGACGGCAAATGCGGCCACTGCGAATACGAACGTGTCTGCGGCGGTTGCCGAGCCCGCGCCCATACAATGAAGGGCCACTACTTGAAGGAAGAGCCTCTCTGCTCCTACGAACCAAAAAAGAAGCCCAAGAAATAACATGGATAATTACGACAAGCAGATACTGGATATTATTCAGTCCCATTTTCCGATAGCTTCCCGACCGTACGAAGAAGTCGGCAAGCAGGTGGGACTCTCCGAGACCGAAGTATTGGATCGTATACGCGACCTGAAAAAGTCCGGCCTCATCCGCCGCATGGGCGCCAACTTCGCATCCAAAACTCTGGGCTGGCAGTCCACTTTGTGCGCTGCTTCCTGCCCCGAAGAGAAGATCGACGAATTCGTGGCCGAAGTGAACAAACACGACGGTGTAACGCACAATTACCTGCGCGAAAACGAATTCAACATCTGGTTCGCGCTCATCGCCCCGGACATGGACGCTGTGGAAGCAATTCTCGCATCCATCACCGAGGCTACTGGCATCAAAGTTTTGAACCTGCCAGCAGACAAGCTGTTCAAGATCAAAGTTGATTTCAAGATGGAAAAATAGCGATATCGCCAACGGATAAATATAAGCCCGCCCTGCTTATGCAGGGTGGGCTTTTTTTAGATTCCGATCTTTGTCATGAACGAATACAGGATGTTTCCCGCATTGCTTGCGATAAACCGAGCTAAAAGGTAAATGTGCCATGAAGATTCAATCCATCAATCAACCGGAAAAACAATGCCCAAATACATCAAAGCCCTTCTGCTCGGCACCGCAGCCGGAATCATCGACGTCATTCCCATGGTCTTCCAAGGTTTGAGCTGGCAGGCAAACGTATCGGCTTTTTTACACTGGCTCGCCCTGGGAATCATCATAACTTTTGCTCGTCTTCCCATGCCCGCATGGCTTTCCGGGCTGACTATTGCAATGCTCACCGGCATTCCAACTGCTGTGTATGTCACCGAGCATGACTCCTTTTCCGCCATTCCCATCCTTATTTCATCCGCCGTGCTCGGGGCAGCACTCGGACTGATGACAGACAAGCTCATCGTCAACGCTCCCAAACCATAAATACACGCCCGCAAAACTTGCCAGCCTCGCCCGTTGCGGGTACATGTCCCTCAGCAGACAATCACTCAACGCGGAGCTAGCGATTATGATACTTTCCCCATCCATGCTTTCCTCGGATTTCGCCAATATGGAAACCGAACTCACAGCCTTGAAAGATGCCGGGCTCAAGTGGGTCCATCTCGACATCATGGACGGCATATTTGTACCCAACATCACCTTTGGCCCGCCCATTATCAAAGCCATGCGCGCCAAATCCGACCTCTTTTTCGACTGCCACCTGATGATCAAAGATCCGGGCCGTTACATCGAAGACTTCGTCGATGCTGGTGCCGATCTCATCTGTGTTCATGCGGAATCAACGGATCACCTGGAACGGGTCTGCGCACAGATCACCGAAGCCGGAGCCAAACCCGCAGTGGCACTCAATCCGCACACCCCGCTGGAGTCCATTAAATATCTCATCCCGCAACTGTACATGGTCCTGATCATGTCCGTTAACCCGGGTTTTGGCGGCCAGAAGTTCATTCCATTCTGCCTTGATAAAGTAAAAGAGCTCAAGCAGATGATCACTGACGCAGGTTCTGATACCCTCATCCAAATCGATGGCGGCGTGACTGCGGACAATGCAAAAGAATTGACCGACGCAGGCGTTGACGTTCTCGTTTCCGGCTCCGCATTTTTTGGTTTCCCGCCCTACGATGTCCGTCACAAGACATTTCAGGACACCTGTAAGTAACCTTTCAGCAAACACTTTTGGGGCTGTTCCAACAGCCCCTTTTTCTTGAGGATAGATATATACCATGGCCGTTGTTAGCTTATGCGACATTTCAATCAATTTTACGGGGACGATCCTGCTGGACAAAGTATCCATGCAGATCGAACCCGGCGAACGCGTCTGCCTGCTAGGCCGCAATGGCGAGGGTAAATCCACCCTACTCTCCATCATCGAGAGGGTGTTACCACCCGACGGTGGGAGTGTTGACTACGCCAAAGGCGCCCGCGTGGGCATGCTGCCTCAGGAAGTTCCCCAGGACCTCGACGGGTTGGTCTACGACATCGCAGCCCAGGGCCTTGGGAAGGTCGGCGAAAACCTGACCGCCTATCATGGTGCCGTCCGCGCCCTGAACGATGCCTCGGAAGCCGACCTCGAAAAGCTGCTGGCTGATCTGGAACGCGCCCAGCACGCTCTGGAAGAATCCGGCGGCTGGCCTCACCACCAGACCATCGAAACGGCGCTTTCCCACCTCAAGCTCGACGGCGATGAATCATTCAAATCTTTGTCCGGCGGAACCAAACGCCGCGTCTTGCTCGCTCGCGCTCTGGTAAGCGAGCCGGACCTGCTCATTCTGGACGAGCCTACCAACCACCTGGACATTGAGTCCATCACCTGGTTGGAAGATTTTCTCTTACGGCAAAATGTGACCCTGCTCTTCGTCACTCATGACCGGGCATTCCTGCAACGCCTCGCCACGCGCATTATCGAACTCGATCGAAGCAAACTCAACAGTTGGGATTGCGACTATCAGACATACCTCCAGCGCAAGGAAGTGGACCTGTCTGCCGAGGCAAAACAGAGCCACAATTTCGACAAAAAGTTGGCTGAGGAAGAGGCATGGATTCGCCAGGGAGTCAAAGCACGACGTACCCGAAACATGGGACGCGTCCGCGATCTGATGAAGCTGCGCGAAGCACACAAAGCACGACGCGCACGAACTGGTTCAGTAAAGATGGTCATCCAGGATGCGGAACGCACCGGCAAGCTGGTAGTTGAAGCCAAGAACCTCTGTTTCGGCTATGAAGACAGCCCCATTGTCGGCGACTTTTCTACGTCTATCATGCGTGGCGACAAGGTCGGGTTGATCGGCCCAAACGGTGTGGGCAAGACCACCCTGCTCAAGCTGCTGCTGGGCAAACTCGAACCACAGAGCGGTGGCATTCGTCATGGTGTGAACCTCCAGGTCTGCTACTATGACCAGTTGCGCGAACAACTCGACGAGACCAAATCCGCCCGTCACAACATTGCTGACGGCAACGATTTTATTGACATAGATGGGCACCAGCGCCATGTCATGACCCACCTGAAAAATTTCCTCTTCACTCCGGACCGCTCCACGGTCCCGGTATCGGTCCTGTCCGGCGGAGAGCGCAACCGCCTGCTGCTCGCCCGACTGTTCACTAAGCCATCCAACGTACTAGTAATGGACGAACCCACCAACGACCTGGATGTCGAAACCCTCGATCTGTTGGAAGAGATGCTCATGGACTACCCCGGCACTCTGCTGCTGGTCAGCCACGACCGCGCCTTCCTCAACAACGTAGTCACTTCGACCATCGCTTTCGAGGGCAACGGGCATGTGGCCGAGTACGTTGGCGGCTATGACGATTGGCTCAGACAACGCCCGAAAACGCCTGCCGCACAGGCCAAGGCGTGCAAAACAAAACCTGACTCCAAGAAACCGGCCAAACCAGCAAAAAAGAAGTTGAGCTATAAGGAACGATTCGAGCTTGAAAAACAGCAGACCGAACTAAAAAGCTTGCCTGCCCTCGTCGAGAAGATGGAAAGCGAACAGGCAGCACTGCAAACCGCCATGGCAGCCCCGGACTATTTCAAAAACAGTGCCAAGGCCATGGCCACGGACCAAAGCCGTCTTGAAGCTCTTGAAGCCGAGCTTGAAACGACATATGCCACTTGGGAAAAACTCGAAGCCGCCCTTGAGGGCATGGATTCGGACTAGAATATCATGTCAGATTATACCCTCAGAATGGTCGAGCCCAATGATTTGACCGCGTGTCATACCATTGAAGCCCGCTGCTTTCCGCCCGCCGAAGCCGCCTGGACAACATCCTTGCGCAATCGCATCGACGCCTACCCCGAAGGTTTTATAGTCGCGGAATACCAGGGACAGGTCATCGGGCAGGTCAACAGCGGCTCCACACACAAGGACGACATTACCGACGAAGAGTTCAAACAGCTCATCGGGCATGACCCGGACGGCAAGAACATCGTCATTTTTTCTCTGTCCGTACTGCCTGAATTCCAAAAAGAAGGCATCGGCGGCGCACTCCTGACCAACTTTATTGATCAGGCCCGTGACATGGGGAAATCCAATGTCAAGCTCCTCTGCAAAGAGAATCTCGTAGAGTTTTATTCGCGCCACGGCTTTGAGAACGGTGGCGTTTCCGCTTCGTCCCACGGCGGCGTTCAGTGGAATGTAATGACACTGCCGCTCTAGAGCATATTACGCTTGAAAAGCTTTAGATGTTCTGATGCATTTTATTTAAATAATACGTTATTATTTCAATTCTTCATCGTGCTTCAAGATGAAAATGCGCTAGGCAACAAGCACCTTATCCCACCGCATACAAAACGGTATCATTGAACCCAGCCGGGTCGTAATGCCGCATGTAAAAACGATAGCCTGGGTGGAGATCGCTGACCATATCCATAAGGAGATAGAGGTCTTCGGGCTTGTGGTAGGCGCTGAGCGCCAGCTTCGGCTTGAAGGTCTTGATAGTTTCGACACACCCTTCGATGGCTTCCTGTTCAGCACCTTCAATATCCATCTTGATAAAATCGACCTGCTCGATTCCGCGCTCACGCACAAAATCATCCACACGAATGCCGGGGACCGGATGGTCGCCGCTACCAATGCTGGAGCTACCGCGATTGGATGACATGTAAAGTTCTTCGGCCTTATTCCACGCCGCGTTGAAACATGGAGTCACATTTCCACAATTGAAATGTGCCAGATTCGTTTTCAACGTTTCGAACTGCGAGGACAATGCTTCGAAGGAATAGACATGACCTGATTCACCAACAAGACGGGAAAAGGCCACGGCTGAATCGCCGAGAAATGCACCCAGATCCAAAACAACATCACCTGCTTCCGGCATACAGATATCCCGTAACAGGTACTGCCCGTCCTTAAATCCCTTACAAAATTTTTCTTCTTCAGCACCGATGGTCAAGTCGCCAACACCCGGAGGTTTCGGCGCGGGATAGGCATCATCCCAACCCATGACAAAGGGCATGGAGAGTCGCACTTTGAGCCGCCACATAAAGACCGCTCTGGACTCATCATCCTCAAGCTTGTCGTAGGCAGCTTCGTACGGCTCCGGACCATTGATCAACGGCCAAAACTGATGGGTCAGACCAAGGCCAAAATTCCCTTCGGCATTGTCCCATTCCTTGTACGTCTTCCGATTGAGATGAAAGGCAAACCGCTTCCACATGGATCCACGCGTATGACTCGCCCACTGCCACAACGCTTCGGTCTTGCTCTTGTAGCCAGACTTCGACGTCCGTTCCAGCAGGGTCTCTTCGACCTCTTTCAACAAATCCTGAATACGCACAATGCACCTCGATATATCTACGGGCAGTCACTCCCGATTTCATTTCATTAACACCACAGCACTTACTGGCAAAGGAGTGTCCAAGTCAACGAAACTCACCGTTTACAACGTAAAACGGCCCGGCAAACTAATGTCTGCCGGGCCGTAAGTCTTTACTATTAAACCTAGCTCAGCCAATCGTCGTCATCTTCGATGGGAGCAAAACCGCGACGCATGGTGTTTTCGCAAACCAGACGTGGGTCCATGAACTGGAGCAGGTAATCCGGGCCGCCCGCCTTGGAGCCGACGCCGGACATCTTGAATCCGCCAAAGGCGTGGCGCTCGACAAGGGCACCAACCGACGGCTTGTTCAGGTAGAGGTTACCAACGCGGAACTCCTTGTACGCCCGTTCCAGATTAGCCGGGCTACGGGTGTAGATGGCTCCGGTCAACGCAAAGCGTGTGGAGTTGGCGATATCGAGGGCTGCGTCCATGTCCTTGGCACGCAGAACGGCGAGAACCGGGCCGAATACTTCTTCCTGAGCGAGACGGTCATCCTTGCTGATGCCGTCCACAATGGTCAGCGGCACGTAACAGCCGCCCGTGGCCTTGAGGTCATCAGAGACTTCGCGCTTGACGAGAACATTGCCTTCGCTTTCGGCAATACCGACGTAGCGCATAACATTTTCCTGAGCAGCTTTGTCAGCGACAGGCCCCATGTAGTTGGCCGGGTTCTCGGCGGGACCGAGCTTGACTGATTCAGCAGCCTCGGTGAGGCGTTCGATGAATCGATCATAGATGGCATCAAGTACGATCACGCGGGAACAGGCAGAGCATTTCTGGCCTTGGAAACCGAAGGCGGCGTAAAGCACGCCGAGTACGGCTTCATCGAGATCGGCGTCATCATCAATGATGGTACCGTTCTTTCCGCCCATTTCGGCGATGACCTTCTTACACTGTTGCTGACCGGGCTGCACCTTGGCAGCACGTTCCTGAATGCGCAGGCCGATTTCCATCGAACCGGTAAAAGCGATAACCGAAACGTCCGGGTGGTCCACAAGATGGTCACCCATAACCGAACCGCGCCCGGGGATGTAGTTAAACACACCGTCGGGCAATCCTGCGGCCTTCCACATATCAACCAATCCGTTGCCGATACAGGAGGATATGCCAGCCGGTTTGTAAACAACCGGACAACCGGAGACAATGGCCGCAGAGACCATGCCCACGGAAATTGCCAACGGGAAGTTCCAGGGAGCGATGACCGCAGCCACGCCCTTACCTTGGTAGAAAAGCTGGCTCATCTCGCCGGGCGCATGGCCCATACGGCGGGGTTCGCCAAGCTTGATCATCTCACGGGCATAATATTCGAGGAAATCAATGGCCTCGGCGACATCGCCCTGAGCCTGATCCCACTGCTTGCCCACTTCGAGTATTTGAACAGCACACAGGTCGTGTATGTTATCTTTCAGATATTGTGCAGCCTTGAGCAGGATGTTCGCACGTTCCTCGGCAGGCACGTCGCGCCAGGTAAGGTATGCTTCGGACGCGCTTTCGATGGCACGATCCACTTCGCCCACACCAGCCTGACAGACGGTGCCGATAATTTCATTGGGATTGGCCGGGTTGTAAGAATCAAGGGTATCGCTGGTTTCCACTTCCTGGCCGTTGATAAACAGCGGGATCTTCTTGCCCATGGAGCTACGCACTCTGGCAATAGCCGCCGGGTATGCATCGCGCTCGGACTCGAGAGTGAAGTCCGCCATCGGGAAGTTCTGGAATCGAGCCAATCCTTCGTCAGGTTCGGGAGCAACACACTTACCCTCCAGCTGACGACGCAGTGTCGCTTCCGGGTTCTCCAAAAGGACGTCCATGTCAGCTTCGTCTGCAAAGGTCTGCTTGAGGAAGGATTCGTTGGCTGTATTTTCCAGCAAGCGACGAACGAGGTATGCCATCCCGGGCAGCAGGTCGCCGTAAGGACAATAGAGGCGAACGCGCTTTGCCACATTCTTGAGACCTTTGCGAACAGGCTCGGCCATGCCGTAGAGCACCTGGAATTCGTAGCGATCTTCAGGAACATTCATGTCGCTCGCCATTTCCATGACGGCAGCAATGGAGCGGATGTTATGTGATGCACAGGCGTAATGACAAAGATCGCTATTCTCCAGAATCATCTTGGAGACACGTTCATACGCCATGTCAGTCTCAGGCTTGTGCGACCAGACCGGCACAGGCCAGCCGTTCTGCTTTGCAATGACGGTTTCGTAATCCCAGTACGCGCCCTTAACCAGACGAATGGAAACCTGGAAGTCTTTCTCACGCGCCCAGGCCAGGAAATCGCGAACATCTTCGTCCACGCATTTCAGGTACGACTGAAACACGATGCCCAAATGCGGATAGTCGGGATACTTGGCGCGAAGGCGCTTGTACAACTCAATGGTTGCGTCTTTGTATTTGAGCGCTTCCATATCGATACACATGTATCCGCCCATCTCCATAACCTTGCGATAAATGGGTTCGATGCTCGCCATCATGCCTGCGGCGGTGCCATCAAGGTCCACGGATTTGGCCTGCGAATAAAATGCGGACGGCTTGACTGCCACATTAATCTTGGGAGCGTGCCCCCAATCGAGGTCACCGGAACCACCCTCAAGCGGCTTCCATTTTCCAAGCTCTTTTTGCATGGCGTCGAGGACTTCGAGATACCCGTCGCGGTAGGCGTCAGATTCTTTCTCGCTGACCGTAGCTTCTCCAAGAAGATCAAGGACAAAGGCGAATCCGTCCTTGCGCAATTTTTTGATGCCTTTGACCGCTTCCTTGGACACCTGACCAATGATGAATTGGCGGGCCATGGTTTCGATGTTCGAGCGGATGGTTTTGTTCAAAACCTTGGCAACCAAACCACCACCAATTTTGGTCTTGGTAGCACCCCATTTCAGCACGTCAGGGATGTTTGCATCGTCAGTGGCAAAATATTCTTCGATATGACGAGAAAGGGATTCAGAGGTGTTGAGATATGGCAAAACATCAACAAATCTAAACATTTGCACCTTAAAATCATCGTTTTTCATGGCCCAATCCATGACCTTTCCAGTCCACCACCCTTTGTTGAAAACCGAAGGAGATTCGCCGGAAATGGACGCAAAAAACTCCCTGCCCCGAGCAATTACTCTCGGGTCCAGGGAGGAGATATCAGTGGTCATTCTTGACTCCTTGAAGTACTATTCGTCAGTGGTTGGTAGCGGGATGACGCGCGACTCTTTCACCGTGGTTAGCACGATGGTCGAGTTGGTGTCGCGAACAGCCGCGATGGTGCCGAATTTGGCGAGAGTGGCTTGCAATGCTTCAGTGTCTTCCACGCGCACTTTGACGAGATATGAATCACGTCCAGCGGTGTAATGCACCTCAAGGACTTCGGGCAGCGCAGAAAGCTTTTCACCGACTTCAGTGGCGCCCACGCCCTCTTCGACGCGAATGGAAGTGAACGCAGTCAGGCTTCGACCAAGGGTTTTGTGATCTACGATACACTCGTAGCCCCTGATGATGCCGTTTCTGCGCAACTTACGGACACGTTCGAGAACGGCAGACGGAGCCTTGCCGACCTTACGAGCGATTTCCGCATTGGAGACCTTGCCATCATCCTGAAGTATGTTCAGGATTCTTAGATCGAGATCGTCAATTTTTCTGTTATTCATGATTAAAAGGAATAATATTCTTTTCAATTTTTGTCAACCATCTCTTATAACCGGTTTAAAAAACCTCATCCCCACCTTTCCATTTTCCAAAACCTCAGATATATTTACGTTTCGGCCTTAAGAGGCCAATCAACAACACGAACACAGGTGGAACCCGCGTTGTCGCATCGAACATTGCCAGATAATCATCCCGGAGCAGCCGCCACGACGCGCTCTGACGTTGACGGCATACATATATCATTAAAAGGCCGACTGGACGCTCTAGGCACAGCCTTCCTCTGGGATGATGCTGTTACACTCGTACGGAGTGGACAACACGCCTCGGTGACCGCCGATTGCGCCGACATTGAATATATGGACGGTGCCGGCCTGGCACTCCTGCTCAAACTGCGCGAAGAAGCGGCCTTGGCTGGTGGCAAACTCACCATCACCAACCTGCGCGAGGAATATCAGCAACTCATCAACCTCACCTGGGACTGCGAACTCCCTCAGTGGACGCCCAAGGCAAAAGAACGACGCGGATTTGCGGAGGCCGTAGGCAAAGCCACCGAAGAAGTTTTACTCGGCCTGCGCGAAATGATCGCCTTTGTTGGCGAAGCGACCGTTATGATCCTGCAAACCATCCGACATCCCAGTCAGGTTCGTTGGAAAGACGTCCTACTCTCCTGTATCAACGTAGGCGTGGACTCCCTCTTCATCATCGTGCTCATCGGCTTTTTGATGGGACTCATAATGTCCTTCCAGTCCGCAGTGAGCCTGCAACGGTTCGGCGGCGAAATTTACGTGCCCAACATGCTCGGCCTTGTCATGTTCCGCGAGATGGGCCCACTGGTGACTGCCATCCTTCTGGCTGCCCGTTCCGGCTCAGCCTTTGCCGCCGAAATCGGCACCATGAAGATCAACGAGGAGCTTGATGCCCTGACCACCATGGGACTGTCCCCCATGCGTTTTCTGGTCATTCCCAAGCTGCTTTCCGCTCTGGCCATGGTCCCGCTGATGACCATATTCTTCAACATGGCAAGCCTCGTCGGTGGCGCCATAGTCATGCTGTCGCTCGGCTTCCCCTTGGTGACTTTCACCTCGCGCGTATTCGCCTATCTCCATTTTGGTGATTTTTGGGGCGGCATGTTCAAAGCCGTCGTCTTTTCCATACTCGTCGCTGGCGTCGGCTGCCTGCGAGGAATGCAAACAAAGGACGGCGCAAGCGCAGTGGGACTTTCAACCACCAGCGCTGTTGTCTCAGGCATCATCCTCATCGCATTCGCGGACGGTTTATTCGCCGTGGCTTTTTACTACCTCGGCTGGTAATTATATATGATGGATACAAGGAAACCAGTCATAAGCGTGCGAAACATCACCTGCGGATACGACGAGACCGTCGTGGTCAAAGACGTGAGTTTCGACATCATGCCCGGCGAAATCTTCGTCATCCTCGGCGGTTCCGGTTGCGGCAAATCCACCCTGCTCAAAAACATGATCGGCCTCTATGAACCGATGGAAGGCCAAGTCTTATTCGGCGACAACGATCTGGTCACGGCTCAGGGCGATGAACGCAATCAAATCATCAGGCAATTTGGCGTCATGTACCAAATGGGCGCACTCTTTGGCTCCATGTCACTGTTGCAAAACGTCATGCTGCCACTCGAAGAATTCTCAGATCTCCCCCACGAAGCCAAGACCATGATCGCCAAGTCT
This sequence comes from Pseudodesulfovibrio sp., assembly GCA_022712855.1. GTDB lineage: Bacteria > Desulfobacterota > Desulfovibrionia > Desulfovibrionales > Desulfovibrionaceae > Pseudodesulfovibrio. The sequence continues at coordinate 8,166 of JAFLJT010000298.1, read as the reverse complement.
AAACTCGCCATGGTCAATCTGGAAAATGCGCTCTACAAACTCCCCGCAGCCATCAGTGGCGGCATGAAGAAACGCGCTGCCATTGCACGGGCCATGGCCCTTGATCCACAAATTCTTTTCTTGGACGAACCCGGCGCAGGACTGGACCCCATTTCTTCAGCCGAGCTTGACGAACTCATCCTCAACCTGTCACGAACGCTGGGCATAACCTTTGTTATCGTTTCCCATGAGCTCGAATCCATTTACAAAACCGCAGATCGGGTTATCATGCTTGATAAGGATGTGAAGCAGATCGTGGCCGAAGGCGACCCCAAAGAATTGCGCGACACATCGGAAAACATCTTTGTAAAACGGTTCTTCCACCGCATGCCATCACTGGGCAAGACTGGTCAGGAAGTCAAATGCCCCGTTGCTGAATAAGGATACGTGATGATACGAAAACACGATTATTTCAAACTCGGTTCCTTCATCATCCTCGGCACATGTATGCTGGTGGCGATCATCATCATCCTTGGTGCAGGCCGATACTTTCAAACCACCTACACGGTTGAAAGCTACTTCGACGAATCCGTCAACGGGCTGGACATCGGCTCGCCGGTCAAGCTGCGCGGCGTCAACATCGGCCGGGTCTCGGCTATCGATTTTGTCGCCAACAAGTATGAGAGAGCCAGACAAGGCGGCGTTCGCTACGTCTGTGTAGAAAGCGAAATCACGCCCGATCTTTTCCAGGAAATGGATGAAACTGAATTCCGAGAAGCCATCAAGGAAGAGGCTGCTCACGGACTGAGAGTCCGCCCAACATCCCTCGGTCTCACCGGACAACTTTTCCTCAACTTTGTTTATACTGACCCGGAAAATAATCCGCCGCTAAAAATTGATTGGACACCAAGAGGCGCATACATCCCTTCCATGCCAAGCACTCTGAACCGCATTGAGGGAGCGATAACCACCATCAGCAAGACCCTGAGTGCCATCAAGCAAGATGACATTACAAGCATCATCGGCGACGTGAAATCCATCGTCAACACCTTGGACGACTTCATGAAGACCGAAGGCGGCAAAAGGGCTGGCGAAAAAATACTGGGAATATTAACTGAAACTGAATCCATCCTCGCCCGTACCGATGATATTCTCGCGCACCCTGACGCCGAAATGCTGATTCCAGAAGCGGTCGGAGCCATTGCCGGAATCAATAAGATCGTGAACGGCTCAGCGGACGATATCATTGCTGCCGCTGGCGAAGCCCGGCTTGCCATGGCAAGTTTCAAAATAACGGCTGATGCCTTGGAAAAAAATCTGGCTGACCCGCGACTCAACAAGGCTTTTGCAAATATCGCACCCACACTCGAAAACATCGCCAAGGCGTCCCATGACCTGACAGCCGCACTGTCCAAAGTGCATGCACTGACCAACCGCCTCAACGCGGTGGTCGCCAGCGAGGAAGCGAATATCCACGCTATCATGGAAGATACTCGTGAGGTCATGCAAAACATTAAAGAACTCAGTGGGGATGCCAAACGGTATCCGTCCGGCGTATTCTTTGGCAAACCGCCAAGTAAAGCCACACCTAAAACCAACTAACCGGGGCTACGACCATGAAAAAACAGTCCATACTCATATTCCTTCTGGCTTTGGCTTTGACCGCCACCGCCTGCGTCAAACTCGGTGGCCAGCCTATCGACAAGAAATTCTATCGCATTACACCGGCGCGTACCGATGCCCCTGCGTCTGACAAAGGGGATATTGTCCTCAAAGTGCGCCGCATGACCATCTCCGATATCTACAACACCCGCGAGTTGGTCTACCAGATGGGCGACGGGCATATCGAATCAGATTTCTACAACATGTTCTTTGTCACACCCGGCAACATGCTGACCACCGAACTGCGTAACTGGCTCAATGCATCAGGACAATTCGCCCATATCATCAACCCCGGCAGCATGGTTATCTCCGATCTGACGTTGGAAGGCGTGGTCAATTCCCTCTATGGGGACTACTCCGCAGACCAGCCCGTAGCGGAAATCGCCATGCAGTTTTTCGTGGTGGATGAATCTACCCCCGAGAATCAGATTGTCTTTTCCAAAAGTTACAGGCAACGTGTGCCCCTGACCGAACCGGACCCGCAACAACTGGTCCAGGCCATGACCAAAGGGGTTCAGGCCATTTTCACCGAACTCGAACACGATTTGGCCGCTGCGCCACTGAAATAAAGACATATGCAAAAAAAGCAGAAACGAGACCTCTACGAACCAATCGAATTTGACGTCGAAAATGAGCAACCCAGCCGCACCCAGCTCAAGCGTGAATCAAGGGAGTTGCAACAACTGGGTTTAGACTTCGCTGCCTTGGGCAGAAATGTCATCAAGGAAGCCAATCTACCGCCTCTGGTCGAAGAAGCACTGCTGCGCCTCAAGACCATAGCAAAACACGAAGCCAGACGCAGACATCTTCAGTACATTGGCAAACTTATGCGGACCTTTGATATAACCTATGTTCGCCAAGTCGTTGAAGCTGCCGAACAAGGCCATACCGTCAAGACCGCCGAGTTCCATCGTCTGGAAATAGTCCGCGAGCAACTGATAGAAGGCGACGACGCCCTGCTTCAGGAATATTATAATGCGCACCCAGAGCACGGCCAGCGCCTCCGCCAGCTCGTTCTTGGCGCACGACGCGAACAGGCCAAAGGCAAACCGCCCAAGGACGCACGCGCATTGTTCAAGCTGTTGCGCGAACTCCCCCTGTCCGAAGAAGAAGAAAAATAATACACCGTGCCCCTTGACGTTGGGGACTATGGGATTATCTTCAATTCAATGATTGAAACCGAAGCCATAGGCGACGGAAAAGGAGATACAATGGTTATTCATGAATACGCTGGAATTATTACAGAACTCCCCGATAAAGACTGCCCGCACTGCGGCACTCTGATGCAGCCCTGGCTTCCCCCGGGAGAATCAGGTTGGGATGTTATCCTGGTTTGCGAAAGCAATAACTGCACATACTACCTCGGTTCCGAAGACGATATCGCGCACAAACGCGAAGACTCCCACCTCGGTTGCCGCTACGCAGAAGACCCGGCAAACGGCTTCAAACCTGTCAACCTCCTGGCAGTCTGCCCTCACTAGACAGAACACTTTTAGAGAACACCGCAAAAAAGCCCGCACACGCGGGCTTTTTTGTTTCAGGCAGGCGATAAAGGCCCAACTGCTTTTTTACGCCTAGCATTCGAACCTTTCTCGCCAGCCTGACAGTATTTTTAAGAATAGTATTTTACCATCATTGAAACAGATCAGATCGATACAAATTTATGATGGTCGATTTAGTTCCCAAGTATGACAAACGGTGATAGACCTCGCTTCTCAGCAACAAGAAGGAGTTCGAAGTGGTAGGATTTGAAGGAAAAGGCAAAGCGCTCGCGGCGCTTTTAGCAGCGGTCATCCTCTGGGCCAGTTCGTTTATCGTGCTCAAGATCGCCTTCACCCATTTCGACCCCATGGTGGTCATCTTCGGGCGCATGTTCATCGCATCCCTCTGCTTTCTGCTCGTCTTCAGAAGCCTACGCCACATCAACTACCAACCCGGCGACTGGAAACTGCTCCTGTTCATGGGATTCTGCGAACCCGGCTTATATTTTATCTTCGAAGCCATGGCCTTGACCTACACCGACGCTTCCCAGGCAGGCATGATCTGCGCACTCCTACCACTCTTGGTCGCCGTTGCCGCTCGCTTCACCCTAGGCGAACGTATTTCCCGACGCACGCTATCCGGCTTCAGCCTCGCCGTCGTCGGAGCCGTATTGCTTTCCGTTGCTGCATCTTCGACGGCCACAGCACCCAACCCACTCCTCGGAAATTTTCTCGAATTCATGGCCATGATTTGTGCCGCCGGCTACATGGTCACCCTCAAGAGCCTCACTCCCAGATACAATCCATGGTTTCTGACCATGATTCAGGCGTTTATCGGTTCGCTCTTTTACTTCCCACTTCTCTTCCTGCCGACCACCAACCTGCCAACAGAATTTTCTACGACTGGTGTTATATCTGTGGTTTACCTCGGCATTTTCGTCACTATCGGCGCATACGGGCTCTACAACTACGGCATGTCTAAAACACCGACCTCCCAGGCTTCGGCGTTCGTCAATCTCATCCCCGTCCTCACTCTCCTCTTTGGCTGGATGTTCCTGAACGAACGCTTAAACTGGGTACAATACGCCGCCTCGGCCATCGTCATAGCGGGTGTGTATATCAGCCAAGATAAAAAGACGGCACATCAAACGTAATCTTTTCACTCACACTGATACAAAAAAAGCGACGTTCCCACGTCGCTTTTTCTATTCGTACAGGAATTCAATTTAGAGAGAAATAAACACATCACCCTCTTTCCAGCCAGCTTCCCCGAGCAACCGTTCAACAGCCTGCTCGCCAGCTTCACCGATATCCAGACTATAGTCCGTCACAAACGTATCTATATGCTCACGGATAACAGCATCGTCCATCTCCTGAGCATGCGCTTTAATATACTCCGAAGCTGCTGCAGGATTTTTTCGTGCACCCAGTAAACTCTGGCGAATAGCCTCGTTCATCTGCCGCGCCACACCTTCGCCGAGAGAACGCTTAACAGCAATGGCCCCCAGCGGAATAGGCAGGCCCGTGTGTCCTTCCCACCACGCACCAAGGTCGAGGATTCGGACCATGCCCTGTTCTTGAAAAGTAAACCGCCCTTCATGGATGACCACACCAGCGTCAACTTCGCCAGCCGCCACCGCAGGCATCACTTCGTCAAAGACCAACTCCTTGAGCGTCACATTGATCCCGGCCTCACGACAGCACAGCCCGAACAACAGGTTCGCCGTCGTTTTTTTACCAGGAATAGCGATAGTCTTTCCGTCCAATGAAGCAAGCTCGCACTCGCCCTGAGCCACAAGAATCGGCCCAACGCCATAGCCCATAGCGCCGCCAGACCGAAGCAGGACATAGTCGTCGAGAATATCAGCAGCAGCCGCCACCGACACCTTAACCACATCCAGTGCCCCTTTGGCCGCTTTGGAGTTCAACTCCTCCACGTCGGCCAAAGTGATGTCCAGCCCACCGGGCCATTCAATGGAGCCGGAGGCAAGTCCGTGAAAAATGAAAGTATCATTGGGACAGGGCGAATACCCAAGCGTCAGTTTTTTAGCCATCACACTTCTCGTATATCATGTTTCTCAGCGGTTTTTATTGACAGACGCAGCCACCGATTATACAAAAGTGACCACCTGGTCACCATTACCGGAACCAGCGTCAAAGAGCAAGAAAACGAACATGGCAACAGCACAAAAGACATTCGAAAATCTTCCCGACGAGAAGCGCGAACGCGTCCTGTCCGAAGCCACCCGCGAGTTCGCGGACCACGGCTATCATCAGGCGAGTGTTAACCGTATCGTCGGTCGCCTTGGCATCGCCAAAGGGTCGCTCTTCAAGTATTTTGGTAATAAGCAAGGGCTGTTCGAATACCTTTTCGGCCATGCCGTGTCGCAATTCAAGCGCCCGCTCAAGGAAATCCGCGACACCCCGTCAGGCGATTTTTTCGAACGTATGTACATGAGCCTCATGGCAGGCGTGGATTTCATCGACGCCCACCCGCTGATTTATCGCATCTACCTCAAGATGTTGTTCCAGGAAAATTTCCCCATGCGCGAGACGTTCCTCACCGAAGTGCGGCAGGCATCCACAAAATATCTGCGCGCGTTAATTGCTGACGGCAAAGAATCCGGCCAACTCCGCAATGATCTCGACCCCGAAATGGCGGTCTTTCATTGCAACGCGATCATGGACCGTTTTCTCCAATCCTATGCCATGCCGTCCTTAGACGGTGACACATTGTCGGACAAAGCCGACCGTACAACCATTGAAACCAAAGCCCGCGCCGTGACGGAGTTCATCCGCCATGGACTGGGCAATCCTTCCTGACACAGGAGCATATATGAAACTGCTGAATAATGACTATTTCGAGAACATGGGCATCGGCGATATCCGCGCTAAGGTTCATGCAGGTGAACGACTCACCTTTGAAGACGGCATGCGTCTTTTCGAATGCCCGGAGCCGCTGGCCGTGGGCGCACTGGCTCATCAGGTCCGTACCCGCATGCACGGCGACAAAGCGTTCTATGTCATTAACCAGCACGTCAATTATACCAACGTCTGCGTCAATGGCTGCGTCTTCTGCGCCTACCAACGCGAAGAAGGCCAGGAAGGCGGCTTTGTGCTGACCAAAGAAGATGTCATCGCCAAGATCGACGCGGCAGCCCTTACACCGCGTGAAATCCACATTGTCGGCGGCTGTCACCCCAAGCTCGGTCTCGAATATTTCGAAGAGATCATGCGTGCCGTGAAAAATCGCTTGCCTGACGTCGTCCTCAAATGTTTCACAGCAGTCGAGATTGCCCATTTTGCTTCGCTGGAAAACATCACGAGCAAAGAAGTTCTGACCCGCCTCAATGCGGCAGGACTCGACATGCTGCCCGGCGGCGGTGCTGAAATTTTCGCCCCAAAAATCCGCGAACAACTCTGCCCACGCAAATCAACAGCTGAAGAATGGTTGGCCATCCACGAAGAAGCCCACGCACTGGGCATGAAGACCAACGCCACCATGCTGTTCGGCCACATCGAATCGCACGAAGATCGTATCGATCATCTCGTCCGATTGCGCGAATCCCAAGACAAAGGCGGCGGCTACACTTGTTTTATCCCCCTGCCCTTCCTCACCGAAAACAGCCAGCTCACCATTGAAGAGCCACTCACCGGTCTTGAAGAACTACGCACCATCGCCGTCAGCCGCCTGATGCTCGACAATATCCCGCACATCAAAGCCTATTGGGTGATGCTCGGCGTTAAACAAGCACAAGCCGCACTCAAATTCGGCGCAGACGACTTTGATGGCACCGTGGTCGAAGAAAAAATCGGTCACGAAGCTGGAGCCACATCCGAACAAGGCATGACACGCACCGAACTAGAAGAAATGATCCAAGGCTGTGGTTGCACTCCAGTCGAACGCGACGGCTTCTTCAACGAGGTGAAGTAATGACGCTGGAATCCATTTATCGGAAAGTCCTCGACGGAAAGCGCATCGATTTTAATGAAGCGCTGACCTTGTACAACGAGGCAGACTTCCACGATCTCGGCCACCTTGCGCATCAGGTTCGCCTTGCCAAGCACCCCGAGCCAGTTGTCACTTACGTAGTTGACCGCAACATCAATTACTCCAACGTCTGCGTCTGCTGCTGCAAGTTCTGCGCGTTCTACAAGAAACCAGATCAGGACGGCGGCTATGTCCTCACTTACGAAGAAATTGGCGAGAAAATTCAGGAGACCCTCGACCTCGGCGGCACCCAGATTCTTATGCAGGGCGGGCACCACCCAGACCTGCCACTGACGTGGTATGAAGAGATGCTCCGCTATATCAAGACCAATTACGAAATCCATATCCACGCTTTCTCACCGCCGGAAATTGTCTTCTGGAGTGAGATGGAAGGTATTTCTGTTGCCGAGGTCATTGAACGACTGCGCAAAGCCGGTCTGGACTCCATACCTGGTGGCGGTGCAGAAATTCTGGTGAACGAAGTCCGCGCGGAAGTCGCACCCAACAAATGCCCAGCCGACCAGTGGCTCGCCGTTATGGAAGAGGCCCACAATCAGGGGTTGCGCACGACAGCAACGATGATGTTCGGGCACAAGGAAACCGTAGAACAACGTCTTCAGCACTTGTTCGCCGTGCGCGAAAGTCAGGACCGCACCGGCGGCTTCACGGCCTTTATCCCGTGGACGTTCCAGCCCGACCACACAGAATTGCCGGATTGCCGCAAACTGACCTCCACAGAATATCTCCGTATGCTCGCTCTCTCACGCATCGTTCTCGACAACGTGGACAATATACAGGTCTCCTGGGTCACCATGGGGCCGAAGATTGCTCAACTTGCACTCTATTTCGGCGGTAACGACTTCGGATCAACCATGATCGAAGAAAACGTGGTTAAAGCTGCAGGCGTAGCATTCAGGCTCTCCCGTGAAGAACTCGACAAATTGGTCTCAGCAGCCGGGTTCACGCCCAAGCGCCGGAGCATGAACTACACCATATTGGAGTCCCGTTAATGTCAGTACGTCTGGGTAAAATAGGCTACCTCAACGTCCTCCC
>JAFLJT010000150.1 GCA_022712855.1 Pseudodesulfovibrio sp. | reverse complement strand
CTCCAATGGTCTGAGAACTGCGCAAATTTTTCGGCGAGATTAACTGTATCGGTCATGTAAAATTCCTTTGTGCAAAAAAAGAAACAGGCTTGTTTGTGAATTGAGAGTATCGTAAGCCACTCCATGATCAATGACAATTCCCTATACCCAATGAGGCCAATTTGAAACTGCGATTATCGTGCATAGTAAGCATTATGGCACTGCTGATCGCAAGCGGTGCTTTCGCTCAGACGATAGAGCCTCATATCTCCTTTGGCATGAAGCCGAGCCGCAGCACGCCGCCGGAAGTCATTGATATGTCCGGGCTGGACAGTGCCGTTTATGGACCAATGGAAGGCAAGAGACTTCAGGTGTTCATTCTCTGGGGCGAATTCGGCAGACAGGGGCAGTGGCTCAGTCGATACCTGCCGGAGGAAGACCGCGCCGGACGTACCGGAACACTCATGTTCGAAGACGGACAATGGCAACCGCTGCGCCCTGTGGGCGTTCGACACGGGTTGGAGATACCCTTCGGTGCGAAGATGGCGGAAAGGATGTCGAATGAAACTCTCGGCATAATTCTCGTAGCTGGCACCCGAAATGACGCCATAACCACCGCAACCAAAGCCATACTGGCTGCACCCTGCGACATCGTCGCCTTCGTCCGGTTCAACGGACAAGGGAAAGGCATTGTTGACGACGCCTTCAAAAATAGGCTTGGCACACCTGAAATTCTGGATATCGAATTACCAACCATCATCAGTTGTTCTCCCTCTGATCTCGACCAACTCGAAAGGATTCAGGACAGGGGAAACATGATGAGTGAAGCGGTACTGAAAAGAATACTTACAACAAAGGAATAATTGCATGGGACTCGTATACGTATCAGCAAAAGTGACAGCCAAAGCAGGCAAAGAAGCTGCACTCGAACAGGCTCTGGCAGACGTCGTGCCAGCAGTGCGCGGCGAAGACGGGTGCATCCGCTACGACCTGCACAAAACAGACGACGGCAAAGCCTTCATGTTCTACGAAATCTGGGAAAGCATGCCCCACCTCGAAGCCCACGGAAAAGCACCGCACATGGTCGCCTTGGGCGAAGCTCGAACCGACTTTGTGGATGGGCCAACCGAAGTGGATATACTGAAAGCTGTGGACGTCGCGAGTTAATTCAACGCACAAAGAAAATGAAAAGACCGCCATCTAGAACGCAACAATGCGTAACCTTTCCCTGACAACGTGAGGCTTGTGAGAGTGGTGTAGCTGCAAGGCGACGGGTACGATTTAACCGCAGGTGTAGTCCTCTACATCGAGGATTAAACCGTGCCCGGCAACGCAGCAGATGCGCCGCTATCGCAAGCCGGGGGAAAAAGAAAGAGGCAGTTGCTAAAGCAACTGCCTCTTGATGTACGCATGGCGTCCCCAAGGGGATTTGAACCCCTGTTAACTGCGTGAAAGGCAGCCGTCCTGGACCAGGCTAGACGATGGGGACGCATGATGCGACAGGCTTGCCTAGCGGGTAGTCTGGAACCCTTGTTGCTAGTTTTGCCTCGTCTTGAAGGGCGTGTTTTACATATAATATCAGACGACGCAAGTGTTTTCGGAACAGGTGGAGTTATATTTATTCATGATCGCTGCGGGGAGTGCAGTTTGATCTGTTCCGGATAAGCAGTTGCGCCTGAAACACCCGAAAAACAGGGGACGTTGACTACAATGTACACAATGTATATTCTGTATTCAAGGAGTCGATCATGAGCACAGTTACAGCCCGTATCCCGGAAGAAACCGCCGCCAAGCTCAATGCGCTTGCCAAGGCCACCAACCGCAGTAAATCTTTCATTGTTGCCAACGCATTGGAGCAGTTCCTCGAAGAACAGACATGGCAGGTTGCCCGAATCCATGAAAGCGTAGCGCAAGCCGATGCTGGCAACTTCGCAACGGACGGTGAGGTAAAAGATGCCTTCGCCAAGTGGGGGCTGAACGTTGACGCTGACTAGAATCCACTGGACTCCCAACGCCCTTGAAGATCTTGATCGGGTTCGAGCCTACCTCACAGAGAAGACGGACGCAGAAACCGTCCTCGCCGAAGCCCAACGCATATGGAATAGCTGCCAACGCCTCAAAAATTTCCCCGAAAGTGGCCGCCCCGGCCGCGTCCCCATGACCCGCGAAGTGATCATCCCCCCCTACATCATCCCCTACCGAATCAAAGGCGGTTGCGTTGAGATTCTGAATATCTTCCATTCTGCGCAGAAGCGATAGCTGGCGTGAAGGAACGACTGGCCTCCCGTAAATTAAGGGGACACCTCCCTAATTCCTGACCCAAAAGGCGAATTAGGGAGGTGTCCCCTTAATTCCCATAGGTGGCTAATAGGAAACAAAGCCCCAACCACCATGGCCACGACCGGAACCATTGTAATTGCCTATTTATGTGAGGGTTAGGAAAGTGTCCTCCTAACTCCCCACGGAATAGGCGCATGGCTAATACAAGGTTTGCCTTGAGCTAAATATGAGAGTTAAGTATGGTAGCGTATTATTAAATAAACAAAATATTGCAAACTCTACTAGGAATTACTCATGTCAACAATACTGTTCGAAAACGATGGCATCAGATGTGATAGAGAAGACGAATTTGCTGTTTTTCATCTGAAAGCAGATGCATTAACACTGTTTTTCGATATTGCCTCAAGAAATAGCTACAATGAATTTTCCAAAGGGATTATGATAGATGATTCCATAAAAGGGATCGCATTCATTAATGATCACGACTTGTTCGATGATGCCGATTACGGCGAAAAGGTAAAAAACATATTTCAGTCAAAAGGGGACGCAGACAAGCAGGCATTCGAAAAAATTGCCAACTCTGTCTGGATCTCTTCCAAGTTATACCTTGGGTGCGCCAAACCAACAGCTTGCGGGATTATTGGAAAGGCTAGCTATGACTATCTCGGTTTTTCAATGCTTTACAATTATCGATGTGCGTCCGAAGGCACTTCTTTTGTCAACACTGCATACGATTATGGCGTTCCTCCTGTTGCCTTGCTTCCCTTTTTCTTGCGACATTCAGTCGGGCAATCCAAAGCAGAGGAAATCTTGCTGCTGAAGGAAACAATCACTTCTCAGGAAGTCAAAGCCCTTGGACTCATTCAGGACATTGTCGCTGAAAATAACGTTCTTGATTCATGCCTCACGGCCCTTGAGTCTATGGCAAGAATTCCAAAAGGAACTTTTGCCGTTATGCAGCGCATTATCCAGCCGGAACTGAAAGATCTGGAAGTTTACTTGGATGCGGCCAAGAAAATGATCTTGACTGAAGTCATGTACAAATAGCGATCTAAAAACAAGCAATAAATACGAGGTGTTGGCCTATCCCAACACCTCATATTTGTTTCTCAAGTGGTTGGCCGTTCGTTATAATGCGTTCGCAATGGCTTGAAGAGCCGCCATTCTCACCTTGCTAGTGGGACGACTGGCGTTCAAAGCAGGCGATAACGAGGCTCTTACGGGATCAATGTACGGCTTTTCGCATATTTTTACACGTATTTTCACACGGGCAATTAAGGGGACACCTCCCTAATTCCACAAAAGAAAAAGCGGGCTACGGTGTGAACCGTAACCCGCTTAAATTTCGTGGAGTCCCCAAGGAGTACTGAGACGACCTTCTACCCTCCCCCTCATACTCTTTCCGCCCTTCCCTGACACCGTGAGGCTTGTGAGAGTGGTGTAGCTGCAAGGCGACGGGTATGATTTAACCGCAGGTGTAGTCCTCTACATCGAGGATTAAATCATGCCCGGCACGCCTTCGGCAAGTAAGATCTTGTACGGCTCGAAGACTCGCCTACAATTCACTTAACGCGGCAGATGCGCCGCTATCGCAAGCCGGGGCAAAAAGAAAAGAGCCAGTTGCTGTAAGCAACTGACTCTTGATGTTCAATATGGCGTCCCCAAGGGGATTTGAACCCCTGTTAACTGCGTGAAAGGCAGCCGTCCTGGACCAGGCTAGACGATGGGGACGCATATTTGGCAGGGCCACAAGGACTCGAACCTTGATTACTGGAACCAGAAACCAGC
>JAFLJT010000024.1 GCA_022712855.1 Pseudodesulfovibrio sp. | reverse complement strand
TGCATCTGCTCGGGACCAGCGGAACAGTTGGTGCCGATAAGCTCAACGCCCATGTTCTGCATGGTGTCCACAAAGGTCAGCGGGCTGGTTCCGGTAAGGGATGCCGGGCCTTCAAATGTCATGGACATGGCAACAGGCAGGTCGCACACGAGGCGGGCAGCCACAACAACGGCCTTGGCTTCGGCCAGATCAAAGTGGGTTTCACCCAGAATGAGGTCGGCGCCGCCGTCGACACAGCCTCTGATCTGTTCCTTGAAAATCTCGACCATCTCGCGGAAGGTCAGCTCGCCCAGCGGCTCGACAAAATGTCCGGTGGGGCCGATGGACGCGGCGACGAATGCGTTGTCGCCAGCCACTTCACGGGCGATTTTTGTCATGGCCTTATTCAGCTCATACACATCAGCGTCATCGCCGAGTTTCAGCTTGGAGCCACCAAAGGTGTTGGTGGTCAGGACATTGGCCCCGGCATTAATATAGTCCTGATGCACGGCGCGGATGATATCCGGTTCTTTCAGGCCCCATAATTCGGGGGAAAGACCAGCGGGCAGGCCCCGGCTTTGCAACAGGGTTCCGTAGCCGCCATCAAAAAAATAGACCTTGTCGTCACGCAGTATGGCTCTGAAATCGGGCACAATTCTCTCCATATAGTCTGTCATGGTGCGCGGCTAGGGTGCTGCGCCTCTCCATGCGGGCTTAATTATTCTTATATCAAGATATCTAGATATAGTCGTGGATGGGCCAAAAATCAAGGGTTTTCCTCTATGGTCATATGCGGGGGAAGGAGGGAGAATTAGGGGAAGCCGCTTTTGGCGGCATTGGGGAAATAGGTGAAAGCTCCTACGGAGCAACGCCAGTTGAAAGGCTTGGCCTTTCAAAGCTTCCATGTCCTGCGCGGACGGCGGTACTTTTTTGGCTGGGCCGCCACAAAAAAAGTACCAAAAAATGTCGGCTTTTAAGAACAAGCTTGGCCGCCCGGTTTTAGCAGATCAAGAATCTGATCAAAGCAGCGGAGGCTCCAGCGTCGGAGTGTGGGATGTCCTGCAAATAAAAACAATTGATGGCCGTTAAAAGTCATACGTGTCGCGAGAGTAGCGCCGCCTCCACTGCTTTGTCAGCTTCTAAGCCTTGCTAAAAAGGGCTGGTGCAGTCCGTTGAAGGTGGTGTTGGGGATAGGAGCTCGGCAGATCTTGTTTTTCCCTCCTGTTTCTCTTCCTATTTTTCCTCTTTTCCCCTTCACTATTTCTCCCCGTTTTCCGCCTCGTAAAACAGGTGAAAAACATTGAAAATGGTGTATAAAACCTATAGTGTCACTTTCTTGCTCTTATATTAAGTATTGAACGCGGCGCAGAGACGCCAACCATATAAAAAATGCCATCAACACCTATCGAAACAGCAATCGAACCGGAAATCGTAGAGCCGGAGATCGTGGAGACCGCCGACGGCAGTGCCGATCTTGTGGGTAAGCCGCGTGATTCGAGGGCGGTTCCGGTTAATCCTCCGGCCAAAAAAGAGCCGTTGGAAAAACTGCTGCCCGCCTTTGCCAAGCCCTCCTCAAAAGAGGTTCGGGTTCGCGATCCGTTGCAGATATATCTCAAGGAAATCGCTCGGTTCCCCATGTTGGAGCCGGATGATGAATACGCCCTCGCCAAACGGGTGCAGGATGATAACGATCAGGATGCGGCGTTTAAGCTTGTGTCCTCTCACCTGCGTCTGGTGGTCAAGATCGCCATGGATTTCCAGCGTCGCTGGATGCAGAACGCGCTCGACCTGATTCAGGAAGGCAACGTCGGGCTGCTCAAGGCCGTGACCAAGTTCGATCCGGAAAAGGGTATTAAATTTTCCTACTACGCCGCGTTTTGGGTCAAGGCGTACATTCTCAAGTACATCATGGACAACTGGAGAATGGTTAAGGTTGGTACTACCCAGACTCAGCGCAAGCTTTTTTACAATCTGAACAAGGAACGTCAGCGCCTTCAGTCCTTGGGATTTGATCCCACCACTGAGGCGCTTTCCAAGAGCCTGGGCGTCAGCGAGAACGAAATCGTGGAGATGGATCAGCGTTTGTCCAAGAACGACATGTCGCTGAACACGCCGCTGGGCGAAGACTCAGACGCCACCAAGATGGACTTTTTGCCATCCATGGGGCCGGGCGTGGAAGAGACCATTGCCTCTGATCAGATCGTGAATCTGCTGCTGGATAATCTGAAGCTGATTCGGCCGACGTTGAATGAAAAAGAACTCGCCATCCTCGATGATCGGCTGCTCTCGGAAGACCCGATTACCCTGCGCGAGATCGGCGAGCGGTTTGAGGTTACCAGAGAGCGTGTCCGCCAGATCGAGGCGCGATTGCTCGGCAAGATTCGCGAGCACATGACTGAGAAGGTTCAAGGCTTTTCCAAAGACCTGGTGCTGGAGCACGACTAAACACGGGACATTTATGCCACTGACACGACGCCCTCATATTTCGACACTTCTGACAGTCCTCCTACTCTGCCTTGCGCTGGCGGCGTTGTCGGCTTGTACCGCTAAAAAGGTGACGCCGGTACGGCCCGTCCCGCCTTTGAGTGGTGAGGCGCAGCTGAGTTATGACTATCTCGTGTATCAGGATCAGATTCAACGGTTGCAACGCCATTCGTCCGAAGGCAAGCAGAGCGACCTCACGTTGGAAGAGGTGACTGAGATCGCCGCTCGTGCCGAAGAATCCCTCAATCGTCTGCTCATCGCGGCCCCTACACCGCAGTTGTATCTCGAAAAAGCCGGCCTGTTTTGGAACGATCCCAGCGGTACGGCCAAGTCTCGTAGCGCCCTCAAAGAAGGGCTGGCCAAATTTCCTGATAATCAGATTCTGACCATCTATCTCGCCAACTCCTATATCCTGGACGGCCGCGTGGGCGCAGCCATTGGCGTCATGGACGATTATCTGGCCCAACACGCTGACGATGTGCAGGCCCGCGAACGTCTGGGCCAGATGCTCATGGACGCTGGCAAGGATGCTGAAGCGCTGGATGTGCTCAAGGCGATTCCCGCGGATAAGCGTTCGCCGGACGCGTATTACGCCATCGGCCGCACTCAGGGAAATCTGGGCATGCGCAAGTCTGCCATTATCAATTTGAAAAAAGCGGTTTCCATGGATGCCTCGTTCACCGAGGCCATGGTCGAACTGGCGTATGAGTATGAACTGACCAAAGATTATGTGTCAGCAGAGAAAATGTACACGCGCATTCTCGCTCAGGGCGACCCGTTCCCCGAAGCGCGACTGCGGCTCATCAATCTGAATTTGAAGCTCAACAATCCGTCCCACGCCATGCAAGTTGCTCTGGACGGCCCACAATCCAAGAGCTTTATTCTCGACGCCGCGCTCATGTTCATCAACGACAAATTCTACGCGCAGGGTTCGACGGTTCTTGATATGCTCACCGCTGACGGCGAGATTCCTGCCGAATACCATTTCTATAAAGCGGTCATCGCCAATGAAGGTGAGAACGACCCGGGCAAAGCCCTTGAGATATTGACCAAAGTTAAGGAAGAAGACCGACTCTACCCCCATGCCCTGCGTTTCAAGGCGCAGCTTTACAACCTTCAAGGTAAAGAAGCGGACGCCCTTGCCATCGCACGCATGGGTAAGGAAAAGTTCCCTGACGGCACTATCTTTTACGTGCTGGAATCCGGCCTACTCCAAGCCAAGGGCGACAACGCCGGGGCCGAACAGGTTCTCCTGGATGGGCTGGCTCGTCTCAAAGAGAACCCGGAACTGACCTACGAACTCGCCATGCTCTACGAAGAGCTGGGCCGTCGTCCCGAGGGGCTTGCGCTCATGGAAGTCGTGCTGCGCGCGCATCCCGATCATACCAATGCGCTCAATTATGTGGGCTATACTCTGGCCGAAGAAGGCCGAGAATTAGAACGTGCGCTGGTGCTGGTTCAGAAGGCATCGCTGCTCGACCCGGAGAATGGTTTCATCCTCGATTCCGTTGCCTGGGTCTATTTCAGGTTGAAGCAATACGATCTGGCTTGGGAGAACATTGGCTTTGCCGTGGATACCATCGAAGACGATCCCACCGTGTGGGAACACTACGGCGACATTGCCAGCGCCATGGGCAAGATCAAATCGGCTCGCAAGGGATATAATAACTCCCTGAAATACAAGACACGGAACCGCGATGCGGTGAAAAAGAAACTTAAAAACTTATGATCCGATCACACTGGCTGATTTGTCTTTGTGCGGTAATAGTGACCGCCTCATTGGTTGTTGCTTCTGGTTGCACGCCAAAGAAAGCGCCTGGCCGCGTTCTGGATTCCCCGGAAGCGGCATGGTCGGTGTTCCAACAGAATTACTGCGTGCCCACTGCTGAACCGGGAGTGCTTGTGAAGGCATCGCTCTATTATACTCGGGTCAAACCGACCAAACGGACCAATCGCACGCTGGTCTCCATGTGGGGCAATTTTGATGGTCCCATGCGCCTTGATATTTCGGCAGGCATCGGCAAGCTGCTCTCGCATATTCGTGAAGATGACGGTGGACTGCTCGTGTTTTACCCTACAGAAAAAGCCGCGTATGCTCACGTGAACCCGGTGCTCGGCGCGACTCGACTCGGTATGCCGTTTCCTTTTTCGCTCACCGAACTGGCTCGTGTGGCTGTGGGTGATTTTTCCGGCCTGACGCCCAAGAGTTTTATCGAGGCGACCCGTGACGGTGACTCGTATAATTACACTCTGCACGGCTCTGAGGTAACGACCATCACGTTGGACAACACAGGTCGTCCAACGTTGCTCAAAGGGAAAACGACCAAGACGCAGGACGGTGCTCGGACGTGGCAGCTTGCGTTGGATAAATATGAAGACGTTGTCACCGCGCCGCTGGCGGATCGGTTGACCCTGTCCATGGATAACGGCGAAAAAGGTGTCTTGCGAATAAAATCGCGCGATCTGAAAATTTCGCCCTGGCCGACTTCGGCGTTGGAGCTGGCGTTGCCCGAAGGTATTACACCGCACCGTCTGGACAATGGCTATCGCGCAGCAAAAAAAGAAATTCCGGTTGTTTATGAGGATGCACAATGAGTGAAACGAACACCACGAACGAATCGGTTCTCGATATATTCCTGCTTGGCCTTAAAACCTGGCTCGCAGAAATAAGATGGTTGACCAAGTCGATTCTCACCCGATACGAGATCAGCAGACTTGAAAAAGAATTGGAACAAGAATATGGCACCCTCGGGCGCATCACAGAAATGGGCAAAGGGAAGAAGCAAGATAAGGAACTGAGCCTCAAACAGATCGACTTTCTCAAAGAAGAAATCGAGACGTTGAGAAGCGAGCTGGCCCGCGATCGCGAAGATCGCATGGCAAAGCTTCGCGAGGAAAGTTAGGAGAAGATAAGAAGCCTCCGGCGGCTTAAGAACCCTTTGTAAAGGGTTCTTAAGAATCTCCTAAACTTTTTATCGCGCTTCGCGGGGGCATACGTCCTTGATAGGTGTTGTTTACAAATATATGCAGTCCGTGCCGACGTCACTGAAGGCTTTCCGCGAAAGCGGTTCTATAATGTCATTTTTGGAGTAATCGTGAGTAAGACTATTGTGCTTGGTTCTGATCATGGGGGCTTGAACCTCAAGAAGGTCTTTGTGAAGGCTCTTGAGGAGTGGGGATATAGTGTAGAGGACGAAGGCCCGGATTGCTTCGACTCTTGTGACTATCCGCTGTTCGCAGCCAAGGTTGTGGACAAGGTGAAGGCGGACGACGGCAAACTTGGCGTGCTCATTTGTGGCACGGGCCAGGGCATGACGATGACTGCCAACCGCATGGGTGTACGCGCTGCACTGTGCACCAATGAATTTCTTGCCGAGATGGCGCGCGAGCATAACGATGCCCGCATCCTCTGTCTTGGCGAAAGGGTCACAGGCCAAGGGTTGGCGCTGGCGATCTTGAAGACTTTTCTGGAAACCGAGTTCGGGGGCGATCGACATCAGCGTCGCATCGACCTCATTGACACTGTTGCCAAATAACAACTTTAGAAAGGGTACATCATGACACAGACGGATAAGACCATTGCCGTAGTCAAAGGGTTAATCATGGACGGCGTTGCCAAAGCAAACTCCGGCCATCCCGGCGGCGCAATGTCCTCTGCCGACTACGCCACCATCCTGTTTTCCGAATTCCTGAACTTCAACCCGGACGACTCCAAGTGGTTCAACCGCGACCGGTTCATCCTGTCTGCGGGCCACGAGTCCATGCTGCAATACGCTTTGCTGCATCTGAGCGATTTCATCACCATTGATGATATCAAGGAATTTCGCCAGCTCGGCTCCCTGACTCCGGGGCACCCCGAAGTTCACCTGACTCCCGGCGTTGAAGCCACCACTGGCCCGCTTGGTCAGGGTTTTGGTATGTCCGTTGGTTTCGCCACTGCTGAAGCGTATCTGCGCGAGAAGCTCGGTGCCGACGTCATGGACCATTACACTTATGTCCTGTCCTCTGACGGCGACTTGCAGGAGCCCATCGCACTGGGTGCTGCATCTCTGGCCGGACTCTGGGGACTCGGCAAACTCATCGCCTACTACGATTCCAACAAGATCCAGTTGGCCGGTCCCACCTGCAAGTCAGATTGCACCGACCACAAGATGGTCTTTGAAGGCATGTGCTGGCAGGTCATCGAAGTGGACGGCCACAACCATGACGAAATCCGCGCCGCTATCAAGGCGGGCCAGGCTGAAACCAGCAAGCCCACCATGATCATCGGTCACACCACCATGGCCAAGGGCTGCGCCACCATGGAAGGCAGCCACAAGACCCATGGCGAGCCGCTGAAAGCTGACGAAATTGCAGCGACCAAAGAAAAACTCGGCCTCGAAGCCAAGGATTTCTACGTCCCCGCAGATGTCAAAGAAGCATACCAGTCCCGTTTCGACGGCATGCGCAAAGAAGCTGCTGACTGGCAGGTCGCTCTGGACGCCAAGCTCGGTAAAGACGCCGACTTCGCCACCATGTGGGGCCACGTCACCAAGCAGCGTTCTGATCTGAAAATCGAATGGCCGACTTTCACCCCCGGTGAAACCATGGCTACCCGTCAGGCCTGGGGCAAATGTCTCGATAGCGTCATGGATTCCCTGCCGACTCTGGTCGGTGGTTCCGCTGACCTCGACCCGTCCAACCAAACCCTGAACTTTCGTAACACCTACGGCGATTTCGCCATTGACGGTTACGGCGCACGCAACCTGGCTGTCGGTGTCCGCGAGTTCCCCATGGCCGCCATCATGAACGGCATGCAGTTGCACGGCGGCCTGCTCCCGTTCGGCGCGACCTTCCTGACATTCGCTGATTACTGCCGCAACGCCATTCGCATGTCCGCGCTGCAGGAACTGCCCGTCCTTTACGTATTCACCCACGATTCCTTCTGGGTCGGCGAAGACGGTCCCACCCACCAGCCCATTGAGCACATAAGCTCCCTGCGCCTGATCCCGGGACTGATCGACCTGCGTCCTGCCGATGCCATGGAAACCGCGGTCTGTCTGGACATCGCCATGAAACAGGAAAAAATGCCTTCCTGCATCTTCCTGACCCGTCAGGGACTGCCCGTCCTTGATCCTGCGGAGTACCCGGCTGTTGTCGATGGTCCCCGCAAGGGCGGTTACGTCCTCAAGGACTGCGACGGAACACCCGACCTCATCCTGATTGCATCCGGTTCCGAGGTCTCCCTGGCACTCGATACGGCGAAGCTCTTCAAGCGCAAGGTTCGTGTCGTCAGTATGCCTTCTGCGAAACTGTTTGACGATCAGCCGGAATCGTATAAAAATGAAGTATTGCCGCCAAAGGTCACTGCCCGTGCCGCAGCCGAGGCCGGACGCACCACCCTTTGGTACAAGTATGTCGGTACCGGCGTTGTACTCGGACTGG
Organism: Pseudodesulfovibrio sp.; assembly: GCA_022712855.1. Taxonomy (GTDB): domain Bacteria; phylum Desulfobacterota; class Desulfovibrionia; order Desulfovibrionales; family Desulfovibrionaceae; genus Pseudodesulfovibrio. Next base: position 5,070 of record JAFLJT010000024.1, on the reverse strand, counting down.
ATCACTTCGGAGCATCTGCTCCGGGCAAAATTCTTTCCGACAAATACGGGTTCACCCCTGAGAACTTTGCTCGGATGATCAGAGAGAAATACTAGGAGTTATGATGATGGAAGCCCCACAGAAAAACCTCGCTCTTGACCTCGTCCGCGTCACCGAAGCCGCGGCCCTTGCATGCGCTCGCTGGCTCGGCAAAGGCAACAAAATCTCCGCCGATCAGGCCGCTGTCGATGCCATGCGCCTCTGTTTCAATACCCTTGAAATCGAAGGCAGGGTCATGATCGGAGAAGGTGAGAAAGACGATGCCCCCATGCTCTTCAATGGTGAAAAACTCGGTCAGGGCATTGGTCCCAAGGTCGATATCGCCGTTGATCCGCTGGAAGGCACTAACCTGCTCGCCAATGGCCGCCCCAACGCAATCTCCGTTGTCGGCGTTGCTCCGGCCGGCTCCATGTTTGACCCGGGTCCGAGCTACTACATGCAAAAACTCGTCGTGCCGTCTCAGGCAAAAGACGTTGTGGATATCGAAGCACCCACTGGACACAACCTGAAGCTCATCGCTCGCGCCCTGGACAAGGACGTGGACGATCTCGTGGTCTTTGTTCTCGACAAGCCGCGCCATAAAAAACTGATCAGCGATATCCGCGAAGCCGGGGCCCGCATTCAGTTGCATACCGATGGAGATATCACTGGTTCGCTCATGGCCATCGACCCGCGCTGTGAAGTCGATGTCATGATGGGTACTGGCGGAACTCCCGAAGGAGTGCTCTCCGCCATAGCCATCCGCATCATGGGTGGGGAAATGTTCGCCAAGCTCGATCCGCAGAAACAGGACGAAAAAAATGCCCTGGCCGAATACGGTCTGGATGTTCGCCGTGTGCTGACCGTTCGGGATCTGGTCAAGTCCGAGGATCTATTTTTTGCTGTCACCGGCATTTCCGGGGGCACCTTCCTGAAAGGTGTTGCCTACCACGGACATGGTGCGGAGACATCCTCGCTCGTCATGCGTGGAAAGACCGGTACTATCCGTTACGTGGAAGCGATCCACAACTGGGATACCCTTATGAAGTTCAGTGCCGTCGAGTACGACTAACAAGTTGTTGAAAGATATCCGACTGCACCATTGCTGATTAAAACAAAAGGCCGGGACGAATGATCGTCCCGGCCTTTTTCTGGTTCATTCTGTCAAAGTGCATCTTTTTTGAAGAGGAATCGCTCCCGTCCATGGAAAGTCCAGGCGCTCCCTTTCTGTATGGGGAGGATTGTTAATAATTCTCCTTCGGGTTCCGCCCACAAAAGCCGCTTTTTCCTCTTGGTCGGCTTCTAACCCCAAAGACCCTTAATCGCTGGTGCAGTTCGCGGAAGTTCAGTCGGGAAAAAAAGCAAGTGCAACCGATATCGTACTTGCCTTTCAGGTCAAAATTCTCCACATCATTTTTGCTCTCCCTGACAGCGACCCGCAATGGCGGGAGCAGCTTAGAAGCGGTTCATCGTTTTGCGGTCAAACGAAACCGGACAAGGCGGGAGTCTTCGACCGGATTGGCCCAAAAGTAACTCGGCCCGGAGGGGACGAAACCTCTTTGTTCGTTCCTCATCACCGCCGCAGGTGGCCTTCCATACCTCTTCCTTTTCTTCCTTTTCAAAAAAAGTACGCTTTAACCGGGTGAACCTCTTTTGTAGAGGAAGGTTCACGCGCCTTCCTCTTTTTTTGGATGAAAGCAATTGCTCCTCCAAGGATTGCCGTGGATGGAATGAACAGAAATGGGGCAAAATATATAGGGGCCACGAATCCAAATACGGTATATACTATGGCCAAAGAGATACGCTTATCAAAGGGTATATCAATTTGAAAAAAGAGTGTCAGCACTGCCAGAAGAACAGCAGATGGCAATTGAAAAAGGAATCCAGCTCCCCCTCCGGCAATCAGCCCTCGCAAAATAGTTGTTTTGTTTTTTCGTTCAAGTATCCAATACCAGAAGGCCGTTCCAGTCAAAAAGCCGCCGATAGCCGCGGAGAGAATGATTAGAGGAGCAAAATTCTCAACCTCGTATGAGGCCATCCACCACATGACCGCCCCAATAAGGCCGCATATAGCCCCCAGAGGATAGGATTTTCTATATTTTTTAGCACGCATTCAGGCTATCACTGAAATAGAAGGCAAGCAAGAATCAGGTCATTCTTTGTTTATCCCAAGGTTTCATGGGATATCCTTTTCAGTAAGTCCAAGATTAGCACAAACGTCCAGTTTTAGATCACAATCTGCGTTGCAAAAAAAGAAATAAACTGAAAAGAAAAGACCCCACGATAGCGCTGAGAGTAGCTGCTACGGGCGCATCCTCCATCTGAGAATGCATATATAACGAATAACACAGGGCTACAAGCGCAATGCCTGACGCAAACGTCCATAATAATAAAACCAAGAACCTGCTCCAGTTCAAGATGGAATCCGGCCTGCGAAGCGGCGAGTGGGATGAATCAAAGCCGGAAGAGCTAAAAGAAAAGGCGTATGATTCACACTCGGAGGCTTATCTGGAAGCTGGGCTGGCTGATTTACAGCAGGAGGATATTGATAAGATTATTGGAGTGGTGGATAGGATGGATATGATTAATTCAAAAGCAATACAGGAATCCCTTGAAGTTGAATGGAAACTGATAGAGCAAGAAAAGTACAATAAGGCCAAGGATACTTTTCTCACTGGGGGTAAACATTTGGCTCCATCCAAAGAAGAGATCGGTGATGCAGCCAGAAGTGTATTTAATGCAATTCCGGTTGTACCCCCGACCCGATGACGACAACTGAAAGCCGGAGGAGATCATTTTTCCGGCTTTTTCGGGAACTGAGCGCACCTAAATCTTAATAAGAGCACTCCCAGCAGTACGCATATGAGTACCGGGATCCATCCCCACAATATAAATAAAAATAATGGTCCCGCAGCAAACACGACATTCAACAAGGATAACAGTTCGTCTACTGTTTGAATTTTGTCGCTGCTAACAGCTACACCAAGTGTAAACGTGACCAGCAGGCCGGATGCAAAAATTGACCATCCAGAAACTGCACCTATCAATGCGCCGACTGCCCATTTGCAACACTGCATTCGTTCGACAACCCAATGCCAGCACCCCGCAGCAACGGCAACGGCACTCAGTGGAGCAAATATGGTGGGGGCCAAAGCGATTGGATACTGACCTGATGCGTTTGAGAGGAGATACATCCAAAGAGAATAGCCAAGGGCTATGCAGCCAACACCAAATGCAAAGAAGCATGTATATTTTTTTGAGAGAGTCATGATTGAATCATATGGATTTAGATATTGCATGTCCATAGCGGCGAAATCAGAGACATGCTCCAGTTCAAGATGAAAACCAAAAAAAATAGGGATGTTTTGTTCGCTAAATGTTGATTAAAAGTGACAAAAAGTCCTCTTTTTTTCATTTTTTGTTGAAAAGGTGGAGTTAGCGCTTCGGGAAAATATCGTTTTCAGTTTCAGAAACGGGCTGGATTTCCGTGGATTTCGTTGGGAGAAAAGGGTTTACAGCTTCCTCTTTTTCCGCTAGGTACATACTTCTTCTGAATGTAGATGGCATAGTTTTTTGTTTGTAACAGAGCAGAATAATGAGCCTTCTTAATAAGGAGCGTAAAGATGTCGGAATCGGTCTCAGGGCCGACCCGCAACCAGAGGCTCGACTGCCTCGGAACGATCCACCTTTGGTTGCGCTGGTACCCTCATTTTATAAATATACGTTAAAATAAATTGCCCGAGGTCCGTTATGGAGGTAACCCATGGAAAAAACTACTGAATCTGTCGAAGCTACTGCTTCTGTTGAAGCTACTGCTTCTGTTGAAGCTCCTGCTTCTGTCGAAACTCCTGCTTCTGTCGAAACTCCTGAATCTGTCGAAGCTCCTGAAGTTGAGATGGAAATGGAAATGAATTTCGCCGATGCTCTTGATGAGTATCTGAATTCTGATTTCGGAGATCTGGACGAAGGCACCATCGTTCTTGGTGAAGTCGTCAAGGTTGACAAGGACTACGTGCTCGTTGATGTGAATTTCAAGTCTGAAGGACAAATTCCCGTCTCCGAGTTCACCGATGTTGACGGCACTGTGAGCGTTAAAATCGGTGAGAAGGTCGACGTTTTCGTCGCCCGCAAGAATGACGCTGAAGGCACAATCTACTTGTCCCGCGACAAGGCCAAGCGGATGCAGCTTTTTGATAAGCTCGAAGAGCTCATGGAAAAGGACGGCGAAGTCGTTGGCCGCATCATCCGGCGCATCAAGGGTGGTTACACCGTTGATCTCGGTGGTGTCGAAGCCTTCCTGCCCGGTTCCCACGTTGATCTGCGCCCTGTCCCGGACATGGACGCTCTGGTCAACAAGGAATTCAATTTCAAGATCCTCAAGATCAACCGCCGCCGCAGCAACGTCATCGTTTCCCGCCGCGTGCTTCTCGAAGAGTTGCGCTCTGAGCAGCGCGACAAGTTGCTCGGAACCCTCGAAGAGGGCCAGACCATTGAGGGCAAGGCCAAGAACATCACCGAATACGGCGTGTTCATTGACCTCGGCGGACTCGACGGTCTGCTGCACATCACTGACATGTCCTGGAAGCGCATCAAGCATCCCAAGGAAATGGTCAGCCTGGGCGACGATCTCACTCTGAAAATTCTGAACTTCGACCGCGAAGGTCAGAAAGTTTCCCTGGGCCTCAAGCAGCTTGTGCCTGATCCGTGGGAAAATATTGCTGAAAAGTACCCCGAAGAAGCCCGCTTCAATGGCACCATCACCAATCTTGCCGACTACGGCGCGTTTGTTGAGTTGGAGAACGGTGTCGAAGGTCTGGTTCACATCTCCGAGATGTCCTGGACCCGCAAGCTCCGCCATCCTTCACAGATGGTCAAAGTCGGCGACGAAGTCGAAGTCATCGTGCTCGGCGTCGATCAGGAAAAAAAGCGCATCTCCCTCGGCATGAAGCAAATCTGCCCCAACCCGTGGGATGTGGTTGCTGAAAAATACCCCGAAGGCACCGTCCTTGAGGGTACCATCAAGAATATCACCGAATTCGGCGTCTTCATCGG
>JAFLJT010000347.1 GCA_022712855.1 Pseudodesulfovibrio sp. | reverse complement strand
CGGCGACATGCCTGACTTCGGAGCCATGCCCCCCATGGGCGGCGGTGGCTGCGGCGGCGGTGGTTGAGGAATCTAGCACTGCCTCAGTTTGAGGCAAAAAAGCATCACCAATGGACACCTTTACGGGTGTTCATTTTTTTTGGGTATACATATACATTACTACTCAACGTCTTTTCAAACAGAAACCATTCACTATTATAATAGCATTAGACGAACATATAGCCGAAATTTAATGAATGAAAAGCTTCACATACACTATCTTTTGCCTCATCCTGTTGCTCGGAACTGCCCGTCCCTCTTACGCCACAGAATACTGGACGTTCATCAACAACATGCTGCCCATCAAATACGTAGAAGATGGCAAAGCGAGCGGCTTGGCTGCCGACATCCTCACCGAGATAATGGCCAAATCCGGCGATTCGATGCCGCCAGAAAAAACCCGCGCCCTTCCATGGCCAGAAGTCTATACAAAGACATTACAAACTGAGAACTCCGTTATTCTCGGCATGGCCCGGACGCCGGAACGAGAGGCAGCCCTCAAATGGGTCGGTCCGTTCTACGTCACAGATCAGGTGATCATCGCCAAAAGGGGAAGCTTTGACTTTGCCAACAAGGCCAACCTCCCGATAATCAAGGTAAGCACTCTCAGGGGGACGATCATGAAGGACTCCTTGATTAAAGCTGGCGTACCAAAAGAGAATATCGTGGAAAGCACGATCCTCGAAGACGCCGTTGACCTGGTCCACAGCGATGAAGTCGATGCCGTCGCCTACGGAACGACGCCTATTTTTCATGTCATGCAGCAAAAAGGTATCGACACGAAAGAGTATGAAGTGGCTTACACATTACGCTCCAGAGATTTATATTTTGGTTTCAACAAGGCCATCGAAGACAGCGTGGTCGAACAATACCAGACGACTCTTGAGCGCATGAAGGAACCTGACGCTGATGGTCAAAGCGGTTATGACCGCATTGTCTTCAAGTATTTCAGGCCAGCCATCTAATACCACGCCCGTTTTTCACCCGTTTCTTTTCATGTAAAGAAATGATAAACGAATGCTTCCATCGCACACGCGAATGGAGCATAAGGAGTGTATATGTCCGACAGACTGCCCTGGCCCGAATATTTCATGCGCATCGCCCATCTGGTGGCGCAACGTTCCACCTGCACCCGCCGCGCCGTGGGTGCAATTGCCGTGCGCGGCAAGCGCATCCTCGCCACCGGATATAACGGTGTGCCGAGCAACATAGCTCACTGCGAAGAGGTCGGTTGCATCCGCGACAAACTGAACATCCCGTCCGGCGAGCGGCATGAGCTATGCCGGGGACTCCACGCCGAGCAGAATGTCATCATCCAGGCTGCCACCCACTCGCTGAACCTCGAAGGTTGCGACATCTACTGCACCACCAAGCCCTGCATCCTGTGCACCAAGATGCTCATCAACTGCCAGGTGCAGAATATCTACTACGCTGAAAATTACCCGGATGAGCTGTCCGAACAGATGCTCAACGAAGCTGGAGTGAACTATGTCCACATGCAAGGCGAATTCATCTAGCGCCGAAAACTTCATGGCCTGCGCCCTGGAGCTGGCTGTCAAAGGACGTGGTCCCGCCGCGCCTAATCCCTGCGTGGGAGCAGTGCTCGTGGACAACAACAAGATTGTCGCAGGAGGCTGGCACACCAAATACGGCGCGCTCCATGCCGAACGAGAATGTCTTGCCAACGCCCGCGGAAAAGGCATCGACCCCACCGGGATGACCATGTACGTCACGCTGGAGCCATGCAATCATCACGGCAAAACTCCGCCCTGCACCGAAGCAATCATCGAAGCCAACATTTCCAAAGTGGTGGTCGGCACCCGCGACCCCAATCCGGTTGCCGCCGGTGGCATTAAAAAGCTCAAGGAACATGGCATAGAGGTCGAGGTCGGCGTCCTCGAACAGGAATGCAAGGACATCATTGCGGATTTCCTGCTCTGGCAGAATTCCCATTCCCCGTTCAACATCGTCAAGATGGCCGCCACCCTCGATGGCAAGATCGCCTCGCGTTTCCGCACGCCCGAACCAGTCTCCAGCCCCGAATCATTTCTCAAGGTCCACGAACTGCGCGGACGTGTCGGCGCCGTCGTCATCGGCGGCGGAACCTTCTACGCCGACAACCCCAGCCTCACCTGTCGTCTGGACGGCTTACACCCGGATTTTGTCCAGCCCTTCGCTGTCGTCATCACCTCGCGTCTGCCAGAAAATCCAGATGACCACACGCTGCTCACCAAGCACCCCGAACGCACCGTTTTCCTCACCACCGAAAGCGCAGCCCGCAGCCCCGAAGCCGACGTACTCCGCCAGCGCGGCACCAGCGTCTGGCCTCTGCCCGGCACCCCCGGTCATCTCAATCTTTCCGCCGGATTCGAACGGCTCCGCTACGATCTAGGCTGTCACTACACCCTCTGCGAAGGCGGCGGCCGCCTCGCCATGCACATGGTCGAGCAGGGACTCGCCGACGAACTCGTCCATTTCGTCACGCCCCGCATCCTCGGCGACGACCAAGCCCCAGCAGCCTATTCCGGCCGCGACAAGGTAACCATGGAACAAGCCATCAATTTCCGAATCCTCTCCATGGAACCCACCGGAACCGACATAATGGTAACCATGCGTCCCGAGTAAGGGGCGATAGAAAGAAAGAATGCCTCCGGGCCACTTGCCCCGCCTCGCGTCTTCCTGCTCTTGCGAGCAGCGTCACATTCCCCTTCGGCCACTGCCCCAGGTCCCCCCGACACCAGCGAAAAACTTTCTGCCGCGTAGAATATCATTGACTTTTTTGTTGTATATATAGAGATACTCAAAGCATGAGTTTCAATCTTAAGATATTCATCCTCGGAATGACTGTGTTCTTTTTCGCAGCCACAGTGCCAAGAAATGCCATGAGCAGTGACGATCAGGCCACGAAACTCACCTATCTTACCGAAGACTTTAAGCCGTATAATTATCAAGAATATGGGCAGGCCAAAGGCTTGGCTGTGGAATTGCTGATTCTCGTATGGAAGGAGATGGGCGTACAAGTGCTTCCCATTGAATTCACACCATGGCCCAGAGCCTATGAGATGATCCAGAAGCAGCCGAACACGGTGCTCTTTTCCATGGTCAAAACAACCGAGCGTGAACCTCTCTTTAAATGGGTCGGGCCCATAGCTCAGTCCAGGACACTGCTTGTGGCCAGAGAAGACACCCCCATAAACATGAGGAGCATAGAAGACGCCAAGGGCCTCACCGTGGGCGTTGTACGCGACTATATGTCCGCGATTATCCTCGAACGGCACAAGGATATTGTCACCATCGACACACTGTCATCTGTTGATTTGTGTATCAAGAAGCTCTCCTCCCGCAGACTCGACCTCATCTCCATTGAAGAAAACACCTTCAACCTTGCAATGCAAAAAAAGCATATCTCGCAAAAAAAATTCAAGACTGCATGGGTACTCAACAACACCTTGTCCTACTATGCTTTCAGCAAGGATGTTGATGATGCGACCATCGCACGTTTTCAAAAAGCGTTCGATGCCATCATAAAAACACCTGAGTATACCCGACTCGTCGGCCACTATCTGAAGTAACCGACGATTTACACGCACCGCGCTCCCTGCTACAACTTCGTGCAACAACGCATGAAGCGAGGAATTCGTATGTTTACAGGACTGGTCATGGGCATGGGCCGCATCGAGGCGGCAGACAATCGTGGCGCGGAAACGCGTTTTCGCATCAAAACACAATTCGACATGCCCAATATTGAACTTGGTGAATCCATTGCGGTCAACGGCGTCTGCCTGACCGTGGAAACTTTTGGTGACAACTGGTTCACCCTCTACGCAAGCAAAGAGACCATGGCTGTCACCAGCCTCGGCGCTCTCAGGATCGGCTCCGAAGCGAACCTTGAACGCGCCATGGCCATGGGCGACCGCTTCGGCGGACACATCGTCTCCGGCCACGTGGACTGCCTCGCCGAAGTCAGCGAAGTCCGCCCTGCCGGAGAATCAAAAATTTACAGGCTCACCTTTGACGCCGCCCACGGCAAATACGTCATCGCCAAAGGGTCCATCGCCCTCGATGGCATCAGCCTCACGGTCAACGACTGCGCCCCCAACTGGCTCGAAGTGAACATTATCCCCGAGACCCAGAAGACCACCACCATCTCCGGCTGGACCCCCGGCCGCAAGATCAACATGGAAACCGACATCATCGGCAAATACGTCGAACGCATGGTCGCCCCCTGGACCGCCAGCGACAAACCCGAAAACAAAAAAGCCGGCATCACCATGGACTACCTCCACAAACACGGTTTTTAGCCCTCTCCCTTCCACACTGCTCTTTCCCAAGAGTGCCCAGCAATCCAGCTCGGCACTCTTTTTTTATTCTTTTCCCAACACAGTGAGGCTTGCGAGAGTGGTGCAGCCGCAAGGCGACGGGTGCGATTTAACCGCAGGCGTAGTCTTCCTACGCTGAGGATTAAACCGTGCCCGGCAACGCAGTGGATGCGCCGCTATCGCAAGCCGGGGCCGAGGCACAATTAAAAAAAATTCCCCCTAAAGGAATTTTTAAATTGTGCCGATACAAAGAGTGACAAGCCCGAATACAATCGGCGAGTCGGGAGACAAATTAGGGTTGGGAGACCCTTCAAACCCGCATGGATGCGGGGAGGGAGATTAGACATATGGCCAGGGACGGCGATATACTCTTTTCAGTAATAACCCCCTCCACCGGTAAGCGACCAAAGGCTTTGCA
>JAFLJT010000275.1 GCA_022712855.1 Pseudodesulfovibrio sp. | reverse complement strand
AAATCTCTACTTTTTTTAGTTCCTGCACGGGTCTTGCTTTATTGTTCCTAGAATTTAAAGGAGGAAGAATATGCCCGGTTTAGAACTATCGACTCAATTTGATCCCCGTATCGATCAGATGAGCAAGAAGATTCAGGAAATCAGAGACCGCAACAACGCGAAGGTTGATACCACCATGGACGGTGCCCTGAACGCGGTTGAACAAAACCTTGGCCGCAAGCAAGCGGACGAGGCCAGCCTGAGCCTGCAAGGCCTCGGTGCTGAGCTGACCGCCCAGAAGGAAGCACTCCATGGCCTCGACCCCATGCGTGTAGCTGACCTGATCAGCGACCCGTTCGACGATTAGGCTGTTCAAAAGACGCAATCTGCGTCCCTAAGTAGAATTGTCGGCGAATTCCCAAGCCTGCAATCGCATACACCATAGGTATGCTGTGAATAATCCGGACTCTTGCGCATAAAGCGTAGAGGCTCTGGATTATTCTTGCGCCATATCCACTGAATTGGGCCGCAATATTCCGCCAACAGCACAAACCCGCACACGGCTATTTCCAAGAGTCATTCTCCATTTATCCATTTCGCTACACCGGATTCACCGACCATTTTGGTGAATCTAGCGAATGTACTTGCCTTTCGCCACAGCAACCAATATATTGTTATAATTGACCCTTTCAAAAACGCCGTGTCCCCATGCGGTGATATCTCTCTTCCATCCAGAAATATTCAGTTTTATATCCAGCACTAACCGTCGGTTGCGGTGAAGTGACCACTTTTGTGGCCGAAACCTCTTGCGCCGTTTTTTCCACAGGCGTATAAATAAGACAGTGGTTGAGGCCCCTCGGAAGTGAGGGCTGGCAAGAACCTACGACGGAGGGTGAGGACAAATAGATATTGATTTCTTCCTTAACAGATATGGCGAATTGAGTCGCCCCGCACACACAAAGAGCAATGTGCGCCAAGTATAAAAGAACCCAGTCACCATAGAGTGTATATTTTGAAATGGTGGTCCAAGTTCCAAGCCGGAGAATCCGGCCCGGCGCACTTTTTTTGCGCGTGTGGCCCGATCGCGTCGTTGCTGCGAAAAAACCAGACCCTTACGTATAGGAATACGCTGCGGTCCTGGTTTTTTCTTGCGCCTAGCGCTCGAACCACACGCGCAAAAAAAGAGGGAAGGTTGTCTGGGTTAGGTGTAAAAAAAACAAAAGACATCGAACGGCGCTGCACACAACGCTAACTACATAATAAAAAGAAGTGCACCCTTCAAAGCTCCCCCGCTCTCCACACTCCCTTCAACGAACTGCACCAGCCCTTTTTAGCAAGGCCTAGAAGCTGACAAATCAGTGGAGGCGGCTCCAGTTCCGCAACCCGTGAGACTGTGGCCGGCCATCAATTACATTGACTCGCAGGGCGTCCCACTCTCCGACAGTGGAGCCTCCGCTGCTTTGATCAGATTCTTGATCTGCTAAAACCGGGCGGCGGAGCACCCTCTTAAAAGCCGACATTTTTTGGTACTTTTTTGTGGCGGCTCAGCCAAAAAAGTACCGCCGTCCGCGCAGGACATGGAAGCTTTAAAAGCTAAGCTTTTCAACTGGCGTTGCTCCGTCCGGAGCTGTCACCCAATTCCCCATCCCGCCAAAGGCGGCACCCTCACTCTTTTCTCCCCCAAAGGGTATGGACTTCCCCCATAAAATGCTTACCTATTAGCACAGGAAAGAGTCCTGAACGGATACGAGAAAAAGGTCCTGAAGGGATAGGCCCATTAGATATAGCGGATGAACCTATAGCGGAGGGTGCTAATCGTTAAACCCTACAAACCATACACCAGCGAAACGAGTCGCAATTGGTACACGAATAAGTGCGCATGAAGCCCGACGCTGAGGGGAAAACAGCAAGGGACCGCCGGGCAAACCGGCCAGCGCACTTTTTTTTTGCGCCTGAGGTCCGATCGCGTCGTTGCTGCGAAAACGACAGATCCTTGCGTATAGGAATACGCGCGGCCCTGTCGTTTTCTTGCGCCTAGCGCTCGAACCTCAGGCGCAAAAAAAACAAATCTACAGCGTTGGGTTAAACGCCAGCGGGGGGATAGTCATCGCGCCCGCAACAGGCCATGTAGCAAAATTTTCACCCTGATCTAGCAGATTCAATCCCCATACCCCTGCCGTCATCATGGCGCTATTTATTAATATTCTTCTTCCCATCATCCTCGCGTCGTTGTATTTTTTCCAAACTCAACGTGTTGAGTATGGCGGATGGCATCTGTTCCATGGTATGAGATGCCACTATGAAACGATTATTCACGATACTCCTGCTGGTACAGGCGGCCCTTTTTCTGGCTGCTTGTAGTTCTGACCCCATGCCCTCCGGCAAGGGCAAATCTACCTATACTCCCGAATTCACGGCTCAGGCCGAGCGCACAGGACTGCCGCGTCTGCATGAAGCGGTCGGCACGGTCAAAGCTCGTACTGATATCCGCGTGGAAGCGCAGGTGACGGGGCGTGTGCTCAAGGTGCTCGTGCGCCCCGGCGACAAAGTGGAACCGGGTGATGAACTTGTTGTTCTCGACAACCGCGCATCTCAGGCGCGGCTGGATCGCTCCAAACAGGCCCGCTTGTCTGCGGCGAGCATGACGGCACAGGCCAAGGATTTTATTGCTGCCGCCAAAGCCGAATTTTCCAAGGCCGAATCCACATACAAACGTATGAAGCAGTTGAACGACCAGAAAGTGGTCACTGCCGAAGAAGTGGAAAAAGCCGAGTCCTCCTATCTCCAAGCTCAGGCCCGTTTAGGACAGGCCGAAGAAGGGCTGGCCGTTGTCCAATCCCGTGGAAAGGAAGCGGCCAATATGGTGCAGGAGGCGGAAATTGGCCTCGGATATACCACCATCAAAGCGCAGGAAAAAGGCGAAGTAGCCCGACGACTGGCCGAACCGGGCGATCTGGCATTTCCCGGCAAGGAACTGCTCACCTTGCAGACCGGGGCCAGCCTCCGTCTGGAAGCCATGGTCCGCGAAAGCCTCATAGGGCACGTCCGACTCGGTGACACGCTCACGGTTGTCGTCTCGGCATTGGGCGGTGATGAACCGCTCTCCGGCACAGTGGACGAAATCGAACCACTGGCCGATCCGGTGACGCGCTCATTTCTGGTCAAAGCCAAGTTGCCGGAAGTCCCCGGCCTCTATCCCGGTATGTTCGGCCGGCTCATGGTCCCGCTTGGTGAACGCGAATCCGTGCTGATTCCCGAAGCCGCCGTTCATCGCATCGGGCAACTTGAAACGATCATGGTCCGCTCCGGTGACAAGTGGGAATCTGTCTACATCCGCACTGGTGCAGTATATAATGATATGGTCGAAGTCCTCTCCGGCCTGTCTGGCGGCGAGACCATTGGTATCGGCTCCAAGGTGGGGACCGAATAATGACCACCGAACCGGGCCGCACAGACGGCTTCCTTACTTCCATCGTCCGGTATTTCCTGACCTCGCAGATGTCGATTGTCCTCGCCTTTGCCGCCCTGGCCCTCGGCGTGGCGGCCATTGTCATCACACCACGAGAAGAAGAACCGCAAATAGTGGTGCCCATGGCCGATGTCATCGTGCAGGTGCCCGGTTCCAGCGCCGCCGAGGTGGAAAAACTCGTCACCACCCCGCTTGAAAGATTGCTCTGGCAGATCGACGGCGTGGAGTATGTCTACTCGGTATCGCGCAAGGATATGACAGCGGTCACCGTCCGTTTCTTCGTGGGCGAGAACCGTGAAGATTCGCTCATCAAGCTGCATAACGCCATCCAGAAAAATGTAGATCTTGCTCCGGCCATCGTCTCCGGCTGGGTGGTCAAGCCAGTAGAGATCGACGACGTGCCCATCGTTGCGCTCACCCTGCACGCGGACCACGGTTACGAAGACCGCTATTCCGATTTTGACCTGCGTCGTATGGCCGAAGAAATGTTCCACCGTCTGGCCGAAGTCGCGGACGTCTCCCGAATTTCCCTCTTTTCAGGCCGCAGTCGCGAGGTGCGCGTTGAAGTGCGCCCGGAACGGCTCACCGGATTTAATGTCTCTCCACTCGAAGTCTTCCGCGCGCTCAAAGGTGCTGACCGGGCACTCTCGGCGGGGAAATTTGTATCCGGTGATGTTGAGACACAAGTAGTCAGCCAATCATTTCTTCTCTCTGCCGATGACGCTGCATCTTTAGTGGTGGGCGTTTTCGACGGCAAACCCGTCTACCTTCGCGACGTGGCCGACATCATCGACGGGCCGGAGGAGCCGAACAGCTATAGCCGGATCGGTTTTTCGGACGTTTATCTGACAAAGATCGGCAAAGAGAATGCGCACCCGTCACGCCCTGCCGTGACCCTTGGGCTGGCAAAGAAAAAGGGCGTCAACGCCGTGGCCGTGGCTAACGCCATTGTTGAGCGCGTCGAGGAACTCAAGCGCGAAATCCTGCCCGACGGTGTGGCCGTGACCATCACCCGCAACTATGGCGAAACGGCGCAAGCCAAGGTCAACGAACTGCTTTCCTCGCTCTTGTTCGCGATCATCACCGTGATCGCACTCCTCGCCTTTGCGCTCGGCTGGCGCGAGGCGCTGGTAGTCGCTCTGGCTGTACCCATGAGTTTCTCTCTGGCCCTCTTCGTCAACTATCTTTTCGGCTACACCATCAATCGGGTGACCCTCTTTGCACTCATCCTTTCCCTCGGCCTCGTGGTAGATGATCCCATCACCAACGTGGACAATATCCAGCGCCATATTCGTATGGGTATCAAAGGCCCACTCGAAGCAACATTGGACGCCGTGCGCGAAGTCCTACCTCCGGTCATCATGTCCACGCTGGCCATCATCGTTTCGTTCACGCCGCTCTTTTTCATCACCGGAATGATGGGACCATACATGGCTCCCATGGCTGCGAATGTCCCACTGACCGTCACCTTCTCCACCGTGGCCGCGCTCACAGTGGTCCCGTGGATGGCGTATCTGCTCCTAAAAAACCGCGCTCCAAAAACAGGCGAAGCCACAGAAGCTGAAAGTACGGGCGTGAACAACAAACTTTTCACCGTGTACGAAAAAGCGATCACACCGTTCCTCAATTCCAAGCGCAATCGTCGACTGCTGCTCGTGGGCATCCTTGGCGGCCTTGTTTTTTGCGCCGGGCTTGTCCTCATGCGACTGGTGCCGCTCAAGATGCTTCCTTTTGACAACAAAAACGAGCTGCAACTGATCGTCGACATGGACGAAGGCACGACTTTGGAGCGCACCGATCGCACTCTGCGCGACTTCGAATCCTTCCTGCGCACCGTGCCGGAAGTGACCAATTACATTACCTATGCGGGCGAGCCGTCGCCCATGGATTTCAACGGCATGGTGCGTCATTATTACTGGCGTAATCAGCCCAATTTTGCGGACATCCGTATCAATCTGCTCGATAAGTCAGAGCGGTCCATGCAGAGCCACGCCATCGGGTTGCGTCTGCGAAAGGAACTCCACGCCATTGCCGCGAAGAACGGCGCAAAGATCAAAGTCATCGAAGCGCCACCCGGCCCGCCGGTTATCGCCACGCTGACCACGGAAATTTACGGCAAGCCCGGCCTGCCATACGGCGCCATCATCGATGGTGCCACACATGTCGAAAAGCTCATGCTCAAAGAAGCAGGGTTGGTGGATATCGATACTTCCGCCGAAACAGATCGAATGATGGTGGATTTTGTCCTCGACAAGGAAAAGGCAGCCCTACACGGCGTCACCGCAGCCGACGTGGTGGAAACATTGCGTCTCGCCCTGTCCGGCAGTACGCCCGCATCGGTGCATCTACCACGCGAACGCCAACCGCTGCCCATTCGCATGATATTACCCATATCCCTGCGCACAGGACCGGACACGCTCGGCGAATTACGCATGAAGACGCCGGGCGGGGCCATGGTTCCCTTGGCCGAACTCGGCACCTTCCGTGATGTCCAAGCGGAGCAGGCCATATACCATAAGAACCTCAAGCGCGTGGCGTACGTGTTTGGCGACACCGCAGGTGTTCCGCCGGGCGAGGCAGTGCTTGATCTGCAATCGCAGTTGAAGAGTGATCCCATGCCGCCGGGAACCGAGGCCGAATGGGCCGGGGAAGGTGAGTGGAAGATCACACTGGATGTGTTCCGTGATCTTGGTATTGCCAACGCGGCCGCGCTTACTGGTATCTTCATTTTGCTGGTAGCGGAAACAGGATCATTCCTCATGCCGTTGCTCATCATGTCGGCCATTCCGCTGACGTTAATTGGCATCCTGCCCGGTTTTTGGCTGCTTAATCTTATCGCGGGCGGTACAGTCGGCGGTTATGGTGATCCTGTTTTCTTCACGGCTACATCTATGATCGGTATGATTGCACTCGGCGGTATTGTTATCCGAAACTCGCTGGTGCTGATTGATTTCATCCAGACGGAAGTGAAGTCGGGTAAGCCGCTTAAGGAGGCTATCGTCCAATCGGGTGCGGTGCGTATGCGGCCTATTGTTTTGACGGCTTTGACGACGGCGTTGGGGGCGTGGCCGATTACGTTGGACCCGATTTTCTCCGGGCTGGCCTGGGCGTTGATATTTGGGTTGATTGCATCGACGTTGTTTACTTTGGTGGTGGTGCCGAGTGGGTATTATGCGCTGTATGGTGGGAAGGAGTAAGGAGAGGAAAGGAAAGAAAAGAGGGAAAAAAGAGAAGAGAAAGCAAAAGGCGAGAGCCAGTCGCAGACTCCTTCCGCCCTGCGCGGGCGGCGGTGCTTTTTGGCTGAGCCGCCACAAAAAGAACCAAAAATGTCGGCTTTAAGAGTAGCTTGGCCGCCCGGTTTTAGCAGATCAAGAATCTGATCAAAGCAGCGGAGGCTCCATCGTCGGAGTGTGGGACGATGTGCGAATCAATACAATTGAGGGCCGTCCACAGTCATACGGATTGCGGAACTAGAGCCGCCCCCACTCCGTTGTCAGCTTCTAAGCCTTGCTAAAAAGGGCTGGTGCATTCCATTGAAGCATATGTGGATGATCTGAACTCGGCAGTTTGTACCTTTCATATCCAGACCATACTACCTACTCAGTCCTTACAAACGGGGACCCGCGATCACGCTCATCCCGCCAACGGCGGCTTCCATACCTCTTTTCCCTCTTTCTTTTATTTCTTCACCTCCCACTTTTTCCCCCTCCAAACCCCCTATTTAGTGCCAAACCGTGGGAGAGAAATCATTTTATGCCCATTCCGGCATAAAGCTTGCCTATTCAAACCAGTGGTTTACGTAAAAAGTGCCCAAAATGGCCTGTGTGAGAACAGAGAGAAGACATCTATAATTGCTGCAATTCCCTTATTCCCCCATAAAGAGATAACCAAAGAATTGGGAGAGGTACGCAAATGCGCTTTTTCAGAAACCACACATCGGCTGCGACCACGGCCAAAGCTATGCCCTTCGGTGGGCTCGGCTTTGCCATGGAATCCGTTCAGGCTGTTGCACAGGTAATGACCCTGGTTCCTCACTGTCGTGAGGACAATACAGGCGTCACCCTGCCAACACCGGACTTTGTCTCGCAGCCCAGCGGCTACTCGTTACTCGTGACTTTAGGTCGCGAGATTCGCGGGCGATGACCCGCGTCAAACCTTAGGAGGTCGAATGCACACCAATCGAAGAAACTTCCTCAAGCTCTCAGCCACGGCTGCCGTCGCAACGGCATTCGGCGGTCTTGGGCTTGGCTGCACAGCGTCGAAAAGCCAAATGGCTGATCGCGTTGCCGCCATGTCCCCAGAGTGGAGCAAACAGACCACAACAATTTGCTGCTATTGTGCAGTCGGTTGCGGTCTCGTCGTCAACACGTCCCTCAAGGACATGAAAGCCGTCAACGTTGAAGGTGATCCTGATCACCCCGTCAACGAAGGCTCCCTCTGTGCCAAAGGCGCATCCATCTGGCAGTTGGCTAACAACGACCGCCGCCCGGACTCCGTCATGTACAGAGCCCCCTACTCCAAGAAATTTAAAAAGGTCTCTATGGCTTGGGCGTTGGAAAGAATCGCTCATAACGTCAAAAAGACACGCGACGAGACGTTCACCCGCATCAATGCACGTGGTGAAACGGTCAACCGTTGTGACGGAATCGCTTCCGTCGGTTCGGCCGCTCTCGATAACGAGGAGTGCTGGGCTTACCAGACGATGCTCCGCAGCCTTGGCCTGGTGTACATAGAACATCAGGCAAGGATCTGACACAGCGCAACTGTTGCGGCTCTGGCAGAGTCGTTCGGACGCGGTGCAATGACCAATCACTGGATCGATATCAAAAACAGTGATTGTATTCTCATAATGGGCAGTAATGCTGCCGAAA
The DNA here is from genome assembly GCA_022712855.1 of Pseudodesulfovibrio sp. Lineage (GTDB taxonomy): Bacteria > Desulfobacterota > Desulfovibrionia > Desulfovibrionales > Desulfovibrionaceae > Pseudodesulfovibrio. The sequence goes on along the minus strand of JAFLJT010000275.1, from coordinate 3,192 downwards.
ACCATCCCATCTCTTTCAAATGGGTGACCAAAGCGCAAGAAAAGGGTGCCACCGTAATTCACGTTGACCCCCGTTTCACCAGAACATCGGCTAAAGCCGACATGTACGCCGGAATCCGTTCCGGTTCTGATATCGCCGTCCTCGGTGGTATGATTAAGTACATTCTGGATAACGAGCTGATCTTCAAAGATTACGTAGTCGACTACACCAACGCATCATTCATCATCGGCGACAATTACAAGTTCGACGATGGTATCTTCGCTGGTTACGATCCAGAAACCAAGAGCTATGACAAGTCCAAATGGGCTTTCGCCATGGACTCCAAGGGTAACCCCAAGAAGGACCCGACCCTTCAGGATCCCAAATGCGTTTACCAGATGCTGAAGAAGCACTACGAACGTTACGACCTGGACAAGGTTTCTGACATCTCCGGTATGAGCAAAGACGAAGTCATCGGCCTGTACGAGGCATACTGTGCCACCGGTAAGAAAGACAAAGCCGGTACCATCATGTACGCAATGGGTTGGACTCAGCATACCGTTGGTGTGCAGAACATCCGTTCCATGGCCATGATCCAGCTGCTCCTTGGTAACATCGGTATTGCTGGTGGTGGTGTTAACGCACTGCGCGGTGAGTCCAATGTTCAGGGGTCCACTGACCACTGTCTGCTCTTCCACATCCTGCCCGGTTACCTGAAGACTCCCAAGGCGTCTCAGCAGACTCTGGCTGAATACGACAAAGCATACACCCCGGTCTCCAATGATCCCAAATCCGCCAACTGGTGGTCGAACTACCCGAAATATTCGGCATCTCTCATCAAGTCCATGTGGCAAGATGATGATCCGAAAGTCGCCTACAACTACCTGCCCCGTCTCGATTCCGGGAACGCAGCCGACTACGCTTGGCTGGCCCTGTTTGACAAGATGGATGCTGGACAGTTCAAGGGCTTCTTTGCATGGGGCATGAACCCGGCTTGTTCCGGCGCCAACTCCAATAAGACAAGACAGGCAATGACCAAACTCGATTGGATGGTCAACGTCAACATCTTCCCCAATGAGACAATGCAGTTCTGGGAAGGACCCGGCATGGATCCCGAAAAGATCAAGACCGAAGTCTTCTTCCTGCCTTGCGCAGTTTCCATTGAGAAGGAAGGTTCCGTCACTAACTCCGGTCGTTGGATGCAGTGGCGTTATAAGGGTCCGGATGCACCGCACGGCTTGAAGCCGGACGGCGATATCATGTACGAAATGATGCATGAGATCCAAAAGCTCTACAAAGAAGAGGGCGGCGTCTACCCCGACCCGATCACCAAGTTGTCCTGGGACAGTATCGCCACCAATGGCGTATTCGATGCCCACAAGACTGCCAAACTGATCAACGGCCAGTTTACTCGCGACATCGAAGTCAAGGGTAAGAAGTTCAAGAAGGGCGACCAGGTTCCCAGTTTTGCATACCTCCAGGCCGATGGTTCTACCACTTCCGGTAACTGGCTGTATTGTAACTCTTACACTGCCAAGGGCAACTTGGCTGCACGCCGTAGCCTGGCCCAGACTGAAGAGCAGGCAAAAATCGGCTTGTTCCCGAACTTCTCCTGGTGTTGGCCTGTTAACCGTCGCATTCTGTACAACCGCGCTTCCGTTGACCTTCAGGGCAAGCCCTGGAACCCGGAAAAGGCTGTTATTGAATGGACCGGACCCAAGACCAAATGGGTCGGCGACGTTCCCGATGGTGGCTGGGCCCCAGGCTCCAAGTACGCCTTCATCATGCGCAAACACGGCTTCGGCCAGTTGTTCGGCCCCGGTCGAGCTGACGGTCCGCTGCCAGAATACTACGAACCGCTGGAATGCCCCGTGAAGTCTCATCCCTTCTCCAGCACTCTGCACAACCCCACCGCCATCTCGTTTGCTGACGAGGCCAAGGCCGTATGCGATCCCAAGTTCCCATTGGTTGGAACCACCTATCGCGTCACCGAGCATTGGCAGACCGGCGTCATGACACGTAACCAGGAATGGCTGACAGAAATGGAGCCTCAGGTTTTCGTGGAAATGAGTGAGGAACTGGCAGAACTCAGAGGATTCAAAAACGGCGAAAAGGTTATTGTTACCAGCCTGCGTGGCGACTTATGGGCAAAGGCCATCGTCACCAAACGTCTCAAGCCGTTTATTGTCCAAGGCACCACCGTCCATCTGGTCGGTCTGCCATGGCACTTCGGTTGGACATGGCCCATTAATGAGAAGGGTGAGTCAACCGGCGGCGACTCTGCTAATATCCTGACCCCGTCCGTTGGTGATCCTAACACCGGCATCCCTGAAACCAAGGCCTTCATGGTCAACGTACGCAAAGCGTAAAGGAGGAATGAAACATGAGTAAAACATTCTTCATCGACCTGACTAAGTGTACGGCCTGCCGTGGTTGCCAGGTTGCCTGTAAGCAATGGAAAAAATTGCCCGCCGAAAAGACCGAAAACTGGGGTTCTCACCAGAATCCTAAAGATCTGTCCGGTGTTACCCTGAAACTGGTCCGCTTCAGCGAAGTGGTTCAAGATGGCAAACTGCAATGGCTGTTCTTCCCGGAACAGTGTCGCCACTGCGTTGATCCGCCGTGTCTCGACGCCATGACAGTGCCCGGCTCCATCGTTCACGATCAGGAAACTGGCGCAGTTATCTATACCGAGTTGACCGCTAAGGAAAAAGACAAGGAAGCTTTTGCAACCTCTTGTCCTTACAACATCCCGCGCATCAACGAGGAAACCGGCCAAGTGGTCAAATGTGACATGTGTAATGACCGCGTCCAGGCAGGAATGCTGCCCGCTTGCGTCAAGACCTGTCCCACTGGCGCTATGAGCTTCGGTGATCGAGACGACATGCTCAGTCTTGCCGAAGATAACCTAGCCAAGGCGCAGAAGAAGTATCCCAATGCGGAACTCATCGACGTCGACGAAGTGCGCGTTGTCTATCTGGTGCAGGGCGATGCAGACGGTTACTACGAGTACCTGTCCGCTGACGCCTCTTCCATCCAGAAGGGCCCCATGACCAGGAAGCAGTTCCTGGCCAAACTGGGCAGCCCAGTCAAGCGCATGACCAGCTAGAACTCACAACCCCCCGGTGCGGATTTCGGTCCGCACCGGGTTTCTTTCCTACCAAATTTATTCCAGAGCACCTCCGAATATCATGTCGTTGTGACCTATCGACA
>JAFLJT010000151.1 GCA_022712855.1 Pseudodesulfovibrio sp. | reverse complement strand
TATTGGCCGTCCTCGTCTTTGAGCGACTTGATCAGTCCCTCGTTGCGGACGATTGTACTGTTGAGGCTGAGAATATCCTGATGTGCGTCCAAGTATTCTCGCACGTCGGCAAAGGAAAAATTGAGATCATGCTTGGGAATGAGTGCCTCTAAGATTGCCTTAATCACAGTGAAGTCTTCCGGCTCGTCAACAGTGACTCTGTAGTGGCTGTCGTCGACATCGTTTTCCAGCATGATGCATGTGAAGCGTTCGGGCCTATTGCGGATGAACAGGGTTACATGTTCGCGCTCGGATGCGAGCTCCGCTTCTTTCCAAGATGCTTCAAGAGCGGCAAATGTGAAAACTTCGCAGTCCAATCCCTCGGCAAAGCGAGGAGAAGTCATGATGTAGTCCGCGTCTTGAGTAAAAAAGTCACGTATAGTTGCATTACATATTTCAGGATCAATGAGCGGGCAATCGCCAGTTACACGCATGATGGTCGTGGCATTGGTTGCTTTGGCGGCTTGGTAATATCTGTCGAGAACATCTGATTCGCTGCCACGGAAGACCATGACACCAAGCTCTTCACCGACCGCAGCGATAGGATCGTCCGAGGGCTTGTCGGATGTGGCGAGGACGATGTTTTGAATGCGCTCACATTGTTTGAGGCGTTCAATTTCGTAGGCGATGAGCGGTTTTCCCAGCACATGTCTTATCACCTTGCCCGGTAAGCGGGAGGATCCCATGCGGGCCTGAAGTATGGCGGTGACGTGTTCTGTCATATTAGGCAAGCCTGCCGAACCCTGTTGCACTTGGTTCGCCTTTAAGCTGTGCTTCAATATCGGGAGTGGTTGCGATGGTCCCGAAAGCTGCGTCGCAGGCGTCGAGGTATTCGGCCACATGGTCGTCGGTGTGCGAGAACATGGCATACATGAGATTGCTGGCAAGGAAGCCTTTCTCAAGCATCAACTGAATGAAGTAGGCTTTTTGTATTTGTGCATCATCGCCGGAGAAAGTGAAATGGCTCATAGGCTTGATGCCGCCGACATGAAGATCAAGATCATGTTTGGTGGACAGTGAGGCCCAACCGTCCTGCACTTGGGTGCCGATGCGAACGAGGTGATCGCCCACGTTGTTCTTTTCGTGCTTCTCAAGTGTTGCCAGAGCAGCTACCGGACCTATGCGATCGGTCCAGTTGGTGGAACTCATAAATGTTTCTTGCGCGGCTTCCATGACTGACTCACGGCCTATGACTGCGGCAATGGGGTAGCCGTTCCCTAGCGCTTTGGCAAAAACGGCTATGTCAGGGCGCTCTTCGAAGAGCGTCATGTGCGAGCCGCCAGTATTGAAGCGCAGGCCAGCGGAAATTTCATCGATGACAAGGACTGCACCAATCTTGTCAGCCATGGCGCGGATAGCAGGGAAGAATCCTGGGTCAGGCTCTTCGCTTCTGATCGGTTCCATGACGATGGCGGCTAGTTCGTCACCATGCTCGGCAATGATCGCTTCCAACTCATCCAGGCGGTTGTAGCGGAAGGGAAATGCGGTGCCAGCCAAAGCCTTAGGAACGCCTGAGGGTTTGAGGCCGGAAATGAGGTGCTCACCAAGGGCGTTTTCTGTGCCGACATTGGCGGCAAGATACCAGTCGTGCCAGCCGTGGTATCCACAAAATGCTATTTTATCCCGGCCAGTTGAGGCACGCGCGATACGTACGGCCATGGTCATGGCCTCACCGCCACAGCGTCCGAAGCGAACCTGATCAGCCCATGGGTGGAGTTCGCACAGACGATCTGCCAGTTCAACTTCTTCGGCGCAATTGAGCGAGGTCGCTACACCTGCATCGATAGCGTTTTTGACAGCTCCATCAACATCCGGGTCGCAATAGCCGAGGACTGTTGCGCCGATGCCGCCAATGGACATGTCGAGATATTTATTGCCGTCGAGGTCCCAGACATGTGCGCCCTTGGCCTTGCTGAAATAGCCGGGCCAGACGCCTTGGGAGAAACGGTCAGGACGTTTTGACAAAAGTTGGGTCATGCCGGGAATGCGTTTTTTTGCACGTTCCTGCATGGCGAGCGATTTATTCATTATGCACCCCACAAAGATGGGTTGAGTACTTTTTCAGAGACATCGGGGAATCTACGCTGGGCTTCTTCTACCAGTGTCTTCGGTATGTCTTTACGAAAGGCGTTCAGGTTGTCCTGCACCTGCTGGACTGTTTCAGCCCCGAAAATGATGGCGCTGTCAGGCCATGCGCCATGGATGTAGCCCATGGCTGCTTCAAGGCGATCAATGCCGAGGGCCTGGGTCATGGCTTCGACTTCATTCACTTCATGAGCAGCAAATACCATATTTTCAGGCAGGGTGTCTGGTGTCAAAAAGATCAGCCCTTGCAGGAAGATGCTACGAATCTGGATTTCCTTGCCCATGTCTGCAGCCTTGGCTGCGACACCAGCTTTTTCAAAGCGGCGATCAAGAAAGTTGGTTGGAATCTGGACAACGTCCAGACCTTCCAGAGAAAGGGCTCGAAGGGCGGCTTTTGGTGTGTAGACAGATATGCCGATGCGTTTGACGCGGCCATCTCGGGTAATGCGCTGCAATCCTTTTGCGAGGCCTTTGTCCCACTGCTCTAGCAAATGCTCGCGGTGAAGCAACAAGGTGTGCAAGTGATCAACACCAAGGCGGGCAAGGGAAGCATCAAGGTCTTTGTCCAGAACATCAAAATCGCTGCCGTCCCAATGGTGGTCGGGCTTGCTATTAATCAGCGCTTTGGTGGAGATATCGAGTTCTTCGAGAATACGGCCAAGGATAGTTTCGCTTTCGCCGTAGCCGATGGCTGTGTCGAATTCGCGCACGCCGTTTTGCCACGCTGTCTGGACGATATCCCGGGCAGTTGCATAGTCGGGTTGGCCGTTGACGTTGGCCACGCCGTAATTCATTCCAAGTTGGACGGTTCCGAGTATCATGCTTGAGCTAGCCACTCACCATCTCCAAGAGGGTCTTGACGACGTATTGCATGTCATCTTCTTTGAGTGCCGGGAACATGGGGAGCGAGAGAATCTGTTCATACGCTTCTTCTGCCACCGGGAACATGCCTTTGGCTGTTCCGAGATGCTCTTTGTAATAAGGATGCAGGTGTACCGGAATATAATGAACCTGTACGCCGATGCCTGCTGCACGGAGCTTCGTAAAGATCTGATCTCGGTTCGGGATGCGTATTACATAGAGATGGTAGGCGTTGAGCGCGCCCTCTCGTGTGGCAAGCGGACGAACGGGCGTGTCGGCGAAAGCCTTGTCATAAAAGGCGGCGATAGCGCGTCGTTTTTCGAGGAACTGCGGCAGCCGTTTCATCTGGCTCACACCAAGGGCGGCCTGAATGTCGGTGATACGGTAGTTGTATCCGAGGTCGGTCATCTCATAGAACCACTCGCCAGCTTCATCGCGGGCGCGGGCTTCGGAGGTGATGCCGTGATTTCTGAACAGACGAAGTCGAGCGTTTAACTCGTCGTCATTTGTCAGAATCATGCCGCCTTCGCCTGTCGCTATATGTTTGACCGGGTGGAAAGAGTAGACTGTCATGTCGGCCAAAGTGCCAACGGGACGACCATCAAGCGTTGCGCCGAGAGCGTGGCAGCCATCAGCCACAAGGGCTAAACCGGAAGCGTCAGCGATAGCTTTGAGGGCATCCCAATCACAGGGTTGCCCTGCATAGTCAACGCCGATAATAGATTTTGTTTTGTCAGTGACTTTGCTTTCTACTGCTTTCGGATCGATGAGCAAGGTGTCAGGATCGACATCTGCAAAGACGGGCGTGCCGCCCATGTACAAAACGCAGTTGGCGGATGCCGCAAAGGTCATGGGCGGAACGATGACTTCATCGCCGGGGCCGATATCCAATGCGAACATGGCGGCATGCAGGGCGGCTGTGCCATTGGCAACAGCAATGCCGTGGGTTGCCCTGCAAAACTGCGCAACAGAAGATTCGAACTCTGCGACCCTGGGGCCGGTTGTCAGGTAGTCCGATTGCAGTGCTTCGGTGACGGCCTGAATGTCATCCGCATCGATGTCTTGTCTGCCGTATGGTATTTTGCGCATGGCTAGCTAGAGCTTGAACCCTTGTTGGGTGAGGATGTCACGAAGCTCTTCAACGCTGATCCACTCGTCGTTGGTATCAGAGCTGTAAGCAAAACCCTCGGGGACTCGCTCACAGCCTTCGGTGTTACCTTTGTATCTGAACACCCCAGTTTCCGGGAGGATGGTGTACCCCTTGTCAGTGATGATAACGTTGCGGGAATCTTCCGCCGGGATCATGCACTCGTGGAGCTTCTCACCTGGACGGATACCGACAACCTCGGTCTTGATGCCGGGGGCGATGGCTTCGGCCAGATCGGTGATCTTCATGCTCGGGATACGCGGGACGATAATCTCACCACCAGCGGCGTTTTCAATAGCGTCGAGCACCATTTGAATGCCTTCATCAAGGGTGATCCAGAAACGAGTCATGCGCTCATCAGTGATGGGCAAGATACCTTCGCTGCGTTTCTTCAAAAAGAACGGGACAACGCTGCCCCGGCTGCCAAGTACGTTGCCGTAGCGGACCACGGAGTATTTGGGGCCAACAGCAAATCCGTTGGCTGCCACAAAAAGTTTGTCGGAAGCGAGCTTGGTTGCACCATAGAGATTGCAGGGGGCAACGGCTTTATCCGTGGACAGGGCGACTACGGTCTCCACACCAAGGTCTGCGGCGACGTTGATGATGTTCTGTGCGCCATTGATGTTGGTCTTGATGGCTTCGGTCGGATTGTATTCAGAAGCCGGAACATGCTTCATTGCTGCGGCATGGACGATAACGTCTACGCCACGGCATGCGCGATAGAGGCGTTCCTTATCGCGAACATCACCGATAAAATAGCGAAGAGCGTCATGTTTTTCCGGCGAGAAATCCTGCGCCATTTCGAATTGCTTCAATTCGTCACGGCTGAAAATGATGAGTTTTTTCGGGTTGTAGCGTTCCAAGACGATCTTAACAAATCGTTTGCCGAAAGAGCCGGTGCCGCCGGTGATCAATATGGTTTTGCCATCAAGCATGTAATATTCCTATTCTGTGTAGTGAACTGTTTGATTAAGTGGGCAGAAGGATTTGTATCAACGCCCATTACGTCAGTTGCTTAGTTATCTGCGTAAGTCAGTTTCGTGTCAAGGGAACGGGGGGGGGACTCATTGCGTAGTTGGTTGTAATAAGGCCGCCCTGTGAAGTTTTCTTCCAAAAATACTTTCGGCAGCAGGCGGAGCGTCGACAGGGGCACCGGGTGGTGTGAACAAGTACGTTGCGCCTTCCAACGGCTGTATGGTGGTTTCGTCTCTCTTCATCTCTTGATATTGCTCAACATTCGTGACGAAGAGTGCGGTTAACCTGCTCCGATTTCGAACCATTGCTGCGTCCAGGTGGTCTTGGCGTGGAGTGCGCTTTCCTTTTTGTCCGGTAATCGAAGCAATGACAACTTCTTCAATGAAAGATGGCTGCCATGTTTCATAGCGCATCAGTATGGGCAGGCGTTGTTCGAAAATAGGCTGTAACACAGCAAAATCCTCGTTCATTTGCATGATGGAGTTGACTGGCGGAACTTTCTTGATTGTGAACCCTATAAAAACCAAGAAGATAATGGCAATCACTGCCTTTGCGGTACGTGGCCTGTGAATTTTTAGGTCAAAGAGGGTTTTGAACAATAGGAGTAGCCCAATTGGGGCGATAACTCCCCAGAAACGTGTGCCGACAGGCATGGCCAATCTGAGTGGGTATATACTTGAAACCATGTAGAAGAGCAGAGTTGCATGAATGATGTAGAGCCATGCAATTGCTCGCCAGCGTGCGTCGGATGAAAAGGTTGTATAGATGGAAGCGGCCATGCACAAAATCCAGATTGGCAGCAGGCCTTTGGGCTTGGTCAATTTGGTAATGTTGAGAATGTAATCGGTAAACGTTGTGTCGAATTCAACATAACCCGCCAGAACCGACTTCAGAAGGCCGATTCGGCCCATGGTGAATCCCGTTTGATGCCAGAACATACCCCATTCAATCA
>JAFLJT010000221.1 GCA_022712855.1 Pseudodesulfovibrio sp. | reverse complement strand
ACAGCCTTACGACCGGCGGATTTTGAATCCGCTGCGTCTACCAATTCCGCCACCCTGGCACGGGAGACGTCTTTCATAGGGCAGGTAGGTGCATGCTGTCAATAATCTTGTCACTATTACCGCATGGTGATAGCAACCTTTTTGCGAATACATTCTTATTTTTGCTCATTTAAGGAAAAAACATGCTCCCTATAGGCTCCATTGTTAATGCTCTTGCCATCATCGGCGGCTCCCTTATCGGGTGTTGGCTGCAATCGCGTTTCCCCGAACGTATCCGGGCCATTGTCTTTCAAGGGCTGGGGCTATGTGTGTTGCTTATCGGCATCCAAATGGCGCTCAAAGTAGAGAATCTTCTCATCGTCATTTTCGCGGTCCTGCTCGGTGGCATCACCGGGGAACTGCTCCGGCTCGACACCTTGTTCGAGCGCCTTGGCAATCGTTTCAAGAAACTCATCAAATCCAAGAACCCCAAGTTCACCGACGGCCTCATCACTGCTTCGCTTATTTACTGCATTGGCGCCATGGCCATCATCGGCTCGCTCGAAGAAGGTATCACAGGAGACCCGACCGTGCTCTATACCAAGTCCATCCTCGATGGATTTGCCTCGGTTGCACTGGCTGCGTCCTATGGCTCGGGCGTGCTCTTCTCATTCATCCCGGTCCTGCTTTATCAAGGCTTCATGACCATCGGGGCGAGTTTTTTCCAACAATACTTCTCGGCCATGATGATCGCTCAAATATCGGCGTGCGGTGGCCTGCTTATTGTGGGCATCGGCATCAACCTGCTTGAACTCACCGAGATCAAGCTCGCCAACCTGCTCCCGGCACTCGCCTACGTGATCGCCCTGACCGCCCTTTTTGCATAAAAAAAGACCCGTCCTCATATGAGAACGGGTCTGATGTATTACTGACAGTAAATCTACTGAGTTTTCTTGGCTGGCTTCTTGGCTGGCTTCTTTCCGCCGCCACAACCGCCGCCACCGCAACCGCCACCGCTGGCTGCGGCCTTGGTCTTAAATTCTTCGTCCGGCTCGACGATACGAATCTCATCCTCAGATTTCATTTGATCGTTTTTCATGGCATAGTCGATGACATCTTCAAAAACCTGCTGTGCCTCTTTAACGGGGATGAACTCGCCCGCCATACAGCGTTGGAATTCAGGCTTGTCGAACTTCTTGGCCCAGACATTGTTCTTAAGAAAGGTCCATGCACCAACCTTGGGGGCATCAATGCCCTTGTTGGTCTGACGCAAACTCACTTCCCACTGAGTGTAACCATAAATATCATCTAATATTTCGGCGGGCTCACAGGCGTGTGTATCGCTCGCCTGAAAGGAAATCACGACTTTCATGCCAACCTGCACTTCCTTGAACCACCGGCCAAATTGCTCGTGGCGGGATGCTTCAACGACGAACTCTCTAAAATCTTTAGCCATATCAACTCCTTTCAAGACTTGTATATCAAAGTTCAAGCATACTCCCCCAATTCCCCCGCAACTTCAAGGGGTTTGAAAAATAAATGCCATCAGCGGTTGTACTCACGCACAACCGCATAATTCTTCTCACAAATTTGGTGGGGAAAAAGCTATTCGAACACGATCTCTCTGGTTTCTTCACTCCAGAAAATAGTGGACGCTTCCCTTTTCTTGGCAACAGGGAAGGCGCGACCGCCGAAGCGGAGATCGGTTCCGGGATGGATGAGGCGCTTGACCTCGATCTTGACACCGGCCAGATCTTCCTGACTCTTGAGAGCCATCTGGTTGAGCTGCTCGGAAATCGCTTTGCGGCGTTTGACGAGGGTGATGCGGTGCTTGAGAATTTCAGCCACGGCAGCCCGTTTTTCCGGCTTGGTGCGCAGGAGAATTTCATTGGGCGAATCACTGCCCATGGCTTCGTCGATTTTGCGGATGGCCTGCTTGACCTTGACCCGCTGCTGGCGAAGGCCTTCATCCTCAGCGTGTTCGATTCGCACGGAAACCGTGGTCTGCACACCGAGTTCAGAGCCTATTTCGTTGACCTCCATACCCTTGCCGGTGATGATCTCACCACCCAGAATATGGCCCTTGCCACGAGAGGCAATGAGTTTGCCATCGGCATGGACGTCACAATTGGTAATGTCATTGGCGATATCAACATCACCCCCCGCCTCGATCTGTGCGTTGGTGGCATAGTTGGCGATCACATCGCCCCCGGCCTTGACAAGGCCACCTTCGGGCATGAGGATACCGCCTGAAACTTCGACGTTGCCTCCGGCATTCACCGTCGCGCTCTCGATGGAGCCGCCGACAATAATATGTTCCGGTGCGGTCACCTTGAATCCGGCCTGAATCGAACCGATGATCTTCACTGAACCGGACTCAACCTTGACGTTACCAGTAGTGAGATCAACGTTACCGGGCAGGATCAGGCAGTCCAGTATATCGACCATACCCTTTTCCATGACCATGATGCCCTTGGTCTTGGATTCGAACGTGACCTCATCGTCATGCACGAAGACATTTTTGCCAAGGCGGATGCGCAATCCGTTACCGCCATGGGCCGGGATAGTCTTACCGTAAATATCAATGCCGCCTTCACCAGCGGTGGGTGCGTGCAAACGCCCTATGACCTGGCCTTCGGTGACCAGCGGATACATCCCCCGATCGCGAAAATCGAGATTACCCGATTCATCTTCAGTGCCTGTGTCTTCACGAGAGGAAACAAGGTACTCAAACCAACCGTCACGACCCGGTACAGGATGGCTACCTGCCACAAGAGCCTGTTCGAAAAGCGGCAGCCCGGTTCTTTCGGCCTGACGGAGCTTTTTCTCCAAAAGATCATGATCGGGATTAATAACCACGCCGACATCGCGCAATTCTTTTTCAATACGGGCCGGCGTCAAAGGCTGACCACGAAAATCTTCAAAGTGGATAGTGCCTGTGACCTCAATCGCGTCTTCAGAAATACGAGGGATGGGATTGACGGAGATAGTGCCGTCCTTGAGACGCGCCATACCCCAGACCTGCGAGACGTAGGAATCGGTCAGTGGATCGAGTTCCACATTTTCGCCCATCTTGACGATGATATCGTTGGGCTTGAAATTTTCTTTGGGCTTTATAACGCGGCCATCAATGGTTTTTCCATCTTGGGCGCTGAGGGGCTCTTTTTTGCGGGCAAAACGATCGCCGGGAAAAACAGGGAAATCAAGATTACCGAGCCCAACAAGGGCGGCGTGCTTCGGCTCCTGAACAGGCGTACCGGACACGAGGACAACACGGCGGACTTCGCCACTCTTCTCAATGGACTCGACGATCTGCTGAGCAGCTTCTTCATCCACCGGAAACTGCACACCTGCGGCGGCAACCTGACGGCGTAAGAGGTCAACAGACGGCCCTTCTCCACCATTAGGCGGAAAATATCGGCTGACACCCAACTTCATTCCATCTTCTGACATGGAGAAGCGAAATTGAGCGTCCGGATTCTTTTTTACTGCCTTTCCATCCGCCATACAATCACCAAGGCCTGTTTAACGGCTCCGTGATGGAGTTTTCTATTCTTCCTGCGAAACATCTAAAAGGTGGAGAGGGCAATCCCTTTGCCTTTCACACCCCTTTCCGCCAAGGCACATTTATACCATAGGCGTCATACCCATGGCAAATCACTGAAAAAGCGTCAATGATAATCGGTTATTTCGCTTCTGAAACTGCCAGCCTCCAATACAGTTCTTCAAGCAGAGCGACCAAATCAGCGTGAATACCACCCGGGTTGGGCGGGATGCCAAAGAGGGCGCGGCGCTGTTCCTTGAGCCCTTCCTTGGACACGGCATCCGGGTCGGAATGGAACACGGTCATGGATAACCGCTCGGCCAGAAGGTAGCCGCTCAATCCGTTGGTCAAAAGTTGCATAAGCACCTTAAATTTATCGCTGTTCCTCTTCCAGAAAGCGAGAGTGTCATCGTCCGGCTCGTTGGCCAGAGATTCGCAAATGAGCGAATACAGAGAGTTGATGCCCGCACCGGGAATACCACGCCGCCAACCGAGCAACCATGGGTTGCGCCAGAACAACAGAAAGTGATCGGTTCCCGTGGCAATGATCGTTTCCATAGCCGCCCGTGCATCCATC
>JAFLJT010000154.1 GCA_022712855.1 Pseudodesulfovibrio sp. | reverse complement strand
CCCGCCACCACATGGGATACCGAGCCTAAGCCGGGGAGCAAAGATTTCCCCGGTAAGCTGGTCAAATCCATCCGCGCCACCAATAATGGTGTACAAATTCTCACTAAGACCAATGCGTTCGGTTTTATTAAGATGCCAATTCCGTGCAAACCGGAATTTGTTCTGCAACTTTATCGCGACCCCATTGGTGCGCGTTGGAAGCCTCGCAAATCCGTCGCTGCACCTGCTGCTGCCCCCGCTCCTGCACCCGCAGCCGCACCAGTACCAGTCTTTGAAAAGCCCACAGCCGCTCCTGCCCCTGTTCCGGCCCAGCCGAATGCAGTGACTCCGGCTCCGGTGCAACAGGTTCAGCAGCAACCGCAAGCGGTGCAGTCGGTGCCACAGCAAGTCGCGCCCGCTCAAGGTGAAGCAAACCTTCCGCCCGAAGGCAGCGCCCGCAGTGATCGCAAACCATTTTTCTCTGTTCCATATTCCGTACGGACCGAAGTGACGCCCCCAGGGCAAGCCCAGCCTGTTGCTCAGGTTCCGGCCCCTGCTGCCTCACTTCAAGTTGCTCCCGAAGCTGAATCCGGTGTCTATCCTCCGGCCAGTGAACTGCGGTTCAAGGCCGTGAACAAGATGGCCGAAGAAGTAAAATTTGCCGAACTGGCTGGTTCTGCATCTGGCCGCGCCCCCGTGGTTGGTCAGGTGGTCGCACCACAACCTCAGGCCGTGAGCGGTTCTGTTGGTGGCGCAGTTGGTGGCGCAGTCAAACCCATTGAATCAGCAGGCCAAGGTGCTGCTGGTGGTGTTGTCGCGCCGCCGCCCGGTCAAGTTGTTGGGCAGGTGGATGGTCAGGTTTCCGGGCAGGTCTCGGCTCCTGGCGCAGCTGGTGGTGCCGTAGCACCGCCCCCTGGAAGTCAGCCTGTGCAAGCCCAACCTGTCCAGATGCCGACGCCAGTTGAGGCGGTCGTGCAGGCTGACGGTGGTGTCGCCGGTTCAGTTGCACCGCCTCCGGGACAAGTTGGTGGAAGCGTTGCTCCGCCGCCCATGGTGGTTGCGGGGGCTCCGCCGCCGGAAGCTACGCCCGAAGAAGTTGCCACGGTGACGGAAGTCATGGAGGTTGCTCCAGCGCCGGTCGAAGTCGCACAGGAAGAAGTTGTCGAACCGCCACCGTTTGAGGACGGTAGTGATGCTGTTGTCGATATGGAAGCGCAACGGTCTGATGCAGACAATGCTACGGCCATGGCGAAGCTCAGGGAAGACGAGATCAGGAATCAGTTGAACGAAGCGCAATCCATGATGTTCAACGGTGCCCTTGCTGGGGCATTGCCGTTGTTTGAAGATATTCTCAAGCAGCTTGATGTGCCGGATGATGTCCGCGAGGAAACACTCTATGCCGTGGCTGACATAAAAAAAGAGATGTATAGTGATAATCTCGACGAACATTTTGCCGAAATAGGGCAGGGGTATATCGAGGCTATGAACTCGAACCTGCAATCCAATAAGGTGCCCAGGGCCATGCTCAACCTCGGCCTGATTAATCTCAGGGTGGGTAACTTCCCAGAGGCCAAAGCGTATTTCAAGATGCTTCAGGACAAGTATCCTGACGACGACAACATTCCGTCTGTCAGTTACTATTGGGGCGAATATTATTATAAAAAGGGTGACTTCAAGAAAGCTGCCGATCAATACCAGTACCTTATCCAGACGTATCCGGAACATGAACTGGTCAAGGATGCCGCTTTCTATCTTGCCGATTCACTGAACCGTACCGGCTTCATCGAGCAGGCGTTCCAAATCGTGGATTACATCGATAAACGTTGGCCCGATTACTACATGGAGAACACATCGTATCTCCGTTTGGCTGGCGGTATTGAGATGAAGCTCAAGCTGTGGCCGGAAGCCAAAAATCACTTCTTCACCTTCTACAACCTGAATCCGGAAGGTGACGGCGCAGACGTCGTGCTTGCGCATTTGGGTGATATCTATGTGCGTGAAAATCAGAAGGAAGCAGCCGCCCTGATTTATCAGAAAGTGGTGGAAGATTTCCCGGACAAGGATGGCGGACTCATCGCAAAGATGCGTCTTGCAGAAGAAGGTATCTTTGATGATCCGTCCATGTCGGAGATGGTCAGCGTTTTTGATCGTCCCTACAACAAACGACCGGAAAATATTTACAAGGAAATTGTCGAAGATTACCCCGATAATCCGCTGGCTCCCATTGCCCAGCTCAAGCTTGCCATGTGGTATGCCTTCAACAAGAAGTACCCGGAAGCTCTGGCTGCGGCGCAAGATTTTGTTGAGAAGTATCCAGACAGCGAACTGGTCGTAAAAGCCCGCACTTTGGGCGATTCTGTCTTTGCATTGGCCGTTCCCGGTATGGTGCGCGAAGAGCGTTATGGTCGCATCGTTCGTTACTGGGAAACCTATGATTTCATTGGCAAGGAAGACACCAAGGTCGATGACCAGACGCGTCTCAATGTTGCCACCAGTTATTGGAAGGTCGGCCAACCTGCCAAGGCGCTCACTATCATCGAACCGTTCCTGCAAAAGAAGCAGCTAGAGAACATTTCTGACGAAGCGCTTGGTCTGGCCGTAAATATCTATCTCGACCAGCTTGCATGGAAGAAGATCGCCGATCTTGTAGTCATGGCAAAAAATAATTGGACGCTTAAACCTGCGCAACTCAGACAGCTCGATTACGCCCGCGCCATGTCGCTGCAAAATCTCGGGGAAGGCAATCAAGCCCTCGCCATGTGGGCCGATCTGGCAAAAGACATGAAGGTTGAGCCCGCATTCCGTGCCTATGCCATGTATTATATGGCCAAGGCCGCCATGGAACGTCAGGATTTGCGCAAGGTCTTTGTGTACGCGCAGGAAGCGCTGGCTTTGTTGCTCCAGACCAAGGGCGATCAGGAAAAGATCAAGGACGCGGTTCTCATGTCCATCTACGCCACCGAGCGGTCCGGCCGCTATAACGAGGCGCTCAAGTGGGCCAAGGAATATGACCAATACATCGGCGTGGAGAACCCGGAATGGGCCTCCACACGATTCAAGCTGGCGCGCATCTATCGCAAGGCCGGGGCCATGGAAGAATGGAAGCAGCTTCTGGGCGACATCATCGAGAAGAAGCCGGAAACACTCCAGGCCAAGCTCGCCAAATCCGCTCTGGAAACGTACGCCCTAGAGCAGCAAGCCGAGCAATACGCACCCGGCCCCCAATAAGAATGCCTCCGTGCCACTCAACCCGCTTCGCGTCTTCCTGCTCTTACGAGCAGGAGCACTTCGTGCTAGCCGTTGCATTCCCTTCGGTCACGGCTCTCTACCCCCAAATCCCCTCTCCCTTCCAAATCTTTTGTATGCGCAGTGCGCGCGGGTTGGGGAGAGCGTAAAGTTATGCTATTTATTGGTGAGTAAAAGGAATGAGGTAGAATTATGCAGAGACAACCAGTCGTTGCTGGGCGTTTTTACGACGCTGATCCTGAGAAACTCAATTCCATGGTGGACGGCTTTCTCGGCCTTGCTACGGAGCAGAGGAAAGAGAAGACGCTGCTCGCCATGGCACCCCATGCCGGGTTTGTTTTTTCCGGCGCGGTGTGCGGCAAAACGCTCGCCATGGCAAATCTTGAATCCACTATTTTACTGCTCGGTCCCAATCATACCGGGCAGGGTGATCGATTTGCCCTGTGGCCGGACGATGGTTGGAATATCCCCGGGGCTTCGGTGCCTATAGATACCGAACTGGCCACCGCGTTACTCGATGCCGATCCAATGATCACAGCCGACACCGCTGCCCATGTGGGTGAGCACTCCCTCGAAGTGATCCTGCCATTTCTACATCGCATGAACCCAGATACAACAGTTGTTCCCATCGCCATTTCTGCGCACGTCTTTGATGATGTGGCCGGAGTCGGCAAGGC
This sequence comes from Pseudodesulfovibrio sp., assembly GCA_022712855.1. Classification (GTDB taxonomy): domain Bacteria; phylum Desulfobacterota; class Desulfovibrionia; order Desulfovibrionales; family Desulfovibrionaceae; genus Pseudodesulfovibrio. The sequence continues at coordinate 4,554 of JAFLJT010000154.1, read as the reverse complement.
AATTGGACAAGCGCTTAAAGAATTTGATCGCCCGGTCTCCATCGTGGTCAGTTCGGACATGAGCCACTATATTTCCCACGACGAGGCCAAAAAACTGGACTCACTGGCTCTGGAAGCTGCGGTCAACCTTGACCCACGAGCGCTGTTCAGCACCGTTCGAGACCACCAAATCTCCATGTGCGGCGTCCTACCCATGACTGCTGGCCTCTTCGCAGCCCTCGAATTGGGCGCAACCCAAGGTGAGCTAGTGGCATACGCCACCTCCGGCGAAGTATCCGGAGACTTTGACGAGGTGGTTGGGTATGCAGGTGTGTTGGTGAGTTAGTTGTTTCTAGTCATATTGGGTGTTTGTAATTGTAGCTTTTAGTGGAGTCTTGCAGTGATGAATCGAACAGTCAGCGTGCCATTCTTATTCATAATATTCTTCTCTTTTTGTCTTTCTGCATGTGTGAGCACGAGTCCTAATGCTTATAAGTCTGGGCATGAGGGGAGTGGGTATCCGCTTAATGAACTGCCCCTGTATGGTAATATGCCTAAAAATCAGGCGATGAAAAAAACTGACCAAGATTTTTTGAACAAAGTAGAAAGGCTTGAACCTTCGAGAGAAAAGGCTGCAAAGGAATATGTCAGACTTGGGTGGGAGTATTTTAATAGAAGAGATTACACCGTGTCTATTAAGCGGTTTAATCAAGCTTGGTTACTTTATCCCAATTCTTATGGGGCCTATTGGGGGTTTGCTCTTATTCTTGAAGTTCGGGATAATAAAACAGAAGAAGCTCTTATCATGTTTGAAAAGGGGGCTTCATTTAATCCAGAGGAAGGCAATTTCTTTTTGGAATATGGAAGAATGTGTGAAGAAAGTGGACAGTTGGATAAGGCTGTTACACTTTTTGAAAAAGGGCTTGGTCTTGAGCCAAAGGCACGTACTGGTTACATTGGTTTAGTTCACGTATATACGCGGAAAAAGGATGTAAAGCAGTTGAACTATTGGGTTGATTTGGCAGAAAAGCGAAAAGTGTTTTCTGCGGCTGAACTCAGTACCATGCGAAGAACAATACGAAAAATAGAGCGGTAGGATCAATAAGGGCCTCAGGCCTTCTATGTTTTCAAAGCAAAAAGGCCATCCCATTGGGATGGCCTTTTGCTTTTCCGACAACCTGCCGGGAAATATTAGACGTTTCACGATCCGCCGTTATAGCCAACTTTTCCTTGCCCATTTTCAACAATGACTGGAACCCGCCGTTGGCCGTCCGAGTACTTGAGCATCTCATCCATATTTTCCGACCGTTCAAGGACATCAACAAACAAGGCCGTAGGGTGCGCATCCAGCGCCCGCAATGTATGTGGTCAGGTCGGTTTCCCAAAAATTCGTAATATGTCGTCCATCAGATTCTCCTTTGTGCAGGGAACCTAGCACCCCCTAACTCTTTCTGTCCATCCCTTCCCTCTTTACTCTTCTCTTACCACCCCAATCTTCCCCATTCTGCCTACCAATAAGCAGCACAACTCAACGCAAACCTCCACCCGCGCGCATGCGCCTACAAAAAGTTTGGAAAGGGGATGGGGATGGAGTCCAGAGGAAGGGGAAGGGGAAAACTTTTTCTCACAAATTTGCAGGACAGCAAATTTGAACGTTGCGGTCTTCCGCAACACCCCGAAGGGGTGAGCCCAAGGACGGGGCGAATTCAAAGTTTCCCCCTTCCCCTTCCTTTGGCCGCCGGAGGCATTCTTCTCCCTCCCCAAAAAGAAACGGCCCGTGTCAGCGTTAGCTGGCACGGGCCGTTATTTATTGTGTCAGTCTAGTGACTAGCGACGTCCGCCGCCGCCACGGTAACCACCGCCGCCGCCGCGATTGTCACGTCCACCACCGCCACCGCGGTTGTCACGTCCGCCGCTACGGGGAGCGGGACGCTTGAAGTCATCAATGTTGACTTCCATGCCGGCCTCTTCCATCTGGATTGCCTTGCGGGACAAGCGAATACGTCCGCCGGGCTCAAGGGAGATACATTTGACCATGACTTCCTGTCCGAGCTGGACGACATCTTCAACGCGTTCAACGCGATCCATGTCGAGCTGGGAGATGTGGAGCATGCCTTCCATGCCGGGCAGGATTTCGACGAGTGCGCCGACTTCAAGGATCTTGCGGACAACACCCTTGTAGTTCTTGCCGGGCTCGGCTTTCTGGTCGTAGTAGAGGACCATTTCCTTGGCCTTTTCCATGGACTCGAGGGTCGGGGCGAAGATGGAAATCTTGCCGGAATCTTCGATGTCGATGTTGGCTTCGGTCTCGGCAGTGATTGCCTTGATATTCTTGCCGCCGGGTCCGATGACCGAGCGAATTTTTTCGGGATCGATGTGAACGATTGCCATCTGCGGTGCGAGGTTGGAGAGTTCCGGGCGCGGAGCATCCAGAATCTCACCCATGTGACCGAGGATGTGCAGACGCGCGTCCTTGGCCTGGTGCAGAGCTTTCTTCAGGACATCGGAGGGGATACCTGCGATCTTGATGTCCATCTGAATGGCGGTGATGCCGTCTTTGGTACCAGCAACCTTGAAGTCCATGTCGCCGAGTGCATCTTCGTCGCCGAGGATGTCGGTGAGGACGAAGTACTGGTCGTTTTCTTTGCAGAGACCCATGGCGATACCAGCAACTGGCTCAGTGATGGGGACACCTGCGTCCATGAGGGACAGGGTGGCACCGCAAACGGAGGCCATGGAGGAGGAACCGTTGGATTCCATGATCTCGGACACCACGCGAATGGTGAACGGGAATTCTTCGGGATCGGGCAGGACCGGGGAAAGTGCGCGTTCTGCCAAAGCACCGTGGCCGACTTCGCGGCGGCTGGTGCCACGCAACATGCGGGCTTCACCGACGCAGTACGGCGGGAAGTTGTAATGGAGCATGAAGCGTTTGGTGCCATCACCGAGCAGGGAGTCGAAACGCTGCTCGTCGCGGGTGGAGCCCAGGGTGGCAACAGCCAGTGCGCTGGTCTCGCCACGGCGGAACAGGACAGAGCCGTGGGTCATGGGCAGCACGCCAGTCCCGATGGACAGCGGACGAACGGTGGTGGTGTCACGACCGTCGATGCGCAGACCTTCGTTGAGAATGCGGTCACGAACGAGCTTCTTGGTGATGTCGCCAACAATGCCGCTGACGGCCTTGAGCTTTGCCTCGTCCTCGGGGAATTTCTCGGCAACGGCTTCCTTGGCCTTGGCCTTGGCAGTGTCTTTGGCAGCGTAGCGAACCATCTTGTCAGCAGTGGTCACTGCGGCCTTGATGTCTTCGGTGATGAAGTCGCCGAGGAAAGTGACGAGTTCTGCGTCCTGTTCGGGGGCAACGGGGACGATCTTTTCGACGCCGACCATTTTGTGGAGTTCGTCCTGGAGGTCGAAGAGCGGCATAACCTGCTCGTGACCCCATTCCAGAGCGTCGGCAACGAGGTCTTCAGAGACGAAGTCACCGCCACCTTCAACCATGACCATTGCGTCGCGAGTTGCGGCAAATACCAAGTTGAGGCTGGATTCATTGTTCATGCAGTCGTAGGTCGGGTAGAGAACGAATTCGTTATTTACGTAACCAACTCGGGAACCGACGATGGGGCCGAGGAATGGCATCTTGGAGATGTGCGTTGCGGCAGAAGCACCGGTCACGGCCAGAACATCCGGGTTGACGTGTTTGTCAGCGGACAGGACGGTGGCGATGATCTGAACTTCGTCAGCAAAGCCATCTTCAAACAGGGGACGCATGGGGCGGTCGATGAGGCGGCAGATCAGAGTTTCACGCTCGGACGGGCGGCCTTCACGACGGAAGTAGTTGCCCGGCACACGACCGGCTGCATAGGCCATTTCCTGATAGTTGCAGGTCAGAGGGAAGAAGCCTCGGTCAATTTTGCAAGGCTGGGTGGTCGAAGTGACCAGAACAACGGTGTTACCGGACGAGATCGTCACGGCACCACTGGCTTGTCTGGCGTATTTGCCAGTTTCGATTGTGATGTCAATTCCGCCGACCGTTGCGGTCAGGCTTGTTGCATCAAAAGGGGTCATCATAATGATATCCTACCTTATGTAATAGGTGGATCACCCCTGCGAAAATACCCACGTTTCGGGTTAGCCGGCTTGGGGAGGAGTTTTTGGACATTGGTGCCAATTGGTACCAAAAACGCCTTCCGCAGCCAACTAAGCTACGCCAAACGGGTAGTGCGGGGCCGACAGTCGGCTCCGTCGCAGGAAGTGAATTTAAAAAACAGTGTGGGGGAAGCTTGCGCTTCCCCCGAACATTAATCTTGTATCAAAGAACTATTTGCGCAGACCAAGGCGACCAATCAGGTCACGGTAACGCTGAACGTCCTTGGCAGCCAGGTACTTCAGCAGTTTTCTGCGCTGTCCGACCATCTTGAGCAGGCCGGTGCGAGAGTGGTGGTCCTTCTTGTGGTCCTTGAAATGGTCGGCCAGGTACTTGATGCGTGCGGTCAGCAGCGCGACCTGAACTTCGGGGGAACCGGTGTCGCCTTCGCAGGTCTTGTACTCGTCAATAACTTTTTGTTTCTCTTCAGC
>JAFLJT010000023.1 GCA_022712855.1 Pseudodesulfovibrio sp. | reverse complement strand
CCTGCTGTGCTCAGATTGAAGTTACGAGTGAACGAGATCATCTCGACGCTCATGCTCAATTACATTGCCATTCTGCTCCTCGATTACCTTGTGTTCGGTATCTGGAAAGACCCGGCCAGCTATGGTTTTCCCATGACTGCCGAATTTTCTGCCGGGGCCATTATTGACGGTATTGGTTCCAGCCCCGTGCATTGGGGACTATTTTTCTGCGTAGCGGTTGGCATCGTGCTGTGGGCGTTCATGCGTTTCACCCGACTCGGTTTCGAACTGCAAGCCAGTGGTGAGGGCGCACGTGTCGCTCGATATGCCAAGATCCGGTACGGCATGCTCGTCATGCTGGTTATGGCTCTGTCCGGTGGTTTTGCGGGCTGGGCTGGTTGTGTTGAGGCTTCGGCCATCGCCAATCGATTGCAGCCTAGTTTGATTGTTGGCTACGGATACACAGCTATCGTTGTTGCGTGGCTGGCTCGTTTGGAGCCGCTCAATATCGCCTTTGCTTCATTTTTGCTGGCAGCATTACGCGTCGGCGTCGAGAACTTGCAGCTTGAGTTGCAGGTTCCTGCCGCATTCGGTGTGATCATGGAAGGTATGATCCTTCTTACCGTTCTGGCGGGCCAATTTTTCTTGATGTACACATTGGAACGCAAGCGTTCCAAGGAATCATAAACGATCATGTGGGAATTTCTGATACCGCTGTTCGCTGCCACTGTGCAGTCTGGAACGCCGATCATCTACGCCACCCTTGGTGAGATGATGACGGAAAAGGGCGGCGTGCTGAATCTTGGTGTCGAAGGCATTTTGTCCGTTGCGGCCTTGGCTGCTTTCTGGACAAGCATGATGACAGGTTCACCGTGGCTCGGCTTTCTGGCTGGCGGCATCGCGGGCATGGGTATGGGGCTGATACATGCCTTTGTCTGCATCACTTGCCTTGGCAACCAAGTTGTTTCAGGGTTGGCACTGACTATTTTGGGACTGGGCCTAACCAATTTTCTCGGCGTACCATTTGTGGGGCTGCCTGCACCCGGTTTCAGTCCTTTCGATTTTCCTCTGCTGTCGCAGATCCCCGGTATTGGTGACATCTTTTTCAAGCATGACATGCTAGTGTATGTTTCCTTTATTGTACCGATCATCTTTTGGTTCTTTTTCAAGCACACCAGCCTTGGCATGCATGTGACAGCCACTGGCGAAATGCCGGCTGCAGCAAGTGCTGCGGGACTCAAGCCCATCGCATTGCGCTACTTCGCAGTCGTCTGTGGCGGGTTCCTTATTGGCCTTGGTGGAGCATATCTTTCTCTGGCCTACACACATTTATGGACCAACGGTTTGGCTGGTGGACGCGGCTGGATCGCGGTTGCACTCGTCATCTTTGCCTTCTGGCGTCCGGGCAGGGCAGTTGTTGGCGCATACCTCTTTGGTGGTGTCATGGCCTTCCAGCTCAGGCTTCAGGCCATGGGCACCAATCTGCCGTCGTCGCTCCTGCTGATGCTGCCGTATGTCCTGACCATTCTCGTGCTTATCCTGTCGGCAGCACGCGGGCGTCGAATAGATGCTCCGGCTGCGCTCGGCACAAATATCGAGCCGGAGGGTTAGCCTGTGGCCATGTTTGTCCGTCCCGTTCGTGAGCGTGCGATACCTGAGGGCACACAGCCCGTTGTCAGTCTCAAAGGATTGACCAAACGCTTTGGTAAAGTTGTTGCCAACGATGGTATCACGCTTGATGTTTACCCGGGCCGCATCAAGGCATTGCTCGGTGAAAACGGTGCGGGTAAGTCCACTCTGATGAGTATGCTGGCTGGGCGTTATCGTCCGGATGAAGGTGTTATCGAAGTCGATGGCAACCCGACTAAATTTTCTTCATCTAAAGACGCCATCGCAGCGGGCATCGGTATGGTTTACCAGCATTTCATGCTTGTGGACTCCATGACCGTGGCCGAGAACGTGCTTCTCGGGCAGGAGGGCAGTTTCTTCATCAACCCCAAGGAATTTGAGACGCGTGTAGGTGCGCTCGCTAAAGAGTATGGGTTGGATATCGACCCGGCAGCACGTATAAGCGATCTTTCCATGGGTGAGCGCCAGTTGGTCGAGATTCTCAAACTTCTGTACCGCAAGAGCCGTATTCTTATTTTCGATGAACCCACCGCGGTTCTGACGCCCGAAGAGACCAACCGATTGTTCGAAGCTTTATGGCGCATGACCGAGCAGGGTAAATCCATAATTTTCATCAGCCATAAACTGGAAGAAGTCATCGCCCTGGCCGACGAAATTGCCATTCTCAGACGCGGCAAAATCGAAGGCGAACTCGACCCCAATGCCATTGAATCCAAGGCGGACCTTGCCTCACGCATGGTCGGTAGGGAAGTGCTGCTTGAGGTTGACCGTCAGCCCGCAGATATTGGTGAGGTAGTGCTTGAGGTCAAGAATCTCACTGGTTTAGGTTTGGTTTCTGTCGATCTCGATGTGAAGAAAGGCGAAGTTGTAGCCATCGTGGGCGTTGCTGGCAACGGACAGAAAGCCCTTGTTGAAGCGGTGACCGGACTGTGCAAGCCGCCTGTGGATAGCGTGTTCATAATGGGGCAACCGTGGCGTAAGTTCTTTGCGGAATCCACCTGGAACAGATCCATGTGCTACATCCCGGAAGATCGTCTTGGGTTGGCAACATTGCCGAATCATAACCTCGTGGACAATCTCCTGCTGACGACCCGAAAGGGGTTTTCCAGAGGATGGTTGCTCGATAAGAAACGGGCCGAGAAAGACACCATCGAACTCATCAAAAAATTTGATATTCGTCCTGGTCGCATTCATGCCCTTGCCTGGCAGTTGTCCGGTGGTAATTTGCAGAAAGCAGTTCTGGCTCGTGAGTTGTATCGCGAACCACGCTTGATCGTAGCCGAACAGCCGACTCAGGGGTTGGATGTTTCCGCAACGGAAGAGGTCTGGAATCGTTTGCTGGCGGCTCGTGATTTGGCGGGCGTGCTTATTGTCACTGGCGATATCAATGAAGCACTGCAACTGGCTGATCGCATCGCGGTGATCTATCGGGGGGAAATTCTCGGTATACTAGATACTTCTGATCCTGATACGGTCGGTAAGATCGGGCCGCTCATGGCCGGTCTTGTTGACTAGACTTTCTTAATTTCTCCTTCGGGGGCCCCATGAAGAATACGTTTTATAGCGATTTCGACACTGAATGGATTGGTCATGGCCAATCCAAAAAGGTCAAAGGTCGTACGCCGTTTGAACAGGACCGGGACCGGATAATCTATTCTCCGGCCTTCCGTCGTTTGCAGTCCAAGACACAGGTTTTCCTGTCCGGTGAGTTCGATTTTTACCGCACTCGCTTGACTCATTCCATCGAAGTTTCCCAGATCGGCCGATCCATCGTCAATCATCTTAACCGTTCTTCCGTTGACCTTGGCGATGATTTTTTCATCGATCAAGATCTGGTGGAATCCATCTGTCTTGCCCACGATATTGGGCATCCTTCTTTCGGACACGCAGGAGAACAGGTTCTTAATGAATTGATGTTGCCAGCCGGCGGCTTTGAAGGAAATGCGCAGAATTTACGGATTCTTGTGGATTTGTTTTACCGCAAGAAGACAGAATGGTCGGGTATGAAACCGACGCGCGCGTTTTTGGATGGAATGCTCAAATATAAGACATTATTCAATGATTCTGAGAAAAAGAAGAATCATTTTATTTATGATTTTCAACGCGATATCCTCGATTTCGTCAGCCCAGAGGCTTCCTTTGATGGGCTCTTTGGAACTGAAAAAGAACTGAATTCATTCAAATCCGTAGAATGCCGCATTATGGATTGGGCCGATGACATCGCCTATTCCATTCATGATCTGGATGATGGTATCAGAGCCGGCTTCATCTCAGTGAAGAAGGTCCGTAATTGGATGGAAGACAAGGACGTCGAGTATACTGACGACGACAAGGGGTTTATCGATTCATTGTGTGAAGCAATAGTTGATGACTCATTCAGTTCGTTTCTGGCTCGCCTCATCGGTGATTTCATTCACGCCACAACATTGGGTCGTCGTGAGAATGTATTATCTGGTAAAACTAACCGTTATCTCTACGATATTTTGATTGATCCTGAGAGCGTGAAGCTCTGCGAATTACTCAAAATGCTGGCTGTAGGCTTGGTCTTCCACACTCCTCAGGTGCATCAGCTTGAGTACAAGGGCGGCGAGATTTTGCGGAGACTCTTTACTGTGATGGAGAAAGAGTATGTTGAACAGGATACACCGAGTTATCGTCTATTGCCCGCTCATTACCATAAAGGGTTGCAGGGGCGCGACGAACATGAAAAACGCCGCATGTTGTGTGACTATCTATCGGGTATGACAGATGGCTATGTTGTCCGAACGTACAAACGTCTTTTTGACCCAGACTTCGGCTCGATTATCGATCTCATCTAATACGAAATGAAAAGCCCCGCTTCTAGGCGGGGCTTTTTGATTGGTTTAGTCTTTTTCCTGAATGACTTCGATGTCTTCCTGATTGATTATGACTTCTTTGCCGTTTTCATTCTCGAATTTGTAAGTTTCGCTTTGTACGTCGTACTTAAGCGGTCCTTCTGATGTATACGTGCTCCCACTTTTTGTGGTTACTTGATATGTTTTCGACGCACATGCCGCCAGAGAAAGTGTTAGCATCAATGTCAGTATGATCGCGATGAAACGTTTCATGGCTCCCCCATGTTTGAATTCAAAAGTTGTTCTTTCATACAGGTTCTTGCCTGTTTTGATCAACCTCTATTTGGTCTTAATACAGTCAAGTCAGAACCACTGATTATTCCCCTAAAATGCTCGATGCGTTGGTGAGCAGTGTCTCCAAATCTCCGTTCGAAAGAGCGAGTCGCTTTTTCAATGCATCAATCTCTGTGCCTGCATCAAAAAGAGGGTAGTCACTGCCAAAAAGGATGCGTTCTTTACCGAATGTATTGAAAAGTTTTTTGAGTAGTGCGTCATCAACGAACGAGGTGACGCTTGAGGAATCGACGTACACATCGGTGGCAGCGAGGTGTTCGATGGCCTCATTCCAATGCAGATAACCGCCCATATGCGCAGCTATGATGGTTGGTTTAGGGAACGCCTTGCGTAGGGCGGCCAGCTTGCGCGGGCAGGACGGATTCTGTTCAGGCGGCAGGGCATCTCCGACATGGAACAAACAAATAAAACGATCCTCAACCATTTCCATGACATCGTATAACGCCGGATCATCCATCCGATAACTTTGAAAATCAGGATGGAATTTGAGACCCTTGATGCCGTTTCTTTCAAGGCGATCAAGTTCGGCTTCCATCCGGTCAAATTCAGGATGAATGGCACCAAACGGGATGAACCGTTCATAGGTTTTATCAAGATGGATGGCCCAGTTGTTGGCAGGGATCACCTGTGCAGGAGCAGTTGCCGCAGTGAGAACGACGGCCTTGTCTAGTTTTGCGTCATTTAGATGCTTGAGGAGATCCTCCGCAAAACCATTACCCACGGGTAAAATTGAATAGTGCTCTTCAAGTTGTGACAGAACCTTGTGGGCAATCTTGGGATCGAAGACGTGCGTATGAGTGTCGATGAACATACATCGAAGAATGCCAGAACAGACATGGGGTGTAAACGTCTGTTTGAGCAAGTCTAACTGGCTGCTTTTTGCGTGTTTTACATCTTAACCAAACGGCGTTGAGGCAGTGCATCTGGATAATTTGTTTTCATGAAATTAATCAGGTTTTCACGAACAAGACATCGCAAATCCCAACACTTCGGCGCATCTGCAGCTGTGACAAGAACGCGAAGTTCGATACTGTCTGGGCTTGTGTCAGTCACTTGAAGACCGCAATACCTGCCATCCCACAACTCTTTTCCCTCTTCGGAGACGATCCGTTGCGCTTCTTGCCTGAGAGCCTCCACTGGAACTGTATAATCCGCATGAATAAAGGCCGTTCCCATAATCTCTGTCTGATTACGTGACCAATTCTGGAAGGGTTTGGTGAGAAAGTTATCAATGGGGACAATAAGGCGTCTTTCATCCCAGATTCTGACAACGACATATGTCAGCGTAATTTCTTCAATAGTTCCCCATTCGTTTTCGATAATGACAACATCATCAAGTCTGACAGGTTGGGTGATGGCGAACTGGATACCTGAAAAAACAGTTGAGAGCGTGTTCTTGGCTGACATACCAACAACAATTCCAGCCACTCCGGCAGATGCCAGAATACTCATGCCGATCTTTTGCATGCTCTCAAATGTCATGAGCATGGTCGCGAGGGCGAGAATGCATATGAGGAAGTATACGATGCGTTTGAACACATTGAATTGTGTAATTACTTTACGTTTTTCGATGTCGTCAGCCTTGTTCTTATCCAATTGGGCAAGGATGACTATTTCAGCGATAGGAAGGATTTTCGAAAACATCCAAGCGAGTACAATAATCCAGAGTAAACCAAGCGTATGGAATATTGGTTGGCGGATGATTTCATGTGGCGGAATGATGGAAAATGAAATTTCGACCAGCAACAGAATAATGAGAAGGCGTCCAGGTCTTGACGCTTTGCCTGCAAAGGCTTGCTCAAGGGGAGCATACGTTTTAAGTGCTGCCCTTTTTATGATGCGGAAAATAAGAGCATGTACGGTTATGCCAATAAAGATAGCACCGCCAGCGGCGAGGTAGGGAAGGGCGTTTTGTCCGAAGAAATATTCAGTATTCATCCGCCCCTCTTTACTGGGGTCAGTGGAAAAGTTCTTTAAGCCATTCCGGTACACGAACCGGTTTACCGTCATGATTGACGGCGGCATGTTCTGTCATGCCAGTGGCATGCAAAACAGTCCTATCCTTATTCCATACCTCATAGATGAATTTCATGGAAGCCCGTTTCCATTCGCTGATGCCGACTCTGACGGAAATCTCATCGTCA
>JAFLJT010000308.1 GCA_022712855.1 Pseudodesulfovibrio sp. | reverse complement strand
GGCTTGCCGCAGACCGGGCAGATGCCGCCACGGGCCATGGTTTCGTGCGGGTCCATGACCACGCCGCATTTGCGGTGGCCGTCCATGTGGTATTTGCCTTCTTCCGGGAAGAATTCAACGGTGCCGAGAAATTTGTGGCCCAATCCTTCGCCGCGCAGTGCACGGTAGATGCCCTCGTAAGACATTTCGCCCCGGAACAGGTTTGCCTCGCGCCCCAGCTTTTCGCCGGAATGGGCGTCGGAATTGGAAATGAGTTTGATGCGATCCAGTTCGGACCAAGTCCAGTTCATCTCTGGATCGGAAGAGAGGCCTGTCTCCATGGCAAAGATTTCGCCAGCATAGTCGCCGTAACATTCCTTGATGGAATCAAAGCCGGACTTTGAGCCGAACAGTGAGAACCACGGGGTCCAGATATGGGCGGGCACGAGGAACGCCTGCGGGTGGCATTCGAGCACCATGTCGAGCAGGTCGCGGCTGTCGAGGCCGACTATGGGGCGGCCATCGGAGGCGAGGTTGCCTATCTGACCGAGCTTTTCGTTGAACCGTTTCACCGAATCGAGGTTCGGCATGTAGATAAGGTTGTGGACCTTCCGCACCTTGCCGCCGCGTTTGTATATGGAACTGATCTCCGTCTGGAGCATGAACCGGGTGCGACCATCGATGGTGCCATCGAATGAGGGGACTTCTGCTTCCAGACCTTTGGGGTCGCGCAGGGTGAAGAGCCCATTGCCGTTGTCCTTGAGCTGGTCTTCGATTTCCGCCAGCCATTCTGGATGCGTAAAATCGCCAGTGCCGAGGACATTCAAGCCTTTGAGACGGCCCCATGCAGCCAGATTTCTGATAGTCAGTTTCTTGCTGGTGGCCCTTGAGAAACGGGAATGGATGTGAAGGTCTGCTGTGAATCTTTCCATAGCGGGACAGTAAAGCCATCCTCCTATTATTGCAACCCATCAGCCCTGTAAAATGTGGTTGACCCCTTCTTTGGTTGCATATACAACTTTCCTATGGTTATTGAAAAATTGAATCCAAGGGAGTCCTTGGGCTTTTTGACGTGGAAGGTCTCACGCATGATCACAAGCGATCTGGCTGCTCGGTTTACCGAGGCCGGAGTCGATGTGACGGTGGAGCAGTGGCGTGCGCTCCTTCCTCTGTTCAAGCTGGACGGATTGACGCAGGGGCGGCTTTGCGAAGTGTTGTCTCAGGAAAAGACCGGTGTGAGTCGTCTTGTTGCCGCTCTGGAAAAGCGTGGGCTTGTCCGGCGCGAACCGAGCAAGGACGACCGTCGGGTCAAACATATTTTTATCACTGATGCCGGACGTGCATTGGTGGAATCGACGGTGGACATGGCTATTGCTAGCCGGGATAAGCCCCTTGAAGGGCTCCCACCGGAAGACGTTGATGTCTGCAGGCGCGTTTTGTGGCAGATTATCGAACCGACCTTGTGTCACGGTTGCGTGGAAGAAAAGAATTAACCCGTTATTCGGAGTATATAATGAATATTAAATTTACATGGCTGACCATCGTTCTCGCGGCATTGCTTTTCGCCGCACCAGCTCATGCGCAAAAACCGGGTGAGCGGCCACCATCACCAGTGGTGACTGACAAGGTGACATCCGGCGATATGGCCCCGCAATCCGAGTATATCGGCACGGTCTTTTTTACTGAGATTTCCAATGTCGCCTCCGAGGTCATCGGCAAGGTCGTGGATATCAAGGTCATCGACGGTCAGCGTGTGAAAAAGGGCGACGTCATGGTCGTGCTTTCTGCAACGCTGTTGGACAAACGTATCCGTCGGGGACGCGCCCTGGCTCAGCAGGCCAAAGCCCAACATGAAGCCGCTCGCCTGGATCATGAGCGTATCGCCACCCTGTTCAAGGGCCAAGCTGTAGCCGAAGGAGAGTTCGACTCCAAACGATTGACCGCCGAAGGTCAGCTACGTCGTTATGAAGCCATGCAGGCGGAAGTTTCACAACTTCTTGAAGAAGCGAGCAAGAAAAAGATTCGTGCCCCTTATGATGGTGTTGTTATTGAGGTAACAGCCAATCGCGGCGAGTGGATGTCCATCGGCACCACCGTTGTGGTCACGGCTCGTGATGACGAATTTGAGGTTGTGGTCCATGCCCCCAAAGAGGCGTTTGGTGTGGTCAAACCGGGGCTGAAGGTCGGCATTAAGACTGGCGGCGTTGAGCTGCCAGGAGTAGTTTTTGCGGTTATCCCCAAAGGTGATGTTGCGACCCGTACCTATCCCGTGAAGATTCGTGTGGAGAATAACGGCGGTTTGGCCGAAGGCATGGAAGCTCGTGTTATCCTGCCCAAGGGATTGGGTGGTATGACCATGATCGTGTCCCGCGATGCAGTTATTTCCATGCGCGGCCAGCAGGTTGTTTGGGCCGTTCTCGATGGTAAAGCCGTGCCTATACCGGTTTTTGTGGTCGGTTTTCGTGGGCTTGTGGCGGGCGTGAAGTCTGACAAGCTCAAGGAAGGTATGGATATCGTGGTCAAAGGCAATGAACGCCTGCAACCCGGACAAGCGGTTGCAGCGCAACCCATAAAGAAGAAGTAGGGGCGGCTCATGGATATCGTCAAAGCCGCTATTGAAAAACCCGTCGCCGTTTTGGTTGGCGTGATCCTCATTGTCATGTTCGGGTCTATCGCCCTGGCAACGCTTCCGTATCAACTTTCACCCAATGTCACCGAGCCGGTCATCACCGTCTCCACCACATGGCAGGGGGCCACTCCTTACGAAATCGAACGCGATATCGTTGAGGAGCAGGAAAAAGCGCTCAAGGGCATTCCCGGTCTCACGCAGATGGAAAGCTCCTGTTACAACAGTCTGGCCGAACTGACCCTCAAGTTCGCCATCGGTACAGATATCGATAACGCGCTGCTCCGTGTCTCCAACAAGCTCAATGAGGTGCCGGGTTACCCGGACCGTGCAGACCGCCCCGTGGTTTCAGCCACAGGTGCGGCAACATCGCCAGTTATCTGGATGATTCTCAAGACGCTGCCCGGTAATGAACGTGATGTTCAGACCTATCATACCTTTTTCGAAAACGAGGTTCGCCAGTACCTCGAACGTGTTTCCGGCGTGGCCGACCTCTTTGTGGGTGGCGGGCGTGAAGACGAAATGCAGATCATCGTCGATCCGGTTCGAATGGCCGCGTACAATCTGACTATTCCCAAACTTGTGGAGATATTGAAGAGTGAAAATGTTTCAATATCTGCGGGTTCCATGGGTGTCGGGCGACGCGATTACCGTATTCGCACACCAGCCGAATTCAAGTCGCCTGAGGACATTGAACAGTTGGTAATCTCATCGTCCGGTGAGTTTCGCGTCCTTCTTAGCGACGTGGCAAAAGTTCAGCGTGGTCATCAGAAAAATGTGGTCGCCATGCTGCACAACAAAGTGCAGGGCATGGCCGTCGGCGTGAAACCCGAACCCGGTTCCAACGTTCTCGAAATGACAGACGCGGTGAAGCTCGTTGTTGAAGAACTCAACGCGGGCAAACTTAAGGAAGCAGGTATTGAGCTGGAATGGGTCTACGACCAGCGCCCCTACATCGAGGGTGCCATCAATTTGGTACAGCGCAATATCATCATTGGTTCTGTTCTTGCCATCGTGGTCCTGTTCGTTTTTCTGCAATCATTCTCGTCCACCATCATCGTGGCCGTGTCTATTCCCATATCCATTATCGGCGCGTTCATCATGTTCGCCGCTGCCGGGCGTTCTCTCAACGTTGTATCCATGGCAGGTATCTCGTTTGCCGTTGGTATGCTTGTGGATAACGCCATTGTTGTTCTTGAAAATATTGACCGTCACCGCCGCATGGGCAAAGGCGCGGTTGCTGCGTCCTATGACGGCGCAAGCGAAGTTTGGGGCGCAGTTCTGGCCTCGACCCTGACCACCGTGGCCGTGTTCCTGCCCGTGGTATTTATGGAACAGGAAGCAGGGCAGTTGTTCAAGGATATCGCCATCGCGGTTACCTGTGCCATCATCCTGTCGCTCTTTGTGTCAGTACTCGTTATTCCCATGTTAGCCCGTCAGCTCTACGGAGTGGCGGAAAAACGCATGAAAGCAACGGCCCAGCTCGACGCGCCCCGCACACCACTTTCGCTCTCCTTCGCCAAACGAATGTTGGTTCCACTCACCAAGTTGGGTGGGCGGATGTCCGATTGGATCATGCGACTTCTTGATCGTGCTATCTCCATCCCGAGAAACCGACTTGTTACCGTCTTCAGCTTGACGCTGGCGTCTGTCCTCATAGTCTGGGCGTTTTTCCCCAAGATGGAATATCTGCCGCAGGGCAACCGAAATCTGGTCATCAACATTCTGATCCCGCCGCCGGGGCTTTCCTATGAGGAACGTCTCGATATAGGCAAGTTCGTTTATGAACAATCTGACGCGCATTTTGGCAAGGAAGTGGATGGTATCCCCGGTATCAAGGACATGTTCTTTGTCTCCGCGCCCACCATCAACTTGTTCGGCGCGATCGCCATGGATGAAGAACGTGCTGGTGAATTGACGCCACTGTTCAACCGTATTCTCAATTCCATTCCCGGCATGTTCGGTATCTCCATTCAGGCGTCCATCTTCGAGCAGGGACTTGGCGAAGGCCGTGTCATTGCCGTGGATATATCCGGCCCGAAACTGGAACAGATCGTCGCCGCCGCCGGAACCATGTTCGGCATGACTATGCAGACAATTCCCGGTGCACAGGTACGCCCTGTGCCGTCGCTGGAATTGCTCTATCCCGAAGTTCGCTTCCTCCCCAAACGTGATCGTTTACGCGCTGCCGGACTTTCTACCCAAGACCTTGGCACCGCCATCGACGTCATTCTTGATGGTCGCAAGATCGGTGACTTCAAGGAAGAAGGTAAAAAGAAAATTGACCTGATCCTCAAAGGGGCCACCGCAGACGTCACCACGCCCGAGGAACTCTATTCCTCGCTCATCGCCGTGCCACAAGGGTGGGCTGTGCCCGTCAGTTCGCTGGCTCGTATTCAACGGACCAATTCCATGAACCAGATTCGTCATCTTGAGCGCCAACGGACCATTACACTACAGGTCACGCCGCCCAAGGATATGCCGCTTCAGGAAGCTATGGAGATCATCCAGAACAAGCTCGTGCCCAATGTCAGAGAAATGGGTCTGCTCGAAGGTCTTACCGTGCGTATGTCCGGTGCGGCTGACAAGCTCACCGTTACCCGAAACGCTTTGCAGTGGAACTTCGTGCTCGCCATCGTGATCACGTATCTGCTCATGTCCGCGTTGTTCGGAAACTTCATCTATCCGCTTATCATCCTCTTCACGGTCCCGCTCGCCGGAGCCGGAGGATTCCTCGGATTGAAGCTCGAAAACATCTTCATCGCGCAGCAGCCACTCGATATCCTGACAATGCTCGGATTCGTCATCCTCATCGGCGTGGTTGTGAATAACGCCATCCTCATCGTCCACCAGTCGCTCGGCAACATCCGAGAACACGGAATGGACCACAAGGAAGCAGTGCTCGAAGCAACCAGAACACGACTGCGGCCCATCTACATGTCCGCCGCAACGTCCATCTTCGGTATGCTCCCGCTCGCCGTGGCCCCCGGTCCCGGTTCGGAACTGTATCGAGGACTCGGCGCGGTCGTACTCGGCGGCTTGGCGCTGTCCACTGTCTTCACAGTGTTCGTCATCCCCGCTCTGCTGATGTTCGTCATCGGTATGGAGAAGAAGGGTGGGAGTGCTTCGTAAAGAAGAACTATAATTGTCAGAAATGAGAAGGGGGAGCATTTTGCTCCCCCTTTTTTTGTCTAGTCGTTGGATCGCTTCAACATTTGCGGATCAAAAAAGGCGAAGTGGGTTTCCTGGTCTTGCTTTGAATTGTACATTGCAACGTCTGCCATCTTCATGACTTCTTCGGCATTCTCGCTGTTATCTGGCGCGACGGAAACACCAATGCTTGTCGAAACTTCAAGGGGCTTGCCATGAATCATCATGGGGCTTTCAAAGGTCTTGAGGACCTTTGAAACAATGTATTTAACGTCTTCCATCTTGGAAATAGTTGTCAGCAGAATCACGAATTCATCGCCGCCAACACGAAAAACAAGGTCGTCCGAACGCGTAGAATCTGTCAGGCGTTTGGCTGCTTTTTGCAGGATGATGTCTCCTACATCGTGGCCGAGTGTGTCATTGATGGTTTTGAATTTATTCAAATCTAGAAAGAGAACGGCTGCTTTCGTGTCCGTTTTCTTGGCTTGAATGATTGCCGTGTCGATTTCGTCCAGAACATTTGTTCTGTTGAGTAGGCCTGTCAGTTCGTCGTGGTGAGCTTTGCGATCCAAAACTTTTGTGCGCTCATGAACTTTTTCGTTCATTTTGAAGAAGCTATACAAGAGGTAGCCCATCTCATCTCTTGTGGTGAGATCCTTGGCGTCCAGCTTTTTCCAGTCTTCCATCTTTCGTGTGTTTGCGAGTAGTGTGTGCAAGGGAGAAAACAGCAGGCGATCCAGAAATGAAATGGAAAAGATGGCCATGAAGATGAAGAAGAGTATTTCTACGGTTATGAGCGTGGCTATCTGTGTTTTATGCTCACCGTATTCACCCTTTTCTTCTCTCGAGCAAAACAAGCTCTGTGCTGATGAATTCTCGTATGAGGGTTCTGATGTTGTCCATTTGCCATTTCCCCGTGTTTTGTTTCACAAGGGCAAGGGCTTCATCAATATTTCCGGCCTGAGCAGCGGTTATGGTTTTGTGTAACTCCTTAAACTTCTTCTCCATTGATATCTTGACATCAGCCAGGCGCTTCAGTTGGATAGGGTTGTCTGAGACCAGAACCTCAAGCTCTTGGAGTGTTGATTGAGCTTGTTCAGACCCTTTATAGGATGGTTCAAGGTCGGAAACATCCGATGTCAGCAGATAGCCTCGCTGTCCGGTCTCGGCGTCCTGCATGCCGCTCAGGTAGAACTCCGTCTTGATGATGACTTTGTTGGTATGGATGACCCATTCGAGTTTTTTTCGCCATGACTGTCGAGAAGGAAAGTGAAAGCCGCATTACCTATTGCAACTGTAAGCAGTATCGACAATAGGGGATTAATTTGAATTTAATGGTCGCTTTCGATGGTTTTATGGAGCCTTCCCGGTTTTTCAGATATCCCGTTTGTATTTTCTAATATCCGTCGACACGGGTTGGGTTATCAAGGACCCGTTCTGTGGCTTTGCGAATCTTTGATTTGATCTCGAAATCGGACAATCGATTCTGAAGTATGATGGTGCCTCGCTGGACGTAACGCGCTGGCAGTAGGTTGAGTGTCAGCGCATATATGTCTTCTACGTCGAGCTGCTCGAAAATAAAATCTTCGTAATATTGGTCGAGGATTTCGTTCATGAGTTTGGCAACACGCTTTTCATTGCGGTTTCTGATATTCTCTAAATCTACACCCCTGACCACCAGGTTTGGTTTCGCCATCGACGTATCTCCCAATATTGTTTGCTCTCTGTTTGTGTTGCTAACGTACCTCGCTTTTTACGTACATGCAATGCGTTGGGAACGGTTCGTGCAACGAATATTGGAGATTCGAGTGTCCATTTCCTACTTCGCATATGGGCAAGGAGGGCCCCATGTCGACACAACCTATTGAACATAAAGGATATGGTTATACCTACAAGAAGCCACGTAAGCCGCATGAAGACGTGGGCTTTCAGCTGGGTCCTGAACAGTCAAAAAAACGACATGAAGAAGTTGCCGATTCTGGGCCGACCATTCGTGATCGTATACGTAATGTTTTGGCCGATGTGCCGAGAAGTGACGGTACCAAGCTGTCATTCAAGGATATTGTCGACCATCGCGACGCTTTGGAAAAGGACTGGGACGCAGCCGTTGCAGGTGATTTGACCACCCTTGGCGTTGATATGTCCGTGAAGTTCCGGTTAATGCACGATCCGACCACCGGAGAGGTGCAGGCTCATGTTGACCATCCTGACAAGATGAAGATCGACCAATATTTTGCATCTAATCCCGAGATGGCTGACGACTTCGAAAGCATGATCCAACTGGACAAGCTTATTGATGTCGCCAGACGCCGCCTTTCACCGCAAGAAATGGACCAGACTTTAGAGCCGGAAGCCATGGCCTGGTGGTTCCAGACCAATATGGACACGACATCATTATTCACTGGTGGTGGTGTAATTTTTGGTCAGGGAAGCTCGGCCTACAAGGGGCTGGATATCAGGGTCTAGCGCTTGTTCTCACACAATATTCTGTCCCATCTATGCCGTTAGCCTCTTTGAGAGACTGACGGTTCTTTCGTTATTTCCTTCCGTGTTGTCTTGACTCTCTTCCTCCACATAGATATCTATTGTGGAGATAGTAATGATTCTTGTTATTGATATTGGAGGTGGTCGTTATGACCATTAAGCGGAAGTTGATACTGACGATCGGGTTCGTCGTTTTTGTTCTCGGAATCGTCGTGCTTGGGCACGCAACACAAAAGGACACGGTCATGGTTGATACAAGCAAGCTGGAAGTAGCCACGATTGCCGGAGGGTGCTTCTGGTGCGTGGAATCGGATATGGAAAAGTTGCCGGGCGTGGTCAAGGCGGTCTCCGGGTATGCGGGTGGCAAGGAACTGAACCCGACCTATGGCGAAGTTTCTGGTGGGACCACCGGGCACCGTGAAGCCGTACAAGTGTTTTTTGACCCGGAAAAGGTAAGTTACGGCGAAGTGCTGGACCATTTCTGGAAGCATTTTGACCCGACCGACGAGGAAGGTTCATTTGGCGACCGTGGGTACCAGTATACTTCGGCGATCTTCACCCATTCCAAGGAACAGCTCGACGTTGCCGAGGCGTCGAAGAAGGCGCTCAATGATTCGGGCCGTTTCTCCAACCCGATAGTGACGCCGATCATCGAATTTACCAGTTTCTTTGATGCTGAGGAGTATCATCAGGATTATTACAAGAAGAGTCCGACCAAGTATAAGACGTATCGTTACTTCTCGGGCCGCGATCGTTTTGTCGACAAGATATGGGGCGATGAGGCCAAGCCGAAGGCGAAGCGATTGGCTCCGACATCCGGCGCGAGTGCATTCGTCATGCCCGATGATGCAACTTTGAAGGCGTCACTGACGTCCATGCAGTATAAGGTCACGCAGCATGAAGGGACGGAACCTCCCTACAAGAATGAGTTCTGGGACAACAAGCAGGAGGGCATCTACGTGGATGTCATCTCTGGCGAACCGCTGTTCTCATCCGCTGACAAGTTCAAGTCTGGCACTGGCTGGCCGAGTTTTACCCGACCTCTGGTCGCAGACAATGTGGTGGAAAAGAAGGACAGCACGTTCTTCATGGTCCGCACCGAAGTACGCAGCAAGAACGCTGATTCGCACCTGGGCCATCTCTTTGATGACGGCCCGCAACCCACAGGTCTGCGTTATTGTATCAATTCAGCCTCCATGCGTTTTGTTGCCAAGGAAGATTTAGGCCACGAGGGGCTTGGAGAATACAGCGACTTGTTTGAATAAAAATATTGCACCACAAAAAGAAGAAAGCCCTCCGAAATCGAAGGGCTTTCCAGTGTGTTGACAAACCCCAATCTTGCAGGCTGTTGAGAAAGGTTCGAGTGCTAGGCGCAAAAAAAGATCAGGGCCGAAGGCCGACTAGCCGTTGACGAGTCTTCGAGGATTACGGATATCGAGAGCAGAGATGTACTTCCTGTACGTTAGGATCTGATCTTTTTGCAGCAACGACGCAATCGGGCCTTTGTCAGCAGCCTGAGCGTTAGGCGTTTCCGGCGACTTCGTCCTCGTCGGTCTTCTCAGTGATCTTTGCCATTTGGGCGCGGATATAGTCTGCGGCCAGGTTACCAAGATCATTGTTTTCCGATGCTTGGAGGCCGTGCTCTTTGAGATCCTGATCGATTTGTTTTTCCATGCGGGCGGATTCAAGAAACATGACGTAGGCCAGAACCAGAGCGGCATTGTTGCTATCAGCACCGTCGCACAGGAGTTCCACGTTTTGTGCATCCACGGTTTCGAGCAGTCGATCGATGAACAGGGTGATCCACTTTTCGTACAGCTCATGCATGATCGGCGGGATGAGATTTATCACCTTTTCGGGTGCGCTCCCACCTGTGCCGGTGATAGCCATAAATTCATTGAGCGCTTCCATGCGCTTGTCTTCATCCTGCTCTTCAACTTTGCAAATGATGGTAGAAAAAATGTGTGTGCGAAGTTCTTTTGGGCTCATGACCATGGTCAGTTCTCTCCGAAAAATTTGTGTAATCGTACGTCTCTGCGGAAAGAATGTAGCTCAATGTTACATTTCGGGCAAGAGGGGAGATGCGGTCGGTCTAATGCTTATTATCGCCTAGACGATATAAAATATCGATGATATGAATAGGGCATGTGCCGCATCTTCTTTCTCGCAGCGATGTTGCTGTTCGCCCCTCTAGCCCATGGCAGCGATGCCATGGTGGTCGAGCTTGTACGTGTGGTGGATGGCGATACCATTATGGTCAACATCGAAGGCTGGCCGGAGATTGTGGGCAGGAACATTGGTATCCGCGTTGCCGGGTGTGACACGCCGGAGCTTCGGGATAAACGGCCGGATGTTCGCGAGATGGCGTATCGGGCAAAGAACACCGTGCGTATGGTTTTGGAAAACGCGCAGGTTATCGAGCTGCGAAACATCAGTCGCGGCAAATATTTTCGTCTGGTCGCCGATGTCTATGCCGACGGTGCCAATCTCACCAATATTCTCATCACAGCAGGTCTTGCCCAGCCTTATGACGGTGGCACTAAACCCAAGTGGTAGGGGCTGCCTGACTGATTTCAACCACCCACCTTTTCTCGTTTTCTTTCCATTCAAAAAGGCGTAGGTGCTTTTGAGGGTGTCATCCAAACCATGCCCCAAAGGACGCTTTCCGTGGAATCTCTGCTCATCAAACTCATGCCGTTTCTCAAGGTTTTGCTCGCCTTTGTCATCATGCTGGCAGGCATGCGTTTCAAGGTCGGTCTCGGATTGTCCATTCTGGTCGGCGGTCTCGTCATGGGGCTGGTGTTCGGCCTTGGTGTAATGGAATGGGCACAGGCCGGAATCATGGCCCTGACGCAGGAAAAATTCCTCTTCCTTGCCGCCATTGTCGGGCTTATTCTCATCCTTTCAGACGCCATGGAGCGTTCCGGCCAGTCCAAACGGCTCATGGAATCCTTGTCCGGCTATCTGACCAATCCTCGTCTCAGACTCATATTTTTCCCGGCGCTCATCGGGCTTTTACCCATGCCGGGCGGTGCTGTGTTTTCCGCGCCCATGGTCAAGACCGTGTCCGAGGACATGCGCGTCACCAATTCGGACCGGGCGGTCATCAACTACTGGTTCCGCCATATCTGGGAATTGTTCTGGCCGTTGTATCCCGGCATTATCCTGACCGTTGCCCTGGCTGACATTCCTATCATCGATCTCATCGGCAAGACCTGGCCCGGCTCTCTTGTAATGCTCGCGGCAGGCTGGTTTTTCTTCCTCCGTCCGGGTGTATTAGGAGCAGGGGAACTGATGATCGCACCGCTTCCTGCGACTCGGAGCAAAAGCGCGGCATTCAAGGAGGGCTTGCCCCTGTTTGTTGCCATCGGCGGAGCCATCGGTCTTGAGACGTTTATCGCGACCTCCATGCCGTCCGTCGCTTTCGAGTGGGGCGTGGTCGTTGCGCTTGCCCTTGGTGTGACGTGTGTCATGGTGCAGAACACGCAACTCGGTCTGAGGTTTCTGCGCGATGTTCTTACCAAAAAATCCCTGTGGTCCATGGTCTTTGTCATCGTGGCAATTTTTATATTCAAGGATATTATGCACGCGGCAGGCGTGGTCGATGAAATGGCCCGAGTCGCTGGCGGCAGCGCAGCCTTGTTCGCGGCGGCGGTGTTTTTGCCGTTCCTCGTCGGCATGGTGGCGGGTATCAACGTCGCTTTTGTGGGCGCGACTTTCCCATTACTGCTCGGCCTGCTTAATACGCTCGGCATGCAGGACCAGACCATTCCGTACCTGATCCTCGCAACCTTTGCTGGATTCACGGGCGTCATGATCTCACCCATTCACATCTGTTTTATCCTCACTTGTGAATTCTTCGGTTGCGACCTTGCCCGAACATGGCGAAAACTCGTCGCACCATGCGTGGTCTTTTTCCTGTCAGGCGTGGGGCTTTTCTATTTCTGGCTTTAGCACACAAGTGCACATGTGAGTGGATGTCGAAACGTCTTGTCGAGCAGCTTTATTTTCTGTAAGTACACTCTCACGCGGGTTTCGCGCCTTTATTCACTTTACCAAGAAGGATCACGATCATGGATCAGTACGCAGATATTTTTACCGCAGACACCCTCGCGTCCTTTTTTCCTGAAGATCGTGCTGATGCATTTTTCGAAGCACTTTTCGGTGATGCAGAAGAAGGCAGCTACAATATAGCCCTTGGTTATGACGGTGTCCACGGTGACGCCCTCGGTTTCGAACTGCGCCTGACCCAGCGCCCGGGTAAGTGTCTTGCCTGCAACCTCACCTACGGACTGCCGCAGGTTTTCTCTCGTCATCCCATCATTAATGTTCAGGGTATCGCCGATGCCGTGGCCGGAGCCACAGGTAAGAACTCGGCGACTTGGGAACTCGGAGTGACCAAAGAAGTGAATGCCAATCTTCACGTCATCCCACTTCTCATCGAACTATCATAATTCTCAAATATTGACTTTCCCAAGCTGCCCGCATAGTTCCAAACTATGAGCCAGTCCTTTGATTTTACCAAACTCCCTGACGATCTGCGTCGATATCTCCTGCTCGGATTTTCTGGCAGGCCCCATCTGCATAGTGCGGCCAATGTTGCGCTAGGCCATTCCCGCCAGCCGGGGGATATCTGTTCGACCATCGCATATGACCTGCTGCTGTCTGCCTGGGGCGAAAACCCCTTCGATGGCACATGCGCCGCTGTACTGGGCGGTGCCATGGACAAGCTGCCACCGCTGCCTGCGACACTCATTCCTGTCATAAAGGGTGTGCTGAATCACTGGCAGCCCGAGGTCACCGCCGACGCCCAAGCGGCCATGGCTGGCGATAAACCGGAACAGCTCGCGTACCTGAAAGATCGGCTCAACCAGACGCCCCAGAGTATATTCTGGTGGCATCACCTCTATGAATTTTCCCGTATTCACGGCGATTGGTCGGAAATGGTCGAGATGCTCGGCACGGCCACACCGCCTGATGGACTGGCTCCACTTTTTGCCTACGCCTTGGCAAACGCCTTGCTCGTATCCGGTGAGCATCTCCCAGCAGCGGGTACCTATCGCCACTGTCTGGAGACCCTGCCGTTCCCCATTATCGAAGAGCGGCTGGCAACGGCATGGCTTCGTTCCGGCAAGCTGGATAAAGGAACCGAACTGTTACGCCAATGTGCGGACAAGCGCCCATGGAATGTGGGCCTGTCACTTCGCTCGTACGAGTTGTCCGCAGGTGGGGCGACGGCCACGCCCACGCTTCCGGGCCGGACAATGGTGCTGGGCTATAGCTGGAACAAGGCTGACGATCTCGCCGAGACGCTTGATTCATTGGCCAAGTCCGAGTTGGACAATGTGCAGGTGCGCATTCTCGACAACGGCAGCACGGATCGGACGCCCGAAGTCATTCGCCAGTTTGTGGACAAATTCGGTTCGGATAAGGCGGCTGCGGTCACCATGCCAATAAATATTGGCGCGCCTGCGGCCCGCAATTGGCTTATGTCACTTTCGGAAGTGAAGGACTCCGATTATGCGGCCTTTATTGACGACGATATTTCATTACCAACGGATTGGTTGACCCGACTCGGTGCAGCGGCAGAACGGTACCCCGATGCCGGTGTCTGGGGCTGTAAAGTCGTGGATTACGGCGGCCCGGCGCGTGTGCAGTGTGGCGAGCATAATCTGACGCCATCGCGTGACGATCGGCGAGAGACGCTTTTGTCCACCATCATGTTGCAGGATGCGGATTTTGGGCAGGCTGATTATATCCGGCCCTGTGCGTCCGTGACTGGTTGCGTGCATTTGTTCAAGACCGAACGGTTGCTGGAAAACGGCGGGTTCGATGTCCGTTTCTCTCCCTCGCAATACGATGACTTGGAACGCGATCTGCGTATGGTGCTTGGCGGCGGACACGCGGTTTACACCGGATTTCTCGGTATCCCGCACAAACGCAAATCCGGCTCCATGAGCGAGGCGGGCAAGCCCGAATCTGCGGGTGCCACGGCCAATCTGTTCAAGCTCATGGGCAAATATTCTGACGGAGAGTTCGAGGCGATGGCTCAGAATCTTGATGATATATTGCTGGCTGATCTGCTTAAAAAGACATGATAATCCAGAACATATCTTCATAAAAAAAGCCCCGGTAAACCGGGGCTTTTTTGTTGTGGTTCTTCTACTGGCTCGGAGTGTCGCAGCCGCACACCGAGGGGGTGACAGTGTTGGTCCACTGGCCGCTCCAACCGTTATAGTCTGTACAGGTTTCGGCGCAAATGCTCTGCGCTGCAGCGTTGTCAGGGATATAGCCGCCCACAGCCGGGACGTCGGTGTAGCAGGGCGGGTCGGCCTTGTAGTTGATGGTCAGCGGGGTTGCCATATCGTTGAACCAAGCGCGTGCCTGTGTGCCAGCATCGAACATGATCGGCGTGGTGTCCTGCACCATGGTGTATATCTTCTGATACATGGGATAGGTGTCCGAAAGCGTTTGGAAGGCGGAGTTTCTGGCAGGGATCAGATACTGTGGACCGTCGCCCTGATAGGGGCCGAGGGCCGCGACCAGCGTGTCGGCAGATGCCATGACATTGGCGAGCTTGATGGCCAGATCAGTGGTGCCGCGTCCTTCGGTGGCAGTGTGTACGCCGATAACATCAGAGTAAAAGAGTGGCGCTGCTATGCCTTCGGTGTTGTTGGCCCACGGCATAACCTTAACCGAGATGGTGTCATACTGGTCTTCGGGGATCGTGGATACGGACTCGGAATAGCCGATGTAGGCACGGCCCTTGTTTTCACCGAACCAGGTGCCGCGTTGGTACGAGATTGGGGCGTCGTACAACGCGTTCTTGAAGCTGGACATGGCAATGACCTGCTTGATGTAGTCGATGATGTTCTGGTCGATTTCGGATTCATCCCATGGCAAAATCACGGGCCACTTGGCTTCATCGCATTGCAGGCTCTGGATATAGTAACCAGCATTGGCGGATTCATTGGAGAAGTCGGCCATCAAGCCAACATTGGCGGGCGGTGCTTCAGGGTAATAAGTGCACGTGTTGAGGGCTTTGACCACATCGTCGAGAGTGACGGCTTCGGCCATGGGAGTGTCGTCAGTCCGATGGAACAGCACGGTGGTGCAGCCCAACTGAGGGATACCGAGTACCGTGTCGCCGTTTTTCACACCGGTCTTGGCATAATCCAGAAAGTCGTCAAAATCATCCACCTGGCTCATGGGAATATTGTAGAGCAACTTCTGGGCCTGAAAATAACTGAGATAGAGGGTGTCAAAGACATAGACATCCAGCGTGCTGGGCGGATCTTCGGAATAGCCGCCCCCCCAACTGTCGTCCCAGATGATGGAAATATTTGGCTCGACTTTGGCCCATTCGGCTTCGATGGCAGTTTTGAACTGATCAATGCGTGGCACATCGGGATACAGACCGACGGTGAGCGTTTGTGCGGTGTTGCCCACGGTTGTCGTTTGTGAGGCACAAGCGGAGATGAGCAGGAAGAGTCCCGTGATAATTATAATGGATAGGGAGAGACGTTTCATGTTCGGCATAGATGCTCCATGGCAGGTGGAAGTTGATTCGAGTAGGGAGTATTTGATACATGATATAGTGGGTACTCACAAGCAAATCGGCTCAACGATTAAAAAAAAATGGCTTTTTCATAAAAAATATTGCACATGGCATTGCCCGGTTCGCGTGAGTAATGCTAAGTGAAGGCTTCGAGTGCGTGACCATACTCAAATTTCGTCCCTATTTTTAAGGAGAACTTCATGACCAAATACGCATCCTACACACTATTCAGCGGCGGCGCCCAGGGCGCAGAAACTCAGTTCGGCAAGCTCGCTGAATATCACGGTTTGAGTGAAGTCAACTATACCTTCGAAGGTCACAAGATCGACCGCACTCGTGGTGTTCGTGTTCTGACTGATGAAGAACTGACCAAAAAAGACGTCAGCCTGACCTACGTCGCCAAGCTGCTCGGTCGCAAATTTACCAACGCTGAAAAAATGCGCAAGGTCCTGCAGACCATCATGCATCAGGTCGAGTCCGGTCACGAAGTTTTTGTTGTCGGTACTATCCAAGATGACGGCACCGTCAAGGGCGGCACTGGTTGGGGCGCTGAGTTCGCCAAGATTTGCAACAAGACCCTCTACGTATTTGGTCAGAAAAAAGACGGCTGGTTCAAATGGGAAAAAGGCGAGTGGATCACCGTGGAGAACCCGGTCATCACTGACAAACATTTCACCGGAACCGGCACCCGCTTCCTCGAAGACAACGGTAAGAAAGCTCTCGAAGAGCTGTTCGCCCGTTCCTTCAAGTAAGCAACCTGTTGAAAAATCACCAATAGCTTCGTTGCTGCAAAAAGTTCAAACCCTCGCGTATAAGAATACGCGTCGGTCTTGAACTTTTTTTGCGCCTTGCTCTTGGCGTTTTTGAACAGGTTGTAATAGATTGATAAAGAGAAAGGCGGTCAGGATTACCCTGACCGCCTTTTTTACGTGATCGTTTCGGAAATCATCTTCCAGAAATTCATGGCTGGCCCCGGTAGTAGTGGCATGGCTGTTTCCATTGCGTTTTTGAAGTGCGCTTTGTCGGCAGCCTGCATCGCTTTGTCCATGCGTTCAAATTCATCCAGCGTAAACTTGTTTTCCATCTTGTAATGGTTGCCGTACGCCTGTCCGATGGCGGCCGGGGTCTTGGTCTTGCCTGTGTCTTGGAGGTGGACCACTGAGACGCCGCCGTCATAGATGACCTGTCCACCAGCTTTCCAGATTTGCAGGTCGTGCTCAATATCGTCAACCTGAGAAGGCGAGAAGCCGACGTCAAAGCCGGGCACTCCCAGTTTTTTCATCCGTTCCATATGAAAGAGATGGCAGCACCCCATGACCGTGAGGCTGGGGCGGGCCGCGTCGAATTGCCCCATATCGAGGAAAGCGGGAGCGTTGTCCGTAAAGCGTATTTTCTTTTCACCGATTTCTTGAAAACCGCGATAGGCGTATTGAATGGTCCGCACATTTTCATTCACACATTTTGGCCCCACGGCTGCGGCGGCCGGGAATCTTTCCAGCGTTGCAATGTAACGCTTGAGCCAATGTTTGGGCAATACAACATCATCATCAAGGAACGCTACGTACTTCGCGTTTTGTACTTCGGGCAGGGCGAGCAGCCAGTTGCGGGCAGCGGGCGCACCGACATTTACGAGCAGGTGGACCCAATTGACCGCAATGTTCGGGGCTTCGGTTTTGATCCGGTTTTCCAGCTCTTCCGGTGAACAATCTGTAGTGCCGTTGTTGAGAATGGTCACCCTGGCCTCGCCGATATCCGTGGCGGCAAGGCTCTTCATGGTACGAGCCAGCAGGTCTGGCTTGTTCCATGTGTAAAGGCAGATGTGCGCGTCTTCTCCTGGTAAGGTCATATCTATGTCGGTTTCGAGTTCGGCCAGCAATTCAATGGCCGTTGGTTGGAATGGCTCATGATCCAGTGATTGAAGCAGGAAAGTTTTGGCGCGAACAAGTTGGCCTTCATCCCACGCCAGTCGCGCCCGAAGATTCAGGGTCATGAAATTATCCACACCTTCGTCGAGGAGCATCTGGGCCAGCAGAGGTTCTCCAGCGCTATAAGCGCCCCACGCCATGAGCGGAGCGGCGAGTAAACCGCCGGGAGATGCGGCCATAATTTCTATAGCACGGAGTAGGGCGGCCCGTTCCTTTTTCTGCCAAAGGTGAAGGAGGATGGGCCATCGATTATCGTTGGCTTGCTGGGCCTCCAAGTATGCGATGAAGTCATCGGCAGAGGCGGTTTCCGTGTCGGGGTATGGAAGATTGTCTGGCACAGGTTCGGCTTCGGTGATCTCCATGGCAGTGCCGACCCATGCGCTGAATGGCGGATTCTCCGTCTGCTTGGAGATGTCCCAAGCAAGGCGTACTGTTTCCTGATCAAAGGGATTAAATACCGCAGCCTGTCTGATCAGAGCCGGGGCCAGCCGGGTGAATTCAGGCGGCAACGGGCGCGTTTCGAGGATGCTTCCGGCAATGGCGATGGCATGGTCCGGGGCGATGAATCCGACCTGACGAGTGAGATTGAGGATCTGGGTGACTTTCTGTGTGACGAGGTTCATGGAACTTTCATAACAAAAAAAGCGAGGTCCGTAGACCCCGCTTGTGATATTAACTTTCGAATTACTTCGCTTTCTTCTTCGACTGCGAGAATTTCTTCACGTCGATGTTATACTTCTTCACCTTGTAGTTGACGATTCGGTACGAGACGCGCAGGTCGCGGGCCGATTGCAGCATGTTGCCGCCTGTCTTTTTCAGTGAATCCACCAGCAGTTCCTGTTCGAAC
>JAFLJT010000100.1 GCA_022712855.1 Pseudodesulfovibrio sp. | reverse complement strand
TATCGTGAATTTTTGGAAGTAATCATTAAAGAAATTCCCTTCTTCCTTAGCATCTTCAAGGATGACGGAAAAAGTAGGATTGGATTTGTACTGATTTCGAATGCTGTCGAGTGGTGTCTGTCGAATGCTTGATCCATTCACAAGAGACATCACAAGAAACACTCCAACGCAGCCGGCGATGATTACACTGGAAAGGTTCTTACTCAGCCATGACTGTTCGGTGCGATCTTGATTTTCCATAATGCTTCACTAATATAGAGGTCGTACTTTACTGTCAATACGCCAAGAGTAATAGCCGGATACGTCCACTCGCTAGAAGCCTCTTTTTCCACACCTATAAATACGAAGAAATCCACCCCCTCTCTTCCTCATAGCAATAATTATTGCGGTATTCGTCAGCTTTCCCTACGTTATATGATAGTAGCGATTATATCGATCGCGATTTCGTCAATGAAAAGGTGTCGGCCATGATCAAAGTTGAATCCATCAAGACGATCAAAGAAAACGCTCCGCCTCTTAAATAGCGCCCCGCCAGGATATTTATGCGCACCATACTTCACTACCTTGCCGCTATTATACTGCTGACCATCTATGGCGGGCAGGTCTGTCCGCTCATCGATACCCTGACAATTACCAAGTGGGGTACCATCGTATTGGTCACTTTCATGGCGCTCATACTTGTGCGCAATCGCTTGCAGCCGCGCATTGTAGGTGCGGCTCCGCTTTATGATCAGCCGGGCAAGCAGTTCAGGCTTGAATTTTTCCTCTTTGTTGGCTTTAGTTTCGTCCTTTCGGCCTACAATTCATTCTGGCTTGGTTTTCCCGTTCTGGAAAGCGGCCTCAAAGTTATTCTCGGTTTTACCACCTTCGGTTTCTTTATCGGCTTGGACCTCGCCCTGGCTCGCGAACGGAAAAGCGGCGAAGAGATTGTCCTACAAAATCTCACGCCACCGGAAACTGCCCGCTATACATCGCTCACCCGTAAATTTTCCGGGTTTGCCCTGGCCACAATTTTCCTGGTCGGCTCGGTGCTCATTCTCACTGTGGTCAAGGATGTCTACTGGCTCTCAGAGGTGGATTTCGCCAAAGATGGTATGCAAGCCCAGCTTCTCATCGTGGTGGAGATTGGCTTCATCCTTTTTCTGCTGTGCGCATATATCTTCAACACCATAGCGTCCTATACGCGTAACATTCGGCTTTTCTTTGGCAATGAAACGCGGGTGCTTCGCAAAGTGCGCGACGGCGACCTCACCAGCCGCGTTCCTTCTCTGACTCGCGACGAATTCGGTGAGATTGCAGCCCATACCAATACCATGATCGACGGGCTGCGCGAGCGTGATCGTATAAAGAGCGTGTTCGGCAAAGCAGTCAGCCCGACCATCGCCAAGCGGCTCATGGAGCAGGAAGAAAAAGGGATTTCACTTGGCGGCTCCATGCAGTTCCTGGTTATCCTTTTCTGCGATATCCGCAGCTTTACCAGTCGCACAGAAACAAACACCCCCGAGATGGTCATTAAGGATCTGAACACCTGGTTCACCGAAGCGGTAGACGCCATTCGCAATCACGGCGGCATTGTCGACAAATTTATCGGCGACGGCATCCTCGCAGTCTTCGGATTGGACGGCGATATGTCCGCCTGCGTGAATGCGGTCAACTGTGCAAAAGAGATGCAAGAGCGACTGGATAAGCTCGCCCCCAAGCTGTGCTCACCCATGGAAGTCGGCATCGGTATCCACAAAGGTGAAGTCCTGGCAGGCATCATCGGCTCGCCCGAACGTCTCGAATTCACGGTCATCGGCGATGTGGTCAACACCGCATCGCGCATAGAAGGTATGACTCGCGACCTGAGTGCCTCCATCCTTATTCCCGGCGGTGTCAAAAGTGATCTTGAAGGGAGTATGGATTTGACGGGATGGACAGATTTCGGCGAGCAGAAGCTCAAGGGAAAAGAGGAACGTGTCCAGCTGTTCGGCCTGCCGCTGAAAGACACCGAGAGTGAGCTTGAGAGCTAGGCACGAGGAGACAACGACGCAGTAATCCCCGGTCGGACTACAGCCCCAGCTTATTGAGAACTTTCTCTATGGTAGCATCAAGCACACCCGTCTCAGGCAGTCCAAGTACAGACGCGTCCGTCATCTGGCGCTCAACCAACCCATCGAGGGGCGGAATCTGCACGGACCATTGCGGCAACCCATCCAGTTTCGGCGGCTCACCACCCATATACCGATTGATCACCAGCGCCTGATTGGTCAGCCCCAAATCCGACGCCATACGTCCGACTTCAGCACCAGTCTGCAAGCTACGCATGGACGGCTCAGAAACGACCACCAGCCCGTCCACATGGGCCACGGTACCGCGTCCCAAGTGTTCTACGCCAGCTTCCAGGTCCACCAACACCCAGTCGTCACGGTCCATGACAATGTGCGCCAACAACGCCTTAAGAAGCGCATTGGCATCACACGCACAACCGCCACCAGCATTGGTCACCGCGCCCATGACAATCAACCGCTTACGCCCCGGCGTCACGCCCGGAGCAGGTTCGCCAATCAATGGCAAATCCACACCCAAAGCTTCGGGCAAATCGCCAACATCAGGGTTCAAATTCAAAAATCCACCCGCATGAATCCGGTCACGAACCAAATCTTCGCGGCAGATCAACGGCTCTGGCAACTCTTCAAGCGACAGCCCGGATGCAGACCCAAGCGACAACGCCGTATCAGCATCAACCATCCAAACATTCTTTCCATTTCTGGCAAGCCAATCAGCCGTCCACGCGGCAAGCGAAGTTTTACCCACTCCACCTTTTCCAGCAAATGCTATTTTCATGCATCCCTCATGGCAGGGCGGACGCATATGCGCCCGCCCCGTGATTGATAGGTTTATTCGCTCAGACCGAGAGCCTTACGCTTAGCCTTGATACGATCATCGAACATGTTGGCTGCTTTGACCATGTCATTTTCGATGAAGAAGGTTGCGCCGACGAGATCTTCGAGACCTGATACGGCGAGGTTGGTGACGGTTTCGGAACCGAGGATGTTCGGTGGATGGCCGAGGTGTGTGTAGATACCGGAGGCGACGGCGTAGAGGCCGATGGCTGCGGCTTTTTCTGAATACCACTCGGGTGAGGACGCACCGACGGGGAGGTCGGAGATATCGACACCGAGGGCGTTTGCCAGTGCGGCACAGAGCTGCAAGACACGGGAGTTATCCACACAGGAACCGTAGTGCAGGACGGGCGGGATGCCGAGGGAACCACAGATTTTTTGGATGCCGGGACCAGCTTTGCTGATGGCATCGGGCAGCAGGAGCCCGGCCTTGCCAGCGGCGGTGGTGACACAGCCGGTGACGATGACGAGGATATCCTTCTTGATCAGTTCCTCGGTCAGTTTGACGTTCCAGGAGTCCTGTTTGATTTTGGGGTTGTTGCAACCGACGATGGCAACCGCGCCGCGAATGTCGCCGCTTGCAATGGCTTGGACGAGCGGGTCAAGGGTGCCGCCCAGGGCCGCGATGACAGCTTCGTTGGAGAAACCAGTCATGATATCGATGGGTTCGCCGGGGATATCGACACGACGGGGATCACGCTCAACGAATCCGGCAATGGCGAGGCCGACAATTTCTTTGGCCTGAGCCAGCGCGGTGGCGGGCTGGATATCGTAGTGGATGCCGCCAGTGAAACGCGCCTTGTTGGCGGTGTCGATGAACTTGGTGTGGTAACAGCTAGCGATCTGCACGAGGCTCGGCATGATGCACTGGTAATCGACCACGATGGCCTCGACAGCGCCAGTGATGATGGCGAGTTCGGTCATGAGATGGTTGCCCGCCATGGGGATGCCCTGACGCATGAGCAACTCGTTTCCGGTACAGCAGAGCCCGGCGACGTTGATGCCGCTGGCACCGACTTTCTTGGCTTCGGCGATCAGTTCCGGGTCGCGCGCGGCGGCGAGGATCATCTCGGAGACCACGGGGTTGTGACCGTGCACGAGGATGTTGACTTTGTCTTTTTTGATAACAGCGAGGTTGGCCGTAGACATCCTGGGTGTGGGTGTGCCGAAGATGACGTCGGAGAGCTCGGTGCCGATCATGGAACCGCCCCAACCGTCGGCGAGGGAGGTGCGTGCAGCGTGAAGGAGCGTGTTGGGCGCGTCGTTGTCGCAACCCATGTGGGTGCGGTGCATCATCTCGGCGATTTCACGGTCAACACCACGCGGGGTTATGCCAAGCTTGGCCCAGATGTCTTTGCGCTTTTGCGGTACGCGGGACAGGAAAGAGACTTCCTTTTTGCGGGAACCGAAATCGGCATAGAAGACGTCCATGACATCGCGGGCAATATCCATGATGGCGCGGCCGTCAGTGTCAACGCCGATTTCGCCAGCGATGGAGATGAGCTTGGCCTCATCGGTGATTTTGTAGTCCTTGGTTTCGCCTTCGACGATGGCTTCGAGGACCTCGATGAGATCACGGCCATGGTCGGAGTGACCAGCGGAACCGCCAGCCACGAAGCGGCCGAAGTTACGGGCGACGACGACATCGGCGTCAGCACCACACACACCGCGCGGTTTTTTTTCGCTGATGCGGCAGGGGCCCATGGTGCAATTAGTACAGGTGGTGCCCAGCTCGCAGAATGTGCAATGTGGTGTCTGTTGCGCCAGACGTTCATGGACAGTTTCGATTCCTTCGTCACGACCTTTCTGGATCATGGCTTTGGCATCATCCCAAATGGTGAGTTCATCAATCGGTTTCGGTTCTTTAGCCATATTTTCCTCCAAATTCCTGGTTTTGTGGACAGCGGCAGCACCCTGTTCCACTGGGTCAAAAAACGTGAAAACCCTTCATTCTGCTTTGGTCAATACACCCTTATAGTCACGGTGTATGTCGGCTAGCCGACAAAAGGGAGGGAAAGTGGGAAATAATAATGTGGATCAAGCCTTAGACTTGTGGTTCTCCGGCAGAAAATGTAAGAATGGTACGAATTGTATTCTCAAAGGGGCGAGATCGTATGACTTCAGACTTCAGCCGCCATCTCCTGGGCGGGATGATCGTGGCGATACTCTTGGTGGTCTTTTTGACAGGGACTGCCATGGCTGGCGGAACCATCCAGTGGATTGTGGCTGAAGAGCCGCCCATCACCTATATGCAGGATGGTGAATATGTTGGCTATGGAGCGACGATGCTCAGGTTGCTTCAGGATGGACTGAGCCAGTACACCCACGAGATGAGCATGGCAGGCAACTATAAACGGGTCGTTCAGGATGTGAAGGAAGGCCCTCTGACCTGTGCCATTGGCCTATTCCGTACGCAGGAACGGGAAAAGAGCATGTATTTCCCGGAAGTCCCATTTTTCTATTTTTACAATATTCAGATAGCGATGAAGGAATCCCTCTTCTACGAGATGGGAAAGCCGCAGTCATTGGCACTCAGGGAAATGCTTAATCAAGAAGAGTATATCCTTGGCCTCTCTACAGGAAGAGCATATTCCGATTCACTCCTTGAAATCCTGAATGATTTCAAGGAGGCCTCCAACATCTTCCTTCGGCCCCAAAGAGGAGTGTCCGAAGGGTTGTTCTACATGCTTCTGAGAGGCAGGATCGACTACATGTTCTTGTACCCTGATGAAGCGACCTATCTGTCAGACAAAGCCGATGCCAAAGGTGTAGTCGTGACGGTTCCAATTACCGAGGCTCTCGAATTGAGCGATGCATGGTGCGCCTGTACAAAGAACCCGGAAGGCAAAAAGGCAACACAGGCCATAACTCGAGTCCTTACCACTCTTCGTCCAGACACGGCATACAGAGACCCCTACAAGGAATGGATATCCCCGAATCTGGTGGAGATGTATGACAAGAAGTTCTTGGATGAATTCCTGACGATAAGAAAGAAATAGCTTCCTACTCCCCGGCGGCCCGTTTCAATTCCTCAATATTCGGAATGAAATACTGCCCACGCCCGCGCTTTTCCATGAGCTGAGCGCGGACCATGTCGTTGAGGAGCGTGGAGACGGTCTGTCGTGTGGCACCCATGAGTTGGGCAAGTTGTTCGGTGGTCAGGTCGAGGTTGAGGACGATGCCATCCCCTTCGGGCGTGCCGGATTCTTTGGCTTCACGCAGGATATAGTCCATGAGACGATTGTAGATATCCTTGAAAGCAAGGCTGCCGATGATGGAAAAAGTATTTTGCAGAATGTGCCCGAGCACACGGACCATGGTTCGCGTGAACAGCGGCACCTGAACCATCATGGACTTGACCGACTGAACGTCCGTGAGCAGGAGCGCGGCGTCGTCGAATGCCTGAATATAGCACCCTGCATGGGTGGCATAGAGATCGCCGGGGCTGAGGATCGCCAGGGTGAATTCTTTGTCTTCATAGGCAAGATATATGCGTACCCGGCCACGGGCGATGATGAAGACGAGATTGTCCTCTTCTTCCGGTGTGTAGATGATTTCGCCCTTGTTGAAAGCGCGTTCATTAAACACGGCCCGAAGCTCGGCCAGCTCATCTTTGGCCAGTTCATCAAGCAGATTGATGCCGGTAAATTTCATAATATTCCCTCAATTCTTCTTGTCGATTTCATACCACGACGAAACCCTTCGCGTCCAACCTGCGTCAATTTTGCACTTTTTTCAGCAACGGGCTTGATCTTGGAACCGTTTTGCAGGATAGTGAAACCGTGAAACATTTTATACGTATATCTCTCCTCTTTCTGTGTATCCTTCTGCTCTGCCCTCCGGCTGTTCAGGCTCAGGACGATAATCCGTGGAAGGCCGTGCCGACCTGCATCTTTGGTATGCCCGCCATCGGTCACGCAGTGAAAAAGAATGGAACCGGGGTGATCATCGACATCCTCAAGGCCGTTTACGAAGCGGAAAAAATCCCTCTCAAGCATGTGGAATTGCCGTACAAGCGAGCCATCGAAGGTGTGATGAGTGGTGAAATTCATTGTACTTTGGATATCAAGGACAACAGGAAGGGCGTACTTCAGGGCACAGCGACCATAGCAACGTATGATCTGGCCGCGGCCTATCTGCGAAAGACAGGTTTTGCGGGTATCAATGATCTGGCTGGAAAGAAGGTTGCGTACCTGCATGGTTTTGACATTCAGGCATTCCTGCCCGTCAAAGTGATACCGCAATTGGTGTACGATCTCAGTTCCGCTTACCATATGCTTGAACGAGAACATGCCGCATATATTCTTGATGACATCGTCCTGCTCAAAGACGCCATGTTTGAATCCAAGCTGCCCACTGTGGACTTTGAAATGAGTCCCATCGAGAGTTACGAAGTGCGTCCCATTTTCGCACCTACGGACGCGGGCCGCCGATTTCGCGATATTTATGACCGCAGGATGAAAGAGATGTTTGTCTCCGGTGAATTTGCGGAAATAATGAAGGCTAATGGAATCAAGGCATCGAACATTCAGCGGGTTCTGGACTTAAACTAGTGCTAACCGGGGCGAACTATCATGGATGAATACGCCCGTTTCGCCGCATTGTATGATCCCATCATCGGTCCTTTTTTGCGCCCCATCCACAAGGGGATGCTCTCTGCTTTGTCTGCGCACCACTGTCACAAAGTGGTTGATTTGTGTTGCGGCACTGGCCTTATGGCGGGCATGGCATCAGACGCAGGCCTGACCCCGGTGGGTGTTGACGTGTCCCCGGCCATGCTTTCGGTGGCCCGGCAGAAACACCCACACGCGACCTTTATCGACGGTGACGCCAGCAATCTTTTTTTCTCTGACAACGAATTTGACGCGGCAACTATCAGCTTCGCCTTGCATGAGAAACCCATGGACGTGGCCCGCGCGATCCTTGCCGAGGCCGTGCGCGTAATCCGCCCCGGCGGTCTCATTCTGGTTGCTGATTATCGTTTGCCCACTTCTCGCCAGTCCCGTCTCGCAGGCTGGGCCATTTCCACGGTGGAACGGATTGCGGGCAAAGAACATTACGACCATTTCAGCCGCTACATGAACAACGGCGGCACCGAAACATTCCTCGCCCAATCCGGCCTTCCCGGCCAACCCGTCAAGACCTTCATGAGTGGTTGGGTCGGACTCTTCATCAATGCCTTTCAATAAAAAAACGGCACCCTCCGGGGGGAAGGGCGCCGTGTGATCGGGGAGAGGAGGATTTCTACTTGGGGGTTATGAGCAGTTCTTCTTGTCCATGTGCTCCTTGAGCATGGAAGTCAGTTCCTTCTTCTGATCCGCGTCGAGAATGTCGTAGACTTCAACCATGTAGTTGATCTGTGTGGTCACGACGTCGGGCATAGTCTTTATTTCCTTCTTCAGCGTTCCGGCCAGCGACTTGAGGTCCGGATTTGCCTTCTCCATCTCGGCATGCACAGCGGTTTTCATGGTCTCGTGGCGAGTGAAAGACTTGTCCATGGCCACGGACATTTTGTTACGGATGGCGTTGTACTTGACCTGCTGGGCCGGGGTGAGCTTCAGTTCCTGCACGGTGTAATCCATGTGGGACAGCACCTTCTCCTTGACGAATCCCTTGGTGTGATGCCTGCCGAATTGGCCCTTGAAGCCGGATACGGCAAAACCTGCGGTTGCCAGAATCATGATCAGGACGCCGGAAATAATGAGCATCCAGCATTTGTTTGTACACTTTTTCATATCGTTCTCCTTTGAGGTTAGGTTTCGTGTTGACGGTTCACACCCTACGGAGAAAGCGTTGCACAAGTTTTACCCAGGCGTAACAGTCGGTAAAAATCTGTTAAAAAGTGTAAAAAGCGGGCCGGACGCTTGTATTTCCTTCCCGGCAGGCGTTACAGAGAAGCCATGGAAAAACACGTTCTGGTCATCGACGACGACGCCAAGCTGCGCAAGCTGCTCACCGAATACCTCACCGGATACGGCTTTACCGTGGACTCTCTGGAGGACGGTACAAAGGTCATGGAAACCATCCATGCCCTCAACCCGGACATGCTCATCCTCGACGTGATGCTGCCCGATCGCGACGGGTTCGACATCTTGCGCGAAGTACGCGGCCAGTGCCGTGTCCCGGTCATCATGCTCACGGCCAAGGGTGAAGACGAAGACCGCATTATCGGCCTGGAAATGGGCGCTGACGACTATCTGCCCAAGCCGTTCAATCCGCGCGAGTTGCTGGCTCGTATGAAAGCGGTCCTGCGCCGAGTCGAAGAGCCTGTCGAAGAAGCTGGTCCCAATGACATCCTCCGCGCTGGCGGCATCGAACTCGACCCCGCTCGGCTGACCCTCGCCGTGGATGATGAGGTCATGGAACTTTCCACCACCGAATGTCGCCTTATGCAGGCGCTTATGTCCCGCGCTGGCAAGGCGCTCTCTCGCGAACAGCTCATGACCATGGCATGGGGCCGTGATTACGCGGTTTATGACCGCTCCATCGACGTGCACATCAGCCGTCTGCGCGCCAAACTCGCGCCGTTCCCCGGCCATGAAAAACGGATCAAGACAGTCTGGGGCAC
>JAFLJT010000219.1 GCA_022712855.1 Pseudodesulfovibrio sp. | reverse complement strand
ACTGTGTACCGCTGCCTGACGGATACGACGACATGGAAATGTACGAACGGCTTTATGTCCAGCGTTCCACCATTCCGGCGGTCACCCACGTTGATCACTCGGCCCGTATCCAGTCTGTGAGCAAGACGACAAACCCACGTTACTGGGCACTAATCAATGCCTTCAATAAGCAGCACGGCTGTGGGCTAGTGGTGAACACCAGCTTCAACGTACGCGGCGAACCCATTGTTTGTACGCCCCACGATGCCTACGCCTGTTTCATGCGCACGGAAATGGACTACCTCGTCATCGGCGACATTCTGTTTACCAAAACCGAGCAGCCCCCATGGCAAGAAGATGGAGACTGGCGCGACCAGTTTGAACTCGATTAATCCCATTTATCCGAACAACAAAACCGCTTTCAGGCTCCCTGAAAGCGGTTTTGTCCACCCACGCTCAAATTGTCCTGTTTTCTTGTAAAAAACAGGTGTTCCATCTATGGTGCAATATCGACAACTTCCACCATGCGGGGATCAATGAAATCGTTTCTGACCACTATC
This sequence comes from Pseudodesulfovibrio sp., assembly GCA_022712855.1. Classification (GTDB taxonomy): domain Bacteria; phylum Desulfobacterota; class Desulfovibrionia; order Desulfovibrionales; family Desulfovibrionaceae; genus Pseudodesulfovibrio. The sequence continues at coordinate 3,357 of JAFLJT010000219.1, read as the reverse complement.
TGTCTCATCTGCACTCTGGCGCTCACTGCGTCACCAGCGTTTGCAGAAGTGCTCAAAATCGTAACCATCGCCCTTCCCCCATACGGATATGTCGAGAACAACCAACCCATGGGGTTGAACTATGAACTTGGCAACATTATTGCCGAGGATGCCGGGTACACTCCGGAAAACATCATAGTCCCGCTGGCTCGGGCCGTGGAAGATATCCAGAACGGTAATGCGGATGTCGTCATCATGTTCCCCAATCCGACCATTGAGACCAGTGCCGAGAACCTCGGTCTGGTCCTGCCCATGGAAACCGTTCTCTTCGGACGTGCCGACGCAGTTTTCAGATCTCTCAGGGATGTGCGGGGCAAGACGGTGGCAACTGTTCGCGGGGCCAAGTATGATGACCGCATTTCAAAGAAGAACGGTATCATTCTCTATCCCACTGAAAGTTACTCGCAGAGCCTCAAAATGTTGTTGGCAAAAAGGGTCGATGCTGTCGTTGGCCCCATGCTCGGCCTTTCTTTCACGGCCAAGAACAATCACATTCCGAAACACGCACTTGGAAAACCTCTTGTTCTTTCCGTTGCGCAAGGCAGTCTTTTCCTTTCCAGGACACACTCAACTCATGATATGAAGCGTCGTTTAACCGAATCCATCAAGCGGCTGAAGGAAAACGGAACAATAAATGCGCTGTTGGGGAAATATACATTATAACGTGGGTGACACCATGTAGGGAGTCGTGTAGAAATAAGGTTATTCGTTTATAATTAAAGCTTATATCTAATTTCACACGCTCGCGGGAAACCAGATGAGTCCATCAAAGACACGAACCAAACGTCCCTTTTTCTCCAATCGGTCCATTTCACGCGACCTGACGGCCAGTTTGGTTGTTATCGTTCTGATTGTCGCGACTGCCATGGGTGGATACATCTATTGGCAGCAATCTCAGGAGATGTGGGATACCGCCGAAGAAAAAGGCGAAGACACCATCACCAGCGTGGCCGAAATTCTGGCCGTGCCCATCTGGAACCTCGACTACGACAACGCCCGCCTCATCGGCTCTGTGTACACCCACGACGACATGGTTCAAGGCATCCGTATCTATGGCTCCCGCAATGAAGTCGTTTTTGCCCACGAAAAATTCTCTGGCACCCAGGCTGATTTCAGCAAAGTCCGCTCTATCGTCTTTGAAGGCCGAACCATTGGCCGCGCCGAAATAGATTTCACCCTCGCCCGCGACAAAAAACGGCTCGACGAACAAATGCTCGTCTCCATTCTCATCATCGTGGTCGCCATCTCCGTCATTCTCGCCATCACAGGCCTGCTCCTCCGTGTCTTCCTCAACAAGCCACTCATGGTCCTGCAACAAGGTATCGCCCGAGTTTCAAAAGGTGACTTCTCCTACGAATTTGGCGAGGTCTATCACGCCGAGCTTCTCGATATAGCCAAACGATTCCGGCGAATGTCCGTCGAGATTGAAGGGCGTGAAAACAAGCTTCAGGCCATGAACAAAACCCTACAGGAAGCCGAGGAAAAATATCGCGGCATCTTCGAAAACGCCATCGAAGGTATCTTCCAGGCCACGCCCGACGGAGTACTCCGCCGCGCCAACCCGGCCATGGCGCGTATCTTCGGCTACGAATCCCTCGACGAATTTCTCTCCAATGTCCGATCCCTCGGTTCACGCATCATGGTGAACCCGGACTCCATGCAAACTTTCTACGAACAGGTCCGCGAGCGCGGCGAAGTCAAACGTTTCGAAGCAGAATACTACCGCCGCGACGGCAAGACCATCTGGGGTTCACTCAACGCCCGCGCCATCTACGGCGATGCCGGAGAGCTCATCTTCATCGAAGGTATCCTCGAAGACATCACCGACCGAAAAAAAGCCGAACAAGATCTGGCTGACCTGAACCGTCATCTGGAACAACTCGTCCGCGAACGCACCGAAGATCTTGTCAACAAGGCCCGCGAACTCGAAGAAGCCAACCAGCGTTTACGTGAACTCGATGAGATGAAGTCCGCCTTCCTCTCCTCCGTCTCTCACGAACTGCGCACACCGCTCACGTCCATTCTCGGTTTCTCCAAGTTGTTGCACAAAGAATTCTCCAAGAACTTCCTGCCGCTGGCCATTGAGTCCGCACCGCTTCTCAAAAGAGGCGAACGGATCAAGGAAAATCTCAACATCATCAGTCATGAAGGCGAACGCCTTACGCGGCTCATCAACGACGTTCTCGATCTCAACAAGATCGAATCCGGCCGGATGGGTTGGCGCGACGAACGTCTCAACATGTCCGACACACTCGATATGGCCGTCCAGTCCGTAACAGGAATGTTCGCCCAAAACCCGAATATCGATCTGGTAACCGAAGTCGACCCAGGATTACCGACCATCATCGCAGATGCCGACCGGCTGCAGCAGGTGCTCATCAATCTGCTCAACAACGCCGGAAAGTTCACCGAAAGCGGAGCCGTCACCGTTCGAGCCTTCCCCCGATTCGGCCAAGTGCGTATCGAAATCACAGACACAGGACTCGGTATCCATCCCGAAGACCAAGGGAAAATCTTCGAGAAATTCCACCAGACCCGAACCGATACCATGGAAGACAAACCCAAAGGTACTGGGCTCGGACTCACCATCTGCCGCGAGATTATAGAACACTACGGCGGAAGAATCTGGGTCGAATCAGAAATCGACATAGGGTCAACGTTCATCTTCACCCTGCCCGCCGCACCCTAAACCAATCGACCAAGCAGCTACGTAAGCTCGCAGTTTCCCCCAAAGGAAACTGCGAGCTTTTTTGTTTGGTGTGGCGTTGATCTGGATGCCTCCGGCGGCCTCCGGGGCGCCCCTTCCGGGGGACCAGAGAACCCTTTGAGAAAAGGGTTCTCTGGACTCTCCTAAACTTTTTGTCTGCCCTGCGGGCAAGGGTGCAGGGACGCAAAGGCTGTGTTCCTGCCGTGCCGGTTAACGGTTTGAGCCGAAAGAAGCGGTTCGTTCTTTGTCCTTCTTATCGGGACTCTGTGCGCCGCTTCTTTCGGCTCAAACCGTGGGTGTTGTTTTAGGAAAAGGCAACAGACTGCCTTAAATCCGTTTTCACCTTAAAAGAAACCCAAATGGATAAGCCGCACAGCTTATCGCAACCCACCGCACGCGCGAATGCGCATACAAAAAGTTTAGGAGGGAGAGTTGGGATGGGGGGGGGCTGGGGGCCTCCCCCTCTCAAAACCCTGTCAAGTGTCCAAGTTATGCTTTTTTCGCCTGTTTTGGGGTCTGTGACGCCCGTTATCGGTTTGGGTGAAATAGTGGGGGTATGCTTCTGCCAAACAATTTAACAGGAGGATTTGATTTATGGGAGGAGCAATGGA
>JAFLJT010000258.1 GCA_022712855.1 Pseudodesulfovibrio sp. | reverse complement strand
TTAATCCGTTTGGATTTTGTACGCCTTGAGCTTGCGATAGAGGGAGCTGCGTTCAAGGCCGACGGCCTTGGCGAGCTGTGATATGTTGCCGTCGCATTCCTTGAGTTTGGTTTCGAGGAACCGCGCTTCGAAGTCGGCACGGGCCTGCTTGAGGTCGGCGGGGCCACCAGCGATGAGCGTATCGAAAGAGCCTTGGTCTGCTGCTGTTTCGGAAACAACAGAGCTTGGAGAGGTCGTCCTAGCCGGGGCAACGCTCAGAAATTCGGGCGGCAGTCGCTCCGGTGTGACGAAGTCTCCGGCGTGCATGATGAACATACGCTCAACGAAATTCTTGAGTTCACGCACATTGCCGGGCCATGGGTATGCCTGAAGAATATCGAGAGCAGCAGGGACAAAAGAGATAGGCTTGAACCCGTGCTGACGCACCAGCATGTCGATGAAGTCGTTGATGAGCAGTGGGATATCTTCAATACGGTCGCGCAGGGGCGGCAGTTCCAGCGGGAAAACTTTCAGGCGATAGTAGAGATCCTCGCGGAAGTTCCCAACCTCGATTTCCTTGAGCAATTCCTTGTTGGTGGCCGCAATGACGCGTACGTCAACGGTAATAGTCTTGCGTCCGCCCACGTGTTCAAAGGATTGTTCTTGCAGAATACGTAAAATTTTTGCCTGTGTTTTCAGGCTCATGTCGCCGATTTCGTCGAGGAAAAGAATACCACCGTCCGCCAGTTCGAACTTGCCTATCTGCGCTTTGTCGGCACCAGTGAACGCGCCTTTTTCGTGGCCGAACAGTTCGGATTCGATGAGTTCTTCCGGGATAGCGGCGCAGTTGACGGCCACCAGCGGTTTGTCGCTTCTGCCGGATTGGTTGTGGATGGAGCGAGCGACAATTTCTTTACCCGTACCATTTTCACCCGTGATGAGAACCCATGATTCAGTGGGAGCCACACGGGAGATGACGTCGTTGAGACTCTCGATGGCCTGGGATTCACCCGTCAGGCTGGCGGGCTGCTCGGAGTTGATACGGGTCTTGAGGGCGAGGTTTTCTTGACGTAGGCGGGAAAATTCCAATCCATTGCGGGTAGCGATGACGACTTTTTCCAGCGAGAGCGGTTTTTCAATAAAATCAAAGGCACCTTTTTTAAGGGCCGTAACCGCAGTTTCGATGGTGCCGTGACCGGAGATCATGATAACCGGAAGCCCCTTGTGCGCTTCCACGATGGTGTCGAGGACTTCAAGGCCGTCTATGCCGGGCAGCCAGATATCGAGAAACACCAGTTCCGGGATGTCGGTGCCGATGATTTCCAGCCCGAGTTCGCCGGACTCGGCCTCGGTGACGACGTGGCCTTCATCTTCGAGAATACCGCGCAGGGAAAAGCGGATGCCTTCTTCGTCATCTATGATCAGTACTTTCCCACCCATGGCTGCTCCTGTGCGATAAAAACTCGGCGAAATATCCCCGTCGATCACTCTTCTTAAACGACTGTACGTTTTGATTCAAGTGATCCGGGAGAATACCGAAATTAAGGCTGCCTGACCGCTAGGGAAACGCTGATTAATTCGTTCTTTAGGAAGTGCTGTAGAATTGTTCGCTGGGTAGGCGCGAAAAAAGTTCAAGGCCGAAGCGTACTTCCTGTACGTGAGGGTTTGAACTTTTTGAAGCAACGACGCCAGCGGACAATTATGCAGTGCTTCCCTAGACCCGCACCAGATCCCAGAGTGCCCCGACCAAGTCCGGGTACTTGAACTTGTACCCCGCTTCCTGCAATCGTTTGGGCAGAGCCAACTGTCCGGCGAGCAGCACTTCGTCGGCCATCTCGCCAAAGAGCAGACGTAGTGCGAAGGGCGGTGCATTCAGTTTATATGGCCGATTCATGGTCTCGCCCAGAAGACGGGCAAATTTGCGGAAACGCACAGGTGTTGGCGCGGTGAGGTTGTAGGCACCACTCGTCTTTTCGTTTTCCATGAGGAAACGTATCGCGCTGACCTGATCGGCCATGTGGATCCAGGGAACCCCCTGCAATCCGTTGCCGGGAGGACCGCCCATGAAGAACTTGAATGGCAGGAGCAGCTTACTCAGTGCACCACCATGCCCCAGCACCATGCCAGTGCGGATAATCGCTCGGCGAACGCCCATTTCTTCGAGTTCGGTGCTGGATGCTTCCCACTGGCGACAGACGTCGGCCAGAAAGCCGGAGCCGGACGAGGTGTCCTCATCCACCGGGTCATCGCCCTGCGGGCCATAATAGCCCACGGCGGATGCCTGAATGAACGCAGCGGGCATGGTCTCAGCCAGCCGGACAGCGCGGATAATCCGATCACTCCCCTCCAGCCGACTCTCTAAAATTCGTTGTTTCTTGGCTGCATTCCATCGGCCACGGGCAATGTTCTCACCCGCCAGATTGACGATGACGGTTTCCGGCCCAAGCATGTCCGGCCAGTCGCCGTTATCCCAGCGCATACCGATGACACCGGAGCCAAACACCTCGGCAACTTTGCCGGGCGCACGCGACAAGACCACGATTTCCCAACCGTGTTCCTTCAGCTCCTTGACCAGAGCCTGACCTATAAAACCGGTTCCCCCGGC